>CAYGID010000038.1:18157-20445 GCA_964349835.1 uncultured Bacteroidales bacterium | reverse complement strand
GGGGCCCCGCCCAACTTCTCCAATGTCGCTGAGGCAGTTCATCCAAACGGCTAACCCCTGCGTCACCCAATCACTAGAGCACTTGAAGCGCGCACGCGCTTCGATGCACCAGAGCTCTAGAGCTCTAAAAAAAACAGCGTTCCATAACCCGGATGATCGGCCGTCCACGGCGCGCCTTCGGGGCGAACCTTTTCGGCAGCCATGCGGGTGTAGAAGGGGTTGAGCTTTTTCCGGTTCTGATAGTGGTTCAGAACTATCTCGAAGACGCCCCGGAATTTGCCCCGATCGTGTGAGGCTATCGAAAAATGGTGATATTTTCCCGTCCGATCTAACCACTCTTGAAAGGGGACATCGAATCCGAGATTGTATTTTGCACTGTACTCATACCCGGCAAGTAGCCGATTCTCTGCCGCCCCGTACATGTCTAACCCCTGATTATAGCCCACTTCGCATGCTTCGGCCAGGCATCCCAGCCCAAACTGGGTGTGCGCCTGATCGCGTCCGCTCTCCTGACACTGCCCCGCCTGATTGATGATGTAGTAGGTAAGTCGACCGTTTCCTTCGCCCCGATTGAAATAGTTTACCGCCCTGTTGACCATGGCTGTATCGTTCAGAAAGACCCCAAAAGCCATCATTCCCTTGATACAAGCGGCATCCCAGTTGCCATTGGCAAATGTGGCAAAATTCTCAATCACAGGATAGAACACCTCGCGAACCACCCTTTCGAAACGGGTAATCGCGGCCGGCTCCCATCCGGCATCGGAATAGCGGATCAATTCGGCGGCGTTCACTATGAGAAAACCGCAGAGCGGGCTCATCAACTCCTTGTCGACATTGATGATTCCCTTTAAGGTAGAGCCATAACCGTTCAGAATCTCCATCGCCTTGGCCGCATAGCCCTTATCGCCGGTGATGATCCATTGCATGGCATTGTAGTAGGCGGCCAGACAGTCGTCTTCGAAATCCTTTTTGTGAAGATTGGGTTCGCCCGGACGAGCTCCCGTACGCGAAACATATTCGAAAGGCCCTCTGACCCTATATTGCATAGAGGCTCGGGGGTCGCGGGCAAAAAGCGTATAGGCCGATTTCCAAGGCTCCCTGCCCTCAGCCACCCGGGTTTTGATCCGTTGCAACGCCTCGGCATTGTGCAAAATACCTGGATGCACCAACGCGGCCTCTTGGTTGGCCGACAATACAGAGATAAAGGGTAACACAAGGAAACCTATAATCACAAATCGCCAAACGAGCATTCTTTTCATAAAAGAGGTTTTAGATTTTTTCAATCATAACAGTTGCTCCCTTGTTCGAACCCAGCGAAAGATCATATACAAAGGTACTGTCTATGGTCTTCTCGTCGATTCTCACGTGGGTGCGGGTCTCAACCGCAGGGTCGTCGGAGTAGAACTTTGCCTTGTACGATTTTCCCGGTTCCAGAAAATCGAAGGCTATCTTGAGTGCCCGGGGCTGTTCATTATTGATTGCCCCAATAAACCAGTTGTGGCCATTTCTGCGGGCAATTACACCACATTTACCGATATCGGCATGCAAAACCCGGGTCTCATTCCATACCGTAGGTACCTTATTGAAAAACTCCAGTTCCGGCTCTTCGCCTATGGTGCTGGTGTCGCCCCACAACCCGTCACTCTTTACCGGAGCCTGAGGCGCCTTATCGTACCAATAGATAAACTGCAGCGGGCTGAAGAGGCAGACCGTTTTGGCCAGCTGCGAAGCGTGCGACCCCATCTTGGCCGTAACACGGCTGTTATAGTAACAAACGGTATTATCGGCGGCACCGGCCAGCATACGGGTAAACATGGTAATAAGGGTGTGCGAATTGGTTATGCTCTCCTCATCGCCCCTGATCCCCTCTTGGGTCAGCAGATTGGGATAGGTACGCGAGAAACCGGTGGGGCGGTACTCATCGTGAATATCCACAATCATTCCGTATTGGGCCGTTTTGGCCACTGCATCGTGCAACCATCGGGTCACCTTCTGGCTACCCACCGAAACAAAACCATACTTAATGCCGGCTACTCCCCAGTCGCGATAGAGGGGTAGCAGCGTATCCAGCTGCCGTTCCAATGCCTGACGGTTCACATAGAGAATGATTCCCACCCCCTTCTCTTTGCTGTAACTCAGAATACGAGGCAAGTCGAAGGGGCCCTTAGATCGTTTTTCGTCGAGTGTAGGGGTGGTAGCATCCGAATCGTCGCTATTTTCGGGTCCGTACCAACCGGCATCGAACTCAACATATTGCATTCCGTGCGAAGCCACAAAGTCGATGGCTG
>CAYGID010000038.1:11557-18057 GCA_964349835.1 uncultured Bacteroidales bacterium | reverse complement strand
CCGGCATCGAACTCAACATATTGCATTCCGTGCGAAGCCACAAAGTCGATGGCTGCCAGCGCCCCCTGGGTGGTAAGCGTGGTTTCTCTGAGGGCCTTTCCCGGTTTGATCCAAGAGGCATCGGCAATGGCAGAAGGGGGATTCAGATTTTCGAGCAGGTAATTCTGTTCAAGCAACTTTGCGGCGTTGGGAGCCACCATCACCACTCGCCAGGGCGACTGAAACGGCAGTGCCCTAACCACCGGGCCATGAAGTTGCGTGATCACGGCATTGGGCAGCTGAGGATCGGGGCCAAACTTCATGCGAGAAAAATCAACCAATCGGGCCTCGGCCAGTGCCATTGTGACTCCGCCAGCGCTCTCCACCACAAGGGGGCGTTCGCAGCCATCCTTAATCTGGCCCACGGGAATCTTGTTGTAGATACCCTGTGCCGTATAGGTGGCCCAACAGGAGTCGGTTTGGGCTAAGGCAAAATTCATAGACTCGCGGGTGATAGTAAGCGAATCGCTCCCACCGGCAGCCGCTACCTGATAGGCAAAAGCCACCCCCTCGTTATACGCCCGGCAAATCACACGGAGTTTCTCGGTACCACGGCTCAAAAAGAGGGTAAGTTGCGTGTAGTTATCCGGAATGCTATCCTGTTGGCCGAACCGATTGTGCCATCTACTCGTGACGCTCTCCAACTCTGTATTTTCAACGGTAAAGGGTCCGGCAAAATCAACACCTTCGGTTTCAAGCCGGAAAGAAGAGGGGGCTACCACCACCTGGCCGTTATAGGTCACCGAATATGCGTAAACAGCATCGGCCACACCTTTATTACCCGCTTCGATGCGACACACCAACTCACCGTTTGGCGAAGTAACGGAATGAACGCCCGATGCGGCACAGCCGGCAAACAGGAGGAGAAAAAGAAGGGAAAGAAGGGGGAAGGGCTTCATGAATGGTGAATGGTTAGTGGTTAATGCGCTAACGCGCAGTGCTCTGGTGCTTCGAAGCGCGTTCGCGCTTCAAGTGCTGCGCTTCGCGCGGGTGCTCTGGTGCTGCGTTGCGCGCCACGAGCTGCGCTTGCGCATTTATCTCTTTACTTTTTTTGCGCGAAGCGCAGCACTAATGCACTAGAGCACTAAAGCACATTTCTCTAATCTTCAAATCGTCACATCTCCAAATCGTCACATTGTCAAATCGTGTATGTAAAATTGGTTTTTTGAGGGGTTGACTCCAAAGAAAATGGGGGTAAATGGGTTTCGAATGATAAAAGAGAACTTGAAACGGGATGAAGAATACAGCAAATGGGATGAAGAATACGGCCCTGTTGAAGGGGTTAGGGCAAGTTACTGCTTTTTTAGGTACTCTGCCGGGGTCATGCCCATCTCTTTTTTGAAGCTGCGGTAGAAGGCGCTTTTTGATCGAAAACCGCACTGTTCGGCAAGGGCCATGATGGTGAGTTTTTCCCGGTCGGGGCCGGCTAATCGGAGTTTCAGCTCCTCAATACGATAGTGATTGATCAGGTCGGTGAAACTCTGTTGCAGGTGGAGATTGATTACCTGCGACAATTCGTGCGAGGTGTAGCCGGTGAGCGATGCGAGGCGGCTCAACGAAAAATCGGGGTCGAGGAAAGGTTTGTCGCGATGCAGAGCCTCTTTAAGTGCCTGAGCAATCTGATCCGAACGGGAACTTTCGAGCCGCGACGAGCGATATTGCCCGCGGGGATTCGGGCTTTGGGAGCGCCTCGCCATCTCACGGCTCTGCCGCACAAACCGCAGGTAAGCTCGCCAAACCCCAAAGAGCACAAGCAGCAACAGGGCAAGGAAAAACCATGGCGAACCAAATCCATTGCGACGGATCACCAACTTAATCTCCTGCGCTATACGATCATCACCGCCAAAAGCATCTCTGACCAAAAAGCGGTACTCTCCGGGTTTAAGCCGCGAATAGAAGACAGTGTGGGGCGACGACACCCGTTTCCAGAGTGAATCAACCCCTTGTAGCCGGAACTCCAGGTTCGATGAGGTGTGCGGGGCGTAATTGAGTTGCAAAAAACGGAATCCGATGTCGTTTTGCTCCTGCCTGAGGGTGAGGGTATGTACCTCTTCGGGAGGGGCTTTTAACGCCGAACCGCCTCCCCACGCCATGGGAGTGCCCGAAAGGAAAATATCGGTAATTCGCACCGCACCGGATTTTCGCGAGGGTGGAATGGAATCGGGGTAGAAATAGAGTAATCCCTCCTCATTCCCAAACCATAGTGCGCCATCGGGAGCCGAAAAGACCGCCGCAGGCGAAAATGCCGGGCCGGGAATGCCATCGGACAACCCAAAGAGATCGAACCGACGCCTGTCGGCATCAAGTCGGCAAAAGCCCTTCAGCGTGCTGATCCAGAAGAGGCCGTTACCTCCTTCGGCAATGGCACAAACCGAGTTCGAGGGCAAGCCGTCGGCCTCGGTAAAACGTTCTACAGCAGAAAGGTCGGCATTATAGAGAAAGAGCCCGCCTATTTCGGTACATACCCAAACCCTTTTTTGGCTATCCTCAAAAATAAAGTTCACTTTTCGGCTGCTTTCCGGAGCGTTGGGCAAAGGAATCGATTCCGGTTTACCCGAATTCACCGCAAAAAGAGAAACTCCGTCGCGGCTACCCACCCAAAGACGGTTCGAACTATCTAACCGCAGCGAATAGATGGGATTACAGGGAAGGGGAGAATTGTCGACGGTAAAATGGAAATAATTGCCCGTTTGGGTCTGCAACAGATAGAGACCATCCAGACCGGCCAGCCAGAGGTCTCCCTTTTGGTCGGATGCAAAATCGTAGATGGTAGAACGACTAAGCGAAGGGATTGCCTCGAATGGCGAGAAGAGGCCGGAAACAGGATCGAACCGCTGCAATCCGCCTCCAAAGGTAGTGACCAGAAGATCTTGCTTATATCGCCCGATTTTCAGAACAATAGTGCCGGCCAGGGCTCCCTCCTGATGAGGCACGGGGGGAAAGAAGCGGGGAGTGTTGCTTTTCGGCAACAACGAATAGAGTCCGTCGCGCGTGCCCACAATCATGGCACCCTCATGGTCAAACCAGAAAGAACGGATATTCGGATTGGGCAACCGATTACCGTTGCGAAGGGTAAACTGGCGGAAAAAGTTGCTCTGCCGGGGCGCATAACAGGCACCGGCCGAAAAGGTTCCGGCCCACAGATCGCCGTTGGTCAATACCGAAAGGGCATAAATAGCGTTCGAACGCAAACTTCCGGTTGCACCCGGACGATGAGCAAGGGTGAGAATAGCCCCGGTTCGCGGATCGATCTGCAGAATGCCGCCCCCGTTGGTTCCTGCATACAGGTTACCGTCGGGTGCCGATTGAAGACAGAGAATAATCCGATTATACAAACCCTCCAGGGGCGTCAACCTGCCCGTCGAGGGGACAAACCAGTACAACCCTTTATCGGAAGTCCCTACGCAGAGGGAGTCGCCGACACAGGCAATAGCTGTGAGCGCCATTCCACGACTCTCCTCAATAAAGCGAGGTGTCGGTATTTCAGCAGAGGGGCTGCCAAGGGTCACCAGCCCCTCCTCGGTGGCCAGCCATAGGAGAGAGTCGGGGCCAAAGAGGGCTCCGGCTACAGATCTTCCCTGAGAACCCTTTTCAGGATAGAGTTGCGTAACCCGGTTCTGCAAAGGGTCGAACCGAAAAAAGCCTCGATCGGTACCCAGCCCCACGTTCCCTGAAGGGAGTGAAACCAGCGAAAGAATGCGCAGCACACTGCTAACCGAATCGACCGGGTGAATACCGGTTCTATCGGGACTCCTCACATACAACCCCTTTTCGGTGCCAATCCACATCCTGCGTAGGGAGTCCTCCAACAGGCAGTTCACCGTTGTTTTGGAGGCAAACCACGAGGAGTAGGGGCGAATCTCAGCCCCATCGTACCGATCGAGCCCCTCGAGGGTACCCAACCAGATGTAGCCCAGATGGTCGGGCAGTATTGCCCTCACGTGATTGGCAGATAACCCCTCCTCAACCGTCAGTGCCGAGAAGAGCCGGTCTTCTGCGGCAACGCGCAGACCGAACAGGGACCATAAAAGAGCTCCAATGGTGAGAAATAGGGTGCGCATGCAGAGATAATCCTTGGGTAAGGCGAACCAAAAATACAAAATCTGTTTCCTTTCCTCCCTATTCAAACTATCTTTACGCCACTTAGCCAAACACAACCGCATGAAATCGCTCATCACCCTGCTTCTGGGCCTCTTTGTATATGCCGCCCATGCTCAGACCTCTCCCCTCTTCTGGTCTATTCAGCCCGATCGCTCCATTGTCTGGAATGTTCAACCGGGTGTTGCGCACACCGATCACGTGGAGATGAGCGGCCTGCAGCTTTCCGCCATCATCACCTATGGCGTCAATCCCGACGGCACGCTGCTACTGAAAAGCCAGCTGGTGTTTCCCATGCTGCGAACCCTTCCCAACGACACCCACGCCAGCTTCTCGGAGCGGTTCGACATGCAACCGGAGATTCTGGTAAACGGCACCCCGGTTGTGGAACAACCCACGCTTTTCCAACACAAAGGGGTGTTGCAAGTGGTAAGCAAAACGGGCACCCCGCTCCAAATTGAACGAACCCTCTTCCCTTCGACCGATAAGGCAGTTTTCACGGCGCTCTTTACCCTCCGAAACATCTCGGGTACAGCCTGTTCGGTTACCTTCAATTTTACACCGGTTCAACTCTCCACCCCGGCCGACAAGGGTGCCGAAGGGGTCTATTTGCTCGATGCCGAAACAAGCCACACCGGCACCTTTACGCTTGCCCCCGGCCAAAGCCGGGAGATTGCGCTCTTCTATTCGGGGCGCCGTGCCTTCGAGAAGAAGCCGACCTACTCCTACAGCTACGAGCTCGCAAAGCGGAAAGCGCTTGTGAACCAACTGTCGGAATCCTTGGTGCTCAACACACCCAACGATACCCTCAATATGCTCTTTGCCTTTGCCAAACTCAGGGCAGCCGAAAGCATTTACGACACCCGGGGCGGACTTATGCACGGCCCGGGCGGCGGACGCTACTATGCAGCCATCTGGGCCAACGATCAGGCCGAATATGTAAACCCCTTCTTCCCCTTTCTGGGCAACCTCGAAGGCAACGAGTCGGCCCTCAACAGCTTCCGTCACTTTGCCCGCTTCATGAATCCGGGCTTTAAACCCATCCCCAGCTCTATCATTGCCGAGGGAGAGAGCTACTGGAACGGTGCAGGCGACCGGGGCGACCAGGCCATGATTGCCTATGGCGCCTCCCGTTTTGCCCTTTCGCTGGGAAACCGGGAAACCGGCCGCGAGTTATGGCCCCTCATCAGCTGGTGTCTCGAATACCTGGAACGCAAAAAGTCCGAAAAAGGGGTCATCTTCTCCGACTCCGACGAACTCGAAGGTCGGTTCCCCGCCGGAAAATACAACCTCTCCACCAACAGCCTGGCCTATGGCGCCCTTCTGAGTGCCGCCGATCTTGCCTCCGAACTGGGCAAGCCCGACACAGCCACCCTTTTCCGAAACCGCGCCAAACTCCTTGCCACAGCCATGGAGTCGTACTTTGGAGCCGAAGTGGAAGGGTTTAACACCTACCGCTATTACAGCGAAAACAACAAACTTCGCGCCTGGATCTGCATTCCGCTCACCATGGGCATCTTTACCCGCCGCGAGGCCACCATAAATGCGCTGCTCTCGCCCCGTCTCTGGACCGAAAACGGCATCCTCACCGAATCGGGAAGCACAACCTTCTGGGACAGAGCCACCCTCTATGCATTCAGGGGGCTCCTTGCCTCCGGTGCCACCGAACGCGTAATGCCCTACCTCTCCTACTACTCCGCCCGGCGGCTATTGGGCGATCACGTACCCTACCCGGTAGAGGCGTGGCCCGAAGGAAACCAACGTCACCTCTCGGCCGAAAGCGGACTCTACTGCCGGGTCATCACCGAAGGACTCTTTGGCATCACCCCCACAGGCTTCTCCTCCTTTACCCTCGAGCCCCGCCTTCCCGAAGCCTGGAACCAAATGGAACTCAACCAAATCAAAGCCTTCGGCACCACCTTCGACATCCGGATAGCACGAAAAGGAAAAAAACATACAGTAACCATCCTTCAACAAGGCAAACAACCCATCCAAACCCACTACAACCACCAACCCCTCCACATCCAACTCCAACCCTAACCCACCGCCACAATGCTCCTCTCCCACAATGTTCCTCGCCCTCACTGTTCCTCGCCCTCACTGTATTTCCCGCGCGTCAGCGCATCAGCGCGCAGCGCAGCATTAGAGCCTTAGAGCACTAGAGCACTCTCGCTCAGCGCATTAACCATTAACCATCAACCCTTATATCATGAAAAGATTCTTATCCCATTTCCTGTTTTCGGCGCTACTCCTGCTTGCCGCCTGTCAGACCCCCAAAAAAACCGCCGATGCCCCTGTGCAAAATCGTTGGAGTGTTGAACAAGCCAATGCCTGGCAAGCCGAAAACGGCTGGTTACGCGGTT
>CAYGID010000038.1:6394-11457 GCA_964349835.1 uncultured Bacteroidales bacterium | reverse complement strand
TGGAGTGTTGAACAAGCCAATGCCTGGCAAGCCGAAAACGGCTGGTTACGCGGTTCGAACTTCAATCCCAGCACCGCTATTAACCAACTGGAAATGTGGCAGGCCGAAACCTTCGACACCACCACCATTGCCCGCGAACTGGGATGGGCTGCCGAAATCGGAATGAACGCTATGCGGGTCTACCTGCACCATGTGGCGTGGGAAACCGACAAGGAGGGATTCAAAAAGCGAATGGATCAATACCTGACCATTGCCCATCGGAATGGCATCAAAACCCTCTTCGTCTTTTTCGACGACTGCTGGAATCCCACCTATCAGGCCGGCAAACAGCCCGATCCCAAACCGGGCGTACACAATTCGGGCTGGGTACGCGATCCCGGCGATCTCCTGCATCAGGACACCACTCTGATGGTTACGCTCGAAGCCTACGTAAAAGATGTACTCACCACCTTTAGCGATGACAAACGGATTGCCCTGTGGGATCTCTACAACGAACCGGGCAATTCGGGCTATGGCAACCGTTCGCTTCCGCTACTGAAAAAGGTATTCGAATGGGGCTGGGAGGTTCGTCCGTCGCAACCCCTCTCTGTGGGGGTATGGAGCCTACCTCTCTCCGACTTGAACGCCTTCCAGGTAGAAAACTCCGACATCATCACCTACCACAACTACAACGGCCCAGAAGAGCACCAGGCAGCCATCGACACCCTCAAGAAATATGGTCGGCCCCTGGTTTGCACCGAATACATGGCTCGTCGCAACAACAGCCTATTCCAGAACATCATGCCCATCCTGAAAGCCCAAAACATTGCCGCCATCAACTGGGGTCTGGTAGCCGGAAAGTCGAACACCAAATATGCCTGGGACGAACCCATTGCCGACGGCTCCGAGCCCGCCCTCTGGTTCCACGAAATCTTCCGCCCCGATGGCACTCCCTACAAACAGGAAGAAGTGGATGCCATCAAAAGCCTGACGATTGGGAAATAAAACAGCAGGAATACCCTTGACATTATTCTAAGAACACACGTACTAGCCTCAACCCCTTTCGGTTGGGCGAAACGTTTCGGGAGGCTCAAAAGCATAAGCTTTTGGGCCTCCTCTTTATTTAGGATAATGGGAATACTGTTCAAAAAGATGTCGAAACCCTTTCGGTTGGACTCGACTATCCATCATCAAGGTTAAAATATAGCATAAAGGGACATTATTTTGAATCTTTATTTGTGCGTATTCAAAAATTAACCATAAAAAGACACGGACATGAGAAAGTATTTAAAATTATTAGAACCCATCGGCGTTGTGCTTATTGCGCTGCTTGCCGTATTCTTAGGCGTCGGAGATGCTTCCGTCTATGGCGCTGAAGTGACCACTCTCGCTGGAGGTGGCGCTGTTGTTACCGGAAAGCCCCTTACTCTTCAGACTACTGACGAGGCCTCTCCCGATCTGCGAATAACCGATATCGATAAGCGGATCACTCGAATGAAGCCGATGGCCACGCCTATCGACCAGATTTCCCGACACGCGACGGCCCTGAAAGCAGAAGCCATGGAGGTGCAATACTACTCTGTTGACCAGAAGGGCATCAAAACCACTACCAATGATGCTTACGCTGAACCGGCCGGAACTGTGGGTGCTTATGCTACCGACAATCACAAAAGAGCCACTTTGGCTGTTACCGACAATAGTATGTTCGAGATTTCGGACACTATACGGGTAAAAGGTCAGAAGGGCTACAAAGCTGACGGAACAACTGCAAGCGTAGAAGATTTGGTGCTTCTGGTGGTAAGTAAATCCGATGCCGGAGCTCCTATTGTCGTGGCCACTAATGGCAAGTCTATCGCCTCTAACGGAAACGGCGGGGTAATTACCCAATGCGTTCCCTCTATCGCTACGGGCAAAACGCTGATTCGTTTGGGTCAGGCTGCTGCTGAACGTGATGTGCCAAGAGCTCGTTTCAAACCGAATCAAACCGAAAGACAGTACTGCCAGATCTACAAGATGCAGGTTGAGCAGGGTACGTTCAACAAGATGGCCAAGAAAGAGGTCGATTGGGATTTCTCTGAATTGGAAGAGGATGAAATATATGACATGAGACTGACAATGGAAAACTCGATGTTATTCGGCGTAAAGGGAAAGACCTACGATCCTATTAAGAAATCAACAGTCTATACCTCTGGTGGATTGTGGTATATGGCTGGTATAGACATTTATTATGCTGCAAACACCAATGGGCAGAACTCAGAGAATACAGTCATGGAACTATTCATAAAGATCTTTGAAGGGGATTCCGGGAATAAGAAGAAAATTCTTTTTGCCGGATCTAGGCTTATGGCCATCCTAACGAATGGAAAGATGTCCTATATGCGAACCGCGCACAACATCACTTTATGGGATCTTACATTTACAGAGATCTATACTAACATCGGAAAGATCCTTCTGTTTCATCACGAATTGTTTGATATGAATGACATGTCGGAAGAGGGATTTGTGTTAGATCCGGAATACCTAAAAAAGAAAACTTTAAAATCATGGGATCAGTCCGCACTGGAGCTAAAGACCTCTGGTTTTTTAAATGCTAACGCAGTATACCTCTCCGAGGCATCCTGCTTGTATCTGCGCCATCCGAGGGCTCATGCGAGAATCCATCCCGTAGTGAAAAATACCCAGGAAGTCTAACAAAAGATATGAGGAGTGCTGGTAGCAGGCTCCTCATATTCTTGTTATTTAAAAGTATCACTCTAGTTAAAATGTGCGGGGCGTTCAAAGGTGTGTTTGCCCGCGCCGATGTTTTCTATGCGGAGGTAGTTGCCCTCTTCGATGGCTTTGCGTTTTTTGCCGCTTATCCAGACTTGATTTCCGGTGGAGCCGGCTTTGGGAAGGTAGACTACGGCTTTCACGTTGGGCGGGAGGGTAACGGTCATCAGGAAACGTTGGTTGTTACGGTTCCAATTCACAGAAATGGGGCCGCGGTCGGTGGGAATCTCTCCTTCGGCACTCAGCAGTGATTGTCCCAAGTCGAGCGGTTTTACGCGAACCAGTGCATGCTGGGGTTCGAGCGGCTCCACACCCAGAATAAATTGCTGAATACCAAGCAGACCTACGATTCCCCAGGGATGCGAGAGGCTTTCGCCTCGTTCGGGGGCATCCCACGACTCCCAGGTGGCGGTACCGCCCAACGCGAGAGTGCGAGCCCATCCGTCCCACTCGGGATTGGTGTAGAGTTCAACCAGATGCTCTCCCTCTCCGGCTTTGCCAATGGCCTCGGGGAGCCAACGCAGAGGCACCATACCTACGCTCATCTTGCGCTCCTTCAGCGCATCGACAACCGACGATTTGTTGGCTTCAGGCACAATACCCAAGGCCAGAGGCATCATATTGGCATGCTGCGACACATGACTGCTGGGACTCTTATCGGCCATTAAACCGTCGATGTAGGTTCCATCGGCATTGATCAGTTGGCGGTTTATTGCCGCCTTCATAGCCTCAGCTTTGTCGCGGTATAGCTTCTCATCTGCGCGATTGCCAAGCAATCCGGCAATCTTCGATACGATATCGAAATCGGCAAAAGCGTAGGCATTGATTACCGTTCGCGCCTCGGCTTCCATATCATACCCGTAACGCATGGCAGCCGGCCAGTCGATAATGCCGTACTGATAGGGTCCGCTGCCGCCGGCCAACTTATGGATCAACCCGGTTTCGGGGTTTTGGTAGGCTGATACATACTCGGCCACCTTCCGGAGTTTTGTGTAGTTATCACGCAGAAACTGCATATTTCCGGTCATCATATAGTAGTCCCAGACCCAAACCAAAAACGACTGAGTATAGTCGGGGATATCGCGTTTACCGTCGGAATTGGGATAAACAGCATTCAGACGGCCGTCGGGCCAGTACTGATCCTGCGCGTCGAGCGCTTCGAGCATCACGCGCAGATTGTAAGCGCGATCGCCAAAAATGGCCATGGCCGGCACCCCTTGTGCCCAACTATCCCCCAGAAATGCTCCCTTCTCACGGGTGGGGGTATCCACAAACTGCTCCTGCATACCCAAAGTGAGTGTATGTGCCATTAACTCCCAGACCCGGTTCAGCATCGGGTTCGATGAGGAAAAACGGGCGCGCGACGGATCGAGTTCGTAATAGCGAACCGTAAACGACACATTTTCTCGGGTAAGCACACAGGGGGAGTTATCCACCTGAAGGTATCGCATGCCGAAATAGACCACAGGAGCAAAGACCGCCGGTTCTCCGTCGAGCACAAAGAAAAAACTGAGATTGGTACTTTGATTCTGCCGGGTCGAAACAGTACCATCCTCATTTAAAACGTATCCACCCTGCATATTCACCACATCGCCGGGGTTTCCTCCGGAGAAGTGAATAGTAGGGGTTCCGGCGTACACCTTGCCCAAATCTATTACATACTTGCCATTGCCCAGATCGGTTACCGAGAGGGGTGGCTGCGACTTCTCAATCAAACGGGTCAGATCGGGCTGAAGTTCGCCTGTCCAGGGCGCTGTGGGGTGCGTACCCACCTCTGTGGCAGCGGCCCAGGAGGCATCGTTGAAGGAGGGCAGATTCCAATCCTTCAGAATCCTAGAGGCGTGAATCTTATCAATATAACCTACCCCTTCGCCGCCTCTCGCAGGCTGCCCCGGTTCCCAAGCCTCAACCCGCGACTGTTTCCAGGAACCATCAGAATTCACCACCGCGGTGGTGCCGTTGGCATACTCCACAACCACCTTCATCAGAAGGCCGGATGCACCGGCAGCTCTCCCCTGCCCGCCCCCAAACCAGTGGGCCATGCAAGCAAAAAGATTGGAGCTGCCCGGCTTCAGTTGCTCCGTGATATCGAATGCATTGTAATAACTATACTGCGGGTAGTGGTAGGCCTGCCCCTTCCCGGCGAGCTGACCGTTTACGAAGAGCTGGTAGTTATGCCACACCGAAATGTAGGCAACTGCCCTTTTGATCTGCCCCTCCGGGAGTGAAACAGATTTCCTGAAGTAGGTATAATTGTCGCGATCGGTAGTTTCGCGACGAATCCATTTGGCTCCGCTCCAGTCGGCAGCGGTTAA
>CAYGID010000038.1:0-6294 GCA_964349835.1 uncultured Bacteroidales bacterium | reverse complement strand
CCAAAGTAAGGATGGTTATCGGTTCCCACCGGATTCACCTTATCGAAACTCCTCAAATGGGAGGGAGCTCCGGGATTGGCTGCAAAAAGCAGCGAAGGAGTAAGGAGCAACGAAAAAAACAACGAAAAAAGCAGCGAAAAGGAGAGAAAACGGAAGTTTGCCATAGTCTGAATCGTTAGAAAACACCCGTAACCGCAACGGGTAACCACAAATATAGACTATTTTACGGAGCCTGAAAACGCTGCTGCATAAGAGAAAAGTAATAATCGGTACTCTCCGGATGCTCCTTATCGGGGATAAATACCATACTGGCGCGCAACGAATCGTCGAGCCGAAACAATAGCGGCGCACTCTCCATCTCGAAGGGCAGATGCAGCTTTCCGCTCTGAAACAGCACATCCGAGTCGAACCGATTCAACCGTTTGAGCTGTTGCATATCCTGCTGCCTGCCGCCCGAAGCCAAAATCAATATACGCTCCTCGCCAACCGCCCCGGCCAACGCCTTAATCTTTTCCAGATTCTCGTTGATACAGGTGCGGCAATTCACCTCCGAATAGTAGAGCACCAGCCTCGGGCCGTTTTGCATCAACTCCCTAAGCAGAACAGCCTCACCCATAGGGCTCCGAAGCGTAAAGGTATCGCTCAGAAAGGTATCCTCCATGGCCAGCATCTTCTCTATTTTCTCGTAGAGGTCAAGGTTCATCTCCTCATGCATCGCGGAGAGCCCTTTTTGGTAACTCAACTCCGTTTCAATCTGTTCAACCCGTCGGCTATCGGTTCGGGTTGCAAAATAGACCACTTGCAAAAGATTAAACAGCAATGAGATGGCCAAAAGGGTAATCCAGATATGTGTACTCTTCATACGATAGGGGTTTGATGAACTAATGATACTCTTGATGCTAAACCACAAAACAGGACATTCACTCAATGAGCACACATCCCGTTTCCATATTCCGATCGCAGCGGGAGAATTGCATGAAAGTGCAGTCTCTCTCAATTCCAACTAACGTATGCCATTGATCTACAGTAAGTAACACTCCATTAAAGTAGGTTCCGGCCTTCAGTTCTATTTGACCTAGCACACATGCATTTGTCACTAATAGTTGATCATATACGTAATCCGGCTCACCCGTGCCACTCCCTCCGGTACCGGTGGCCAGGATTTCGGGGTTAAAACGGAGGCTTAACATGCCATAGTCGTTCAGGGCATATTGCAGATTCAAGCCTATCACCATCATAAACAGGGTGCAGCCCACTAGGCAAAATTTGCTTTTCTTCATAACATTTTGAATTATAAGTGATTGATTATTAACATATAGATATCTGCATCATTCTCTCCGTCACCGCTAGCGGTTCTTATCAGATTCATAGCCCGTGGAGTCAGCCGGCTTTATCTCCACAAAATAGAGTGCCGGGTTGTCGCCCTCCTTCATATTTTGGAGAATTGCCCGATGCTCGGGCGAATGTCGGGCCTCAATCGCACGAATCACCGAATCAGGCGTATCACTTGCGTATGGAATAATCGACAAAGGAGACACAAAATAGTTGCCGTAGGTAGCCAGAAACGAATTGGGTTGCCCGCCCGAAAAACTAATATGCGGGTGTCGCATATGGGTAACTTTATCGTAGAACACTGTCCTCTGAAGTCCACACAAAAAAGCACAATAAAAGAATCGATCGGTCTCCAAAACACTGCGCAGATTAATGGCATATCCCGACTTCATCAATGCAGAAGGAGTCTCAAGACCCCCTTCAAGATAGTCGAGCGGTAACGCCCGCTTACCAAAATCAATGAAAATACCGCGCTTTATTCCGCTTTTGTCGATCTCGAAGATGGTATCACAGCGAATGGGGGTGTAGAATATCTTACCGGAAGAGACGGTAAAAGGAAACTTGTTGGGCAAAAAATGACCCTTTTGGATGCGTTTAAACCCAATTATCGAATCGCCTCTAAAGAGGTTCAGGTGATACTGTGCCTTCCCCTTGAAGCGAAGATGGTAGATCTGATCGAATGCGTACGATAGAGAGTCGAAATAGATGCCCGAGTTTACGGCATAACTCTTATCGGCAGGAAGGGTGTTGAGATACCGGCCGTCGGAAAGCCGATAGCGATGAAAATCGCGCGTCTGCGAATCAAATAGCACGACCATCCGGTTTACAGAATCTATCGTAAACTGACTTGCCTCGAAGTACTCTCCGGGGCCCCGCCCCTTTCTTCCTGCCTGGTAGAGAAACCGCCCCTTCATATCAAATACAAAGAGGGCATTGGCAATATCCTTGTCGAGCACAAAGATTTTGTTGCAACAGACCTGCAACTGATCTACACTCGCAATCAGACATGCAGGGGAGGTTTCAAGCCGTACCCAAAAATCATGCGCTATTCGCTCCCTGGGAAGAGGCTGTTGGTTGGCAGGATTTTTAGGAATATAGTCCAGATCAACCCGGATGGTCTCTACCGGGAAGGTGGGATTATGGTCCCTTATTATCGATTTCTTCTCACATGCGCAGAAGAAGCTAAGGGTTAATAGAATAAGCAGCGTCTTGATCTGTTTCATTTTGGTTTTCGTTAGTAAGCAACCGGAGATTAATGGTTCTGTGGCGAGATTCTTTCCACTCGCCACAGAACCACACATCATAATTATTAGTTAATTGCCGCACATGGCGTTACGAGATTCTGATTGCAGCGTGATATCAATGAAAATACACAGGCCATCTTTGAACCGTAGTCTGTGTAAGTCCCGGCAGCAGCAACAGGAACACCTTTGAATAACGCCCCAGCCTCCAAAGTAACTTGGTAAAGGATACACTCATCAGCCTCCAACTGTGCCATATAGGAATAATTGGGTTCGCTCGTGCCACTCCCGCCGGTGCCGGTGGCCAGGATTTCGGGGTTAAAACGGAGGCTTAACATGCCATAGTCGTTCAGGGCATATTGCAGATTCATGCCTATCACCATCAGAAACAGGGTGAGGCCTACCAGGTAAAACTTACTTTTCTTCATAACATTTTGATTATTAATTTATTGAACTTCTATACTAACTATTGCAACACTCATTCTCTCAGAAAACAAACACTATAACTCTTCCGATCCGTGGAGGGAAGCCCCCGACGGATTGCCAACTTTTGGAACCTGGTTCCTCCGTCGGCACTTATCATTCTCCCCGCCCCCCTTAGGGGGCCTAATCCAAATCGCGTCTCTCCGGTTCAGAATGGCGAACTGGTTCGGCCGGTTTTATCTCTACAAAATAGAGCACCGGGTTATCGCCCTCACGGGCCTTCTGAATAATCGCCCGATGTTCGGGCGAACGTCGTGCCTCAATAGCCCTTTGGATATCGTTGGTGCTAACCCGGTTGTAGATATGAGCACTCTCCAATTTGGCCACAAAGTAGTTCCCGTAGGTGGTCCGGAACTCATTGGGCTGGCTTTCAGCAAAAAAGATATGTGGATTGTGCTCATGGGTAACTTTATCATAGAATACTGTCCTCAGAGAGCTTCCATACAAAAAAGCACAATAGAAGAAGCGATCGGTCTCCAAGGCATTATGCAGATTAATGGCATAGCCCGAGCTCATCAATGCAGAAGGACTCTCCTTCGAAAAGCCCCGTTCAAGATAGTCGAGAGGTAAGGCCCGCTTGCCAAAATCAATGAAAATACCGCGCTTAATTCCGTTTTTGTCGATCTCGAAGATGGTATCACAGCGAATGGGGGTGTAGAATAATTTACCGGAAGAAATAGTAAAAGGAAATTTTTCGGGGAAAAAATGGCCCTTCTGCAGACGCTTAAACCCTACAATCGAATCGCCTCTAAAGAGGTTCAGATGATACTGCGTCTTCCCCTTGAAGGGAAGGTGATAGATCTGATCGAGCGCATACGAAAGAGAGTCGAAATAGATGCCCGAGTTTACGGCATAGCTCTTATCAGCAGGAAGGGTGCTGATATACCGGCCGTCGGAGAGCCGATAGCGATGAAAATCGCGCGACTGCGAATCGAATAGCACTACCATCCGGTTTACAGAATCTATCGTAAACTGACTTGCCTGGAAGTACTCTCCGGGGCCCCGCCCTTTTCTTCCTGCCTGGTAGAGAAACCGCCCCTTCATATCAAATACAAACAGAGCATTGGCAATATCTTTGTCGAGCACAAAGATCTTGTTGCAACAGACCTGCAACTGATCCACACTCGCAATCAGACATGTAGTGGAGGTTTCGAGCTGTACCCAAAAATCATGCGCAATCCTTTCCTTGGGCAACGGTTTCAAAAGAGCCGGATTCTCAGGGAAAAGGTCCACATCTACCCGGATAGTCTCAACCGGGAAGGTGGGGGCATACTCTCCGACAACCCCCTTGTTGTCGCAGGCACTGCAGAGGATAAAAGTTAGGAGTTGGAGGCAGAAGGTGAACTTATTCATGATTGATGGGGTTTTCGGTAACAGGTGAGGATTTCTCCTTCTCCATTCGTTTTTCCAACAAGAGGGTAATCTCCTTTTTCAGCGTCTCATCGTTTTTCCATACCCGGACCCGGAAATGCGCTGCCGAACCGAGATACATGAGGTAAAGCAAAAAGGGAATCCAAACCCACCGGGGCCTGCGCACCCGGCGAACAAAGTACAGAAGGGTGAGTGCCAACAGAAAAAAGAGACCCGGACCGGCCAGGTAGAGGTATCTGTCGGCCACCACGGTAAAGCGCGACATCGGAACAACATGCAGCACTATCGCGATATGTAGGAGAAAAAAGGCGCCCCCTGCCCAAATCCCTCTCTTTTTCAACAGAGGCCAAAGCGATAACCCCATAACGATAAGGAGGATGGGATAGAAATAGAAGCGAAGGGGCAGAGGGTCGCCTATACGAAACGGAATGGGATAGAAGAAGAGTTGATGAACCGGAAAGAGGGTTTTGGCCAGATATTCGGTGAGAGCGTAGGCCCCCAGAGCCAATCGCTGCAACAAAGGATATACCACCTCTTCCGATAAAATGCCTCTCTCGGTTGATGCGTGCGATTGAATGGTAACGTAGCAGAAACCCAAGGCAATGAGCAGGAAAGGGAGCTTTTCGAACCAGATGGCAGCCTCTTTCAGGTTGCGATGCAAAAGCCAATCGACCCAAAGCAGCGCAAAAGGAAGCACCACCGCCTGCTCCTTGCCGCCAAAAGAGAGTACAAAAGCCAATAGAGCCAGGTAATAATAACGGCTCTTCTGCCGACGAACGTACAACAAGTAACACCCCATTGCCGCCAGATAGAAGGAGGTATAGAGCAGCACCTTCGAGGCACTGATCCAGGCAACCGCCTCTATCTGCAACGGATGAATGGCAAAAAGCAGTGCGGTAATGAAAGCCAGAGGAAGCGGAAAATAAGAGGAAAAACTCTCTGTGCGCCTCAACGAAGGAGTAATGCCCCATACCCGTTTCGGAAGAGATGCCGTGATGAGCCCCTCCGTGAGGCAAAAAACCAACAGCACGTTAATGGTGTGGAGAGAGAGCGACATTGCGTGATAAAAGGCAGGATCCTTTCCGGCTAACTTATAGATCAGGGTATAAAACATCTGGTTCAACGGGCTATATTGCCCCGTGTAATACTCCGAAAGAATCCGCCACAGATTATGCCACGACCACGAAAAGGTGTAGTCGTTCAGTACCATCCACTCGTCATCCCAGGATAATAGAAATTCATGATGTAGAATGGGGTAGTATATGCTCGCGACTACGGCTACCAATAAGATAGCACACAGATAACGCGTCCGACTAACGGAAAGATATTGGGAAATTGGCTCGACCGGAACGCGCGAAGACACCTGTTGTGGGTTTTGCACTTGCATAGGAGATGAATCGTGGATTCGAAATTTTCTGCAATGTAATATCTGTTTCACATTGCAACTTGCACTTTGAGGAGCCCCAAAAGCGAAATCAGAATCCGAAACATCGTAACCACAAGAGCATGAAAGGCTTTCTATCACCTTAAACAGGCAGGAGATATCCCAATCGTGTCGGTTCGGGCCTGTTTTGGCACGAAAAAGATTCCACTTGCAGAGAATGCACCCAAAGAAAAAATGTTTGTACTTTTAGGGCTGAGCCTAACGGCAAGCAGACCTGTGTAAAACCCCTACTACTATGAAATCGCTCGCCGCCATAGCGCTGCTCGTTCTTCTCCTCCCCTCCTGCCAGGGCGAAAATAGAACCCCCATTAACCGACAGGCATTGGTAACCCGCAACTGCCCCGTAGTGGAGCGCATCGATAAACTTTCCTCCTTGTCGGTAGGGAATGGCAGTTTTGCCTTCACCGTCGATGCCACAGGGCT
>CAYGID010000037.1:12037-20920 GCA_964349835.1 uncultured Bacteroidales bacterium | reverse complement strand
GTGGTAAATATGATAAAAAACTGAACCGGACCGGCCGATTTTACATTAATGAACTGGGGAAACAGAGCCGTAAAAAACAGGATGCCTTTGGGGTTGCCAATGGCAATGAGGAATCCGTCGAGAAAGAGCCTGTATTTGCCCTTTCGGGCAACCGGGCAGGAGAATCCATTACTGTGCGATTGCGCCGATACGGGTTCGAACAGCAACTTGCATCCAATGGTCAAGAGATAGAGGATACCGCCCCATTTGATCACCGAAAAGAGCACTTCGGAGGCCAGGAGGATGGCACCCAATCCCAGCAGCGAGATTACCGCCAACAGCAGATTCCCAAACAAGTTTCCGAGGCCACTGTAAATGGTTTTAGCCATCCCGTGATTTACACCGTGGTTGATGGCCAATACAGAGTTGGGCCCCGGCGTAATGGTAGCCACAAACAGGATCACAAAATAGGCGAGAAAAAAGTCGAGGGGCATATTGATTCGGTTGTCAAAGACGGGGGTGAGTATTATATTTCAATTTGTTCAGGTGCGTTTTTTCTGATGTTCATTAAAACTGCCGTCTTTTTCTCCATCTCCTCTTCAATGTCGTAGTCGTTCTGTATGCCAAGCCAAAATTGGGCAGTAGTACCGAAATAGGCTGCGAGGCGCAATGCGGTATCGGCCGTTATTCGGCGTTTTCCCTTTATGATCTGCGATATGCGTGTTTGAGGGATGTCTGTATCTTTCGATAGTTTGTATGCAGAAATATCCAGAGGAAGTAAAAACTCCTCCCGTAATATTTCTCCGGGGTGGATGTTCGCAAGTTTTTTCATGTAATGTTCCTCCAAATCTTATTTATGATAATCGATAATCTCTACTCCATGAGCATTATTAGCTACCCAATTAAATACAATTCTCCATTGGTCGTTGATTCTAATGCTGAAAAAATCCGATCCCTGAAGTTTCTCGAGTCTATTGGAGGGTGGGATTCGCAGATCGGTCAAATTTTGCGAGTTGTTCAGCATTCTAAGTTTTCTTCTTCCAATATGCTGTATTACAATGGGAATCTTCTTGACCGGTTCTCCCTTCCATATTTTTTCAGTATCCTTTGACCCAAAAGAAGTAATCATACTGTCGTCTCTAGTTACTAACGCCAAAGATAACTAATTGTTATTCCAAAATCAAAATTTTCTCTTCGACAATCCGTTGCACCTCTTTTACCAGGAGGGGGAGGGCAGGTTCAACCATATTGTGGTCGTAGCCCTGGAGCTCGAAGAGTCGGGTCTGTTTGTGGCCGGCGAGTTGCATCATGCGTGCCATGTAGGCGTTCTCTTCGTAGCGGCCCAGCATCTCCTTTTCTCTATCGCCTGTGAGCAGGAGCAACGGAGGGGCGTCGGCCCGTACATGAAACAGCGGCGCAAGGCTGTCGATAACGGGTTGTGTGTCGCGAATGCCCCGTTCTTTGCGGATGGTGAAATGGGTAATCATCTGCCCGCTGAAGGGGATTAATCCGGCAATTCGGTTGGCATCGATCCGGTGGGCGGCCAGCCACTGTTTGTCGAGGCCCACCATGCTGGTGAGATACCCTCCGGCCGAATGACCCGATAGAAAGATCAGTGTGGTATCGCCGCCATATCGGCCGATATGGCCAAAGGCCCATGCAACGGCAGCTGCTGCATCTTCGATGTAGGCCGGCGACTTGACCTGGGGATACAAACGATAGTTAACCCCGATAACACAAAAGCCGCGTTGTTTCAGATATTCCGGAATCTCTTTGGCCCCCGTTTCCAAGCCGCCTCCATGAAACCAGACGATGGTGGAAAACCCTTTTTTCTCTTTGGGATAGTAGATATCAAGCACACACTGCTTCGCAATTTCGGGATTCGCAGCCGAAACGGCCTCTGGGTAATAGTTGATATCGCTGATTATCTCGTAGTTAGAAGTCTGCGCGTAGGCGGTCGAAACCACAAACGCCAATACCAGCAGCGTTAGCAGGGTCCGGAAGGTATTTGTTTTTAGCATCTATCTGTTGTTTTAATGTGGTTAGTTTTGCTATGGTGTTACCATCTAAATGATTTATCAGCGAATTATCGACAATGATTTGGGTGTCGATCTCTATCAGCCAGTTGGCCAGTAATGTTCTGTTTGTTTCGTCGCATCCCACAATCTCGCAATGAATGATTTGTCCGTGCCGTAGTGCCTTCAGTGCATCTTGAATCGGTTTCTGGTATCGCGGTGCATCGGCTTGATTGGCAAAGAGCAAGCGGGTCTTGAATTTTCCGTCTATAAAAAATGAAGCGGTTTTGATGACCGGATCCCGGATTACTTTTGCCCAACGAATCTGCCCAACCAGTTGCTGTGGCCTTTGTGTTTCCCACTCCCTGGCTTCGCGTTGGTTGCTGAAAACGGGTTGCCCCTGCAGGTTGGGTTCAAGATACATGGTGGTGATCTCCTGTCCTAACCAAAAATCGCGTGTTTGTTGGTATTCCGCAAACTTGGATTGAGGAAGGAAGCCGATTATAGAACCATATTTCCAGCCAAAATGATAGCCAATATCTATGGATAGTCCGAATCTGCTTTTTCCAACAATCAGACCCTGATAATCGTGCTCGCGGGTGAGTGCTGCGGTTTTGAATTGAGCAATCTCTCCATTCAGTAGCACATAGTTGGTTGATCTTTCAATCTGGTGAATTTTTCCGAAGAACCTTTTACCTATCAGACTTGGAGCCACGGCTTTCCAAACATCGGCCGTTGGATATTTCCATGGCATGTGCGAAAAATGAATATAGGCATACAACCCGTTTACTTTGGCCTGAAACCCCTCTTTCTTCAACTCGACCAGAGTGAAAGGAACCGTGTCGAAACTTTCTCTGTGCTTTTCCAGTTGGTCGAGCCCTGAAGAGATCCATTTATCTTCATTTCGCCTTTGGAAGAGTCTTTGAATGCTGAGTATAATTTGCTTGAGTATCATCGGCCAAGGTTGCAAAAACCGTCTTCTGCATGTGGGGTTGCAGTTTATTCGATAGCATAAAAGTAGCAATTTATTCCTTCTATTGCCGGGCCAGAAGGGCCCGATCGGGCCACCCTGATTTGGTTTATCGACCCCGAAGGGCTATCTTGAGGCAGTTTGATCCTGAATCCGGGTAAATATGCGACATCTACTTTCTCTTTTCCTGATTCTCTTTATTGCGCTCTCCTCCCTGAAGGGGCAGCAGCCCACCCGATGGCGTGGCCCCTCTGCCAATGGAATATATCCCGACACAGGCCTGTTAAAATTGTGGCCGCAAGAGGGGTTACAACTATTGTGGGCCTTCTCCGAAATGGGCGAGGGGTTCACTTCGCCGGCCATTCAGGGGGGATTCATCTATTTGGCTTCGATGATAGATCAAACCGGATATCTCTATAAACTCACCTTGGATGGCAAGTTGGTGTGGAAAAAGGGATACGGCCCCGAGTATTTCGAGCGCTATCCCGGTGCACGCTCCACGGCTACCGTGGTGGGTGATCATCTCTATCTGCTGAGCGGGCGGGGTCGTTTGGCCTGTATGAAGAGCTCGGATGGCTCGTTAGTGTGGGCAAAGGAGCTGGTCGATGATCTGGGCGGCGAATTAAACCGATATGGCTTTAATGAGTCGGTGGTGGTCGACGGAGATATTGTCTATTGCACGCCGGGCGGAAAAACGCAGAGCGTAGTGGCCCTGAACCGTTATAACGGCAACCTGATTTGGCGGGCTCCCGGAAACGGCGATAAAGCCTCTTATTGTACTCCGCTTCTGATCCGATACCCTTCGCGTACCTTACTGGTTACTCATACAGAGTCGCGCATCCTGGGGGTTGATACCCGAGACGGTTCTCTGCTATGGGAGTATGCGTGGCCCAATCGGATGCTCGAGCATCAAAATACCCCCCTCTACAGTAACAACCGGCTCTTCTGTTTTAGCGGCTATGGCAAAGGCTCCGTAATGTTGACCCTGAGCGACGAGGGGAGTAAGGTGGCCAAAGCATGGGAAAATCCGAAGTTCGACAACCGAATGGGAGGTGCTGTTGTATGGAACGGGATTATTTATGGTGCCGGACACACTAACCGCTCCTGGCAATGCCTCGATTGGGAAACCGGCCGGGAACTGTTCAATAGTACTGAACTCACTATGGGTGTGGTGATTGCCGCCGATAAGATGCTCTATGTCTACGATGAGAAGGGGGTACTTGCATTAATAGAGCCCCAGCCCGAACCCTTCCGGATTGTAAGTAGAATGCAGATCACGTCAGGCACAGGCTCGCAATGGGCTCATCCGGTAATCCACGACGGCGTTCTCTATATTGCCCGCGGCACTACCCTGATGGCCTATAATCTGAA
This sequence comes from uncultured Bacteroidales bacterium, assembly GCA_964349835.1. GTDB lineage: Bacteria > Bacteroidota > Bacteroidia > Bacteroidales > UBA4181 > JAQVSH01. The sequence continues at coordinate 16,585 of CAYGID010000037.1, read as the reverse complement.
AAAATAATCTGTTTTAATTCGATACCGCTTTTAGCCCGATAATAGAAGCAATGAGGGTGGTTAGAAATAATAGTCGCAGGAAGGTGGCCGGTTCTTTGAATACCAGAATCCCGACCAGCACTGTACCCACTGCACCTATTCCCGTCCACACGGCATAGGCTGTGCCTATTGGGATGGTTTGTACCGCCTTCATCAAAAGCGCCATGCTTATACTCAGGGTAACCAGAAAGGCCGCGTACCAGAAGTACATCTCGGTTCCGGCCGTCTCTTTGGCTTTTCCCAGGCAGAAGGCAAATGCCACCTCAAACAATCCCGCAATCACTAAAACCAGCCAATTCATTGTAAAAGTGCTTCTATCTGTTTTCCGATTTCATCAGATGCTTTTTGCGCCTCGGTTATGGGCATGCCCACCCGCATCCCGGGCCTTTTGTGCCCGGTGGCGGTTAACCAGGCATCTTTCATGATGGCCTGCCGCTTCTCGATAAGAGGTAAAATAGCGTCGCCATTTTTGTATTTTGCCAGGGCAGTATGGATGTCTGTAACCGTATCAAGCGCTGTCTCGCCAAGGTGCAACAGAATTTCGCGGGCCATGATAAAATGTCCTGTTGCATTTGCATGCACCCCATCTTCGGCAAACTTAAACGTGGGGTCGACCCTGCGTTGTGCTTCTAAATGTTTGCGCATTGGCCAATGCAGATCTATCACCTCCCAGTTGGCTGTGTAACGGCAACTGATGAGCCAATCGGAATAGATGTCAATCACATTGGCATAGGCCGGCCCTTTGCGTTCGTCATACACAGGAGGGGTAATGTGGATGATTGAGGCTCCCGATTTTTTGATTTGGTTGTGCAGCCATACTATCCCTTCTCTGAATTTTTGGAAACGGCTATCATCAAAAGGTAAATAGATGCCATCGTTCATGCCATAACAGGCAAAAACCAGATCGGGCTTTATGTTTGCAAGAACCCGAGCTAACCGTTCATGTAAATCGGGGCGGGGGAATGCGCCCTCGGCATGATCGGGTTCCGACAGCCCCGAAACAGTTTCGCTGGGCAGGCCCACATTGATGAATTCCAACTGTTTTTCGGGATATCGAAGGGTTAAGTACGCCTCTATATACGAAACATACTGGCCACTATAGGTTATACTATTGCCCAGGAAGAGAATGCGTTTCGCGTTATCGGGGAGGGGAGGGGTTTGTGCCGCGCATGGATTGGCAAGTCCCAATGAAAGAGCAAAAGAGATCCCGATAGCAAGCAGAAAGAGACCCGTAGAACGTTTCATGCTAAGTTCAAGATAAGTGGGGTATTCAGAATTCATCTTCAAAGATATCACTCATCAGCGCCTTGTCATCACCCTCCTCATGCATCTGCCGGAATGCCTTCTCCCAGCCCTTTCGAACCTCTTCCTTAGGCTTGAGAATCATATACTCTTTCTCCATGATGACTTCGACCGTATCCTTGATGTTGTATCTTTCGATAAGCGTTTTGCTGAGCCTGATTCCCCGCGAATTGCCAATCTTGATCACCGATAACTCCATAGCCCTTGGCTTTAATGTGCATACAAGGTTATTAGATACTCATCGCCGCTTCAATGAGCGTGTAGCAGACAACCAACGGAGCGTCAGACGAGTTTAACTCTCTGATTAAGCATCTCAACATTGAAATTTACCTTAGCGTTCAATGCTTTGAATACTTTGATTATTGTCTCGAACCTTGCATCGGTCAAACTATTCTCCAGTTTTGATATTTGGGCTCTCTTCACACCAACAAGTTCGCCAAGTTGCTCCTGAGTCAGGTTACGTTCTTTTCGCGCTTGCTTAATTGCTTCCCCAAGCAAGTCGAGTCTCAACTCCCTTTCAAACGCTTCACGTTTGGGTGTTCCAATCTCGCCGATATATTTGTCGGTGATCTCTTCAATGCTGTAATCCATGTTTGCGTGGTGCAAGACGTGCGAAAAGAAGGGAGGTGCTACGATTTAATGATCTCTGAAATTCCACTTAGAGTTGTCGCTGTTCATGTCGAAGGGGGCGAGGGTAGGGGTGCTGTCGCCCGACGATACCAGCGCCAACTTCTCGGTGGAGTTGGGTACAACCTTAGGCATTATGCGGTAGGTTCCATCTATGAGCTGATCTATGCGCCAGAGTTGTTCGGGTGCTCCGGTAAACGCGGGAACTGTGATCACTTCGGCTTCGGCAGTGGCGGTTAAGGCCCGTTCGGTACCGGCAATCACAATTTTGTAGTAGGGTCCGCCCGGATATCCTCCGGCTTCGGGAACGGCTGTAATAGTCCATCGCTGGTGCGGGCGAACCATGTAATCGCCAATCCTGACCCCGATGTTTCCGGTAGGCCAGGTAGGTAGTACGTCGGCCAACTGCTGCGAGGGAACCGGTTTTACAGGCTCGTCGTTGTTGCGGTTAAAGCCGCGCATTCCGCCGGCCATGCGCACAAAGTCGACAATGAGCTCGAGGGCATACCCTCTGCGCTCCGATTCAATTTCGTAAGTCCCCTCCTGGAATTGATCGCCCGCAACGGGCCACTCATTTTTCCAGAGGAGCGGACGGATGCCCAATACGCTGCGTCCGCTTTGGTCCAGATCGGCCTCAAAGTGGCACGACATCTTTTGTACGCCATTGCCCTGATCCCAGAGACCAAAGTGCCCGGGTCCCATCACTCTTCGGTGGGCCGCAATTACCATTTTTCCGCCCCCTTTGAGCATGTCGCGACCCATGTTGTCGAGGTAGGGGCCGGTTACCTTCCGCGAACGACCCACTACAATGTTGTAGGTGGAGTTGGCTCCATCGCAGCAGGTGCCATGTGTGCCCAACAGATAGTACCAGCCGTTGCGATACATCAGCGTGGTGGCCTCGCAATCGATGGCAATGTCGATGGCTTTATTCCCCTCTACCCGTTTGCCGGTTTTGGGATCCAGCTCAATGAGACGGATGAACCCGAAGTAGGTGCCATACGAACACCATAACCTTCCGGTGGTGGGATCCAGCAGCAGTCCGGGATCGATGGCGTCGTTATCTTCCACACCGTCGGACGAGGCCACTACAATGGCTTCGGTATATTGAAAGTCGGGCGATTGCGGGTCGAGCGTTTTATTCCACATGGTGAGAATCTTTCCGTTGTGGCCGCCTCCGAGGCCACCGCCCGTGGCACCATAGACAATCAGGTAGCGATCGCCAATTTTTATGGCATCCGGGGCAGCTCCGCCACCCGGCCTAACGCCACCCCCGTTCCAATTCCAGCCATCTTCCGAGATGAGCCCGCCACCGCCTGTTCCAAAGGTGTAGTACTTTCCATCACATTCCATAATGGTTGAAGGGTCGTGAATAAAGGGTTTGCCAACCTGTGCCGCACCTGATGCGGCGAAACCGATCCATAACAGGGCGATTGCGCCCATGATACTATATATTTTCTTCATAACTGTTCTCTTTTCTAAAGCGTTTTCGATGCCAAAGCGATGCGTAATGCGTTTTATTGATAACTGATGGTAAGGCCCTTAACCGGTTCGCCTTTCTCATTAAGAAAGCGAACACAGAAATCACTCATACCGGGCCCGTTGATTACGGCTCCCCGCAAAATGTTTTTCCCCTTTTTCAGCGTGAGCCGCTTGGAAACTCCGTCGTCCATCACCATGCGTCTGTCGCCCGAAAGGAGCAAGGCCTCCTCTCCATTTAGCCACCACATCGAGGCCGAATTGGAGCCTGCCGCCAGTCGAATATTCTTCATTTCTTCCTGTGCGTTTACTACGGTTACAGCCCAAAACAGCACTCCGTAAATCTCTTTATGCAACCCATAGGCAAAACGGAAGAGTTTTACATTAAAGTTTGTGGTTTCGAGTGCGTGCCAGGAGAGTTGCTGCTCTCCCACGGTTACCTTATCGCCGTGTTTGGGAACCACCGTAAACTGGTTGGGAAAGTATTCGGTAGTGAAGGCGGTTCGCAGATAGCTGTCTGTAAACACCGTATTGCTGCGATTGGGTTTGCTGATAGGCTCCAAAAGCAACCAACGGCCAATAAAACCTTGGGCATCAGGAGTAACGGTCTTCGTGGTGGCCGGGGTGAAGTAGGGTGCCAGCGTTCGCGTGGTGTCGGTTTGGGCCATCGCCCCGACAAAACTGCCCTGAAATCCGAATGTAGTCAGTAGTAGTGTGCCTGCGGCCACTATCCATGTTCTCTGTGTTCTTTCCATGTCTGAAGGGTGAATAATATGCAAGGTTGGTTAGTGAAGATGGAGAAGGATACTTGATTTGCAAAGCTATAAAAAGATGTTATTTCGACGCTATGATTGCCAAATTTTGTAACACCCGAATAGCCCCTTTGTAACGGGTCATAAGAACTGCGCTACTTTAGGCGCGATAAATTTCACGCCGGTAAAACGGATCAAAGCTTCGCATTTTTCTATGCCGTTGTAGGGAGAATAGACTTTGCCGGTTAAGGTTCTCTTTGCGGGATCAACCTCCAGAAGCCTTAGATAGCCATTGCCAAAATTCTCGTGCTGGTAATCGGTGAGAATCTGATAGATTCGGTTTCCGTTGTCG
>CAYGID010000037.1:0-11937 GCA_964349835.1 uncultured Bacteroidales bacterium | reverse complement strand
AAAATTCTCGTGCTGGTAATCGGTGAGAATCTGATAGATTCGGTTTCCGTTGTCGCCTCGGTCGTTGCGCCAGGTTGAGCTGCCGGTATGCCCGCTATGCACCATCAGAATATTGGGGTGCTTTTTGATGAGCATGTCGTAGATTGCGTAGGGGCTTAAATCGCCGTAACCGGCATTATTCTCACAAATTTCGCCATTCCCGTTTAGGTGATAGTGGGTGAGAATAATCACGTTGTGGTTGGGATGGTTGCTTACCACTTTACCCGCCCATTCAACCGGCTCTTTGCGGGCACAAAACTCGAGCGACACCACCAGCCAGTCGAGGCCTCCTGCCTGGAAGGTGTACCAGGCGTTGTCGCTTTTTCCCACTTCAAACTGCCCCTTCTGCCCCAATAATCTGATGGGGGGAAAATAGGTGTTGAACTTGGTGGTTTTCCTCAGATTCAGGTGGGTTGCTCCCGGAACATCCGACGCCGCACTTCCCGAATTCTCGCCCACCGCTTCGGTATCATGATTGCCCAGGCAGAGCACGTAGGGCATTTTCGCGTTGTCGAGCAGCTTGAAACAGTCGCTAGCCGTTTTCCAATGACCCACATTATCGAAATCGACAATATCGCCCACATGTAACACAAAGGGGATATTCAATGAATCTTTCTTATCGACTATCCACTGCAACTGACTGGTAAGCATTTCGGGCTTTTGGTTCACCTCGCCCTGCGTGTCGGGCAAAATCGCGAGAGTAAACTTCTGTGCTACAGATATTTGTGAGGCAAAGGAACTGACCAACAGCAACGCAATGAGCGTAGCCGTTCTCAAATGTCTTAATTTCATGCAGTTAAGTATAGTAGTTAGTCTGGGTTATCGCAATTACTTGCAGCTCCACCAGTCGAAGTTGAACAACTCGCCATCGCCGCCTGTAAACACAAAGCAAAGGTCGTGCTTCCCTGCGCGCTTTTTCAGTTTTGCTTTGGCTGTAATCCAGTTTTGCCAGCCGCCGCTGTTTTTTACCTCGAGGGTGCCCAGAAGTTCGCCATCGGGAGTGCCCAACCGAATCTCTATCCGGCCGCCTTTTGCGTTCGATGCCACGCCGGCCTCTATCTTCTTGGCCCCTTTGCCCAAATCGACACTGCGCACTTTCAGATAATCGCCATTCTCAATCTTGGTTACATAGACGCCGGTTTTGCTGTCGCCGGCTGTTTTCAATCCTTCGCTCCAGGCAATGGTTTCGGCTTCGACCCTTTTAAAGGGGTTCAGACTGCCTACACTTTTTGTAACCCCCTCTTTGGTGGGTACAACCAGCGGAATGGTGCCATCGGCATTGTAGGAGAATTGCTCTACGCTCACAGAACGCTTAAACCCCTGACCTTTCGACAAACTCTGGTCGTGGTAGAAGAGATAGGAATTGCCTTTGAAATCGATGATGCCTGCATGGTTAGTAAAGGCCAGTTGGGGTGCACGTTCCATAATGAACCCTTTGAAACTCCAGGGGCCTTGGGGGGAGGTGGCCGTAGAGTAGGCAATGTACTCAGGAATACCCGATGCAGCGTAAACCATATAATAGAGGCTATTGCGCTTGTAGAACCAGGGGCCTTCGGTGTAGGTGGTACCGGGCCTCCCTTCGCGGCCGGGTTTCGACCCAAATGCTTCGGGAGTCATCTCTACCGTTACAATTCCGTTGTCGCCAATGCTTTTGTCGTACGAAATCATATCGTCATTCAACTTTACGTACCACAATTGGGGATTGCCCCAATAGAGCCAGGCCTGTCCTTTGTCGTCGATGGCAACGGTGGGGTCGATATCCTGCCAAACATGATTACTGTCTACCAGCCTTTTCCCGATGGGGTCGGTGAAGGGGCCTGTGGGTGAATCGGAAACCAGTACCGCGAGCCCTTCGCCATGAATGGGCACATATAGATAGAATTTTCCGTTACGCTCAATACATTGGGGAGCCCATGCGCCGTTGGTTTTGTCCATCCATTTGAAACTCTTCAGAGAGGCCACTGCACCATGATCGGTCCAGTTTACCATATCGGTCGAAGAGTAGCAGCGCCAGTCGTACATGGTGAAGAAGTTATTCACCGTGGAGTCCTCATCGTGAGAAGTGTACAGGTACACCGTTTCTTTGTGCACCATGGGCGCAGGGTCGGCGGTGAAGTACGTTTGGACGATGGGGTTTTGGGCGTTTGCGTTGGTGAACCCTGCCAGAAAAACCATCAGAAAGATGGCGGTGGTAGTAAAAGTATGTTTCATATTCTTGAATTGAGAAATTTAGTAATGTTAGGCAAAATTTCTCAAAACCACAAAGCCTTATAGACCCCTATGATGACATAAGATTCCTCTCCGGGCTTGATTCTTTGTGTTTCGTAAGTGTGTTAGTTATTTTTTTTTATAAGTTTACGCTATAATATCTCAAACTATCAAATTTCCTTACTTGTAACCATTCAAAAATCTATGAAGAAACTATTTTCCCTAATTTTCCTGTCTATTGTACTGATATTCGCATTTTCTGCCTGCAGCAAAGACAATGATAATGATACTGTCAGGAAGAAGGTGGCTGTGATGCTGCCATCAGCCACAATTACTCCGAGATGGGCTGATGATGCCGCCTATCTCAAGAATGCGTTAGAGTTTTATGGATATGAAGTGGTTCTGTACACTGTTGAGAATACTCCCGACGGAGCTGTCGAACAGGTGGAACAACTCAGAGAGGCCATTGCTGCCGGTATTTCGCACTTTGTCATTACAGCAATTGATTACTCCGTTATCAATGAGTCGGGCGTTCTTGAAGCCAACCCAAAATGCAACTTCATATGCCATGATAGAATTATTATGGACAATGCAGGTGTCGACTTCTTTTCATCGGCCAATCAATCGAAAATAGGTTTAATGCAGGCTCAGTTTCTTCTGCAAAATTTCAGGGCTTCCGGCAAGGAATCTATGACAATAGAGTTGTTTGCAGGTCCTTCGAGCGACGGCAATGCACTCCTTTACTATGAGGGCGCCTACGAACTGCTCCAGCCCTACATCGAAAATGGCTCTCTTATTATACAGAGCGGTAAGGAAACGTACAACGAGGTTGCTCTTTCTAGTTGGACCACGGAAGCCGCAGAGAGTGAGATGGCATCACGCCTTCTTAGCTATGAAGCCGGCGAAGCACCTGATATGGTGCTCGCAGCCAACGATAATACAGCTCAAGGTATCATCAGTGCCATTATCGATCACGGCTTCGACGGACAATTCCCCGTTGTCACAGGTCAGGACAACAACACTACAGCCAGGCAGAACATTGCCAATGGCTATCAGGGTATGACAATCGACAAGGAACTTGAAGAAATGGCCTACAACACTGCCATGATTGTCAACAGTTTTATTTCCGGTAATCCCGCCAAGTCACTGAATCTTGTCGACAATGGTCAAAAGGAGGTTCCAACCATCTATTCAAGCCTGACGCTTGTTACTATCGATAACCTGTAGCAACACAAACCCGGCGGAGTGCCGGCCGAAATTTCTTCACGCTACAAAACCTTATAGACCCCTATGATGACATAAGGTTCCTCTCCGGGCTTGAGTTGAGGGATGGTTAGCGTTCCGAGGAAAATGGCGTGATTCAGATGGCTGTACGGGCTGTTAGCCGGAGCTTCTATATCGACAACCGATTTGAGATAAGGGCCATTTTTGCTATTGTCGGGCGCATTATGAATTAATGCCTGATTGATCACCTGGATCATATGCCCGCTATCTGTTCTCAACAGATAGCGGGCATAAAGTTCCACGTCGCCGTCGGGGCGCACATTCTGCCAATCGGCTCCTCCGGGCAAAACCTCTCCTTTAATGTCGGGGCCCTGAAAAGTACCTCCCGTAATCGGGATTATATTCCGACCGCCGCGTTTACTCTCTCCCAAACCGATAGCTCCGCCAATCTTCACCTTGGCATCCCACATATGCTCCGTCTTAAAATACCTGAACAACCCGTCCAAAGAGGTTGAGTCGGCCGATTGTGCCTGGGCATTCAGGAGAGAGTTGCAACCTAGAAATACAGAGATAATTACGCTGTAGAGTCTTGTCATAGGAAGTCTCATGCTTTGCTTAGTTATTCACTTTTAGAAGGCTTACCCTTGTCAAGAAGTCTTACGAGTGCATATGCAAGTGGAAGAATCAGAGTAATGATGATCTCTCTTTGGCCAAAATTCAGTTTAAAAATCACAATTGATAAACCACAAAGGCACCAAACTATACCAGTTGCCAGAAAGAATCGCTGAAAGAACGACATTGAATTTTGCATTGTATTTGTTTTTGATTTTAATTGAAAGAATCCGGTTTTATAAAACTTCTCAAGCCTGTTTGAAGCACCAATTATCGCCACACTAAACTTATTAGAGGTTATAGGCAACATCTCATCGTTGATGTTATAGTCAAGTGCAGAAAAAATTATCTTAACTGTATAGATTCTTGGCTTAACTTCTCCTGATTCAATCCGTTGCAAGGTTCTAACACTTAAGTTACATTTCTCAACAAGATCTTCCTGAGTCAGACCTTTATTCTTTCTAAGTGCGGCTATTTTTTTGCCTAATTCGGGTTGTTCCATCATTTGTCAAATCTTCCGCAAGATTCAATTTTTAAATTAATCTATCCAAGTATAATTTTTCAAATCAACCCGTCATTTGCCTGACACTTGCCCGACAATAGATGTGAAATTTCATTGAAAAGCGGACCTGTACATTTTTTTTGGTGAAAAACAAAGGAATTTGACAGGTCGAAATCATGCAAATACATCAATATCATACCAATAGGTTGCATAGCTTGACCAATGATATCCATTATTGTCGCGAGTAACTTTCCAAAAAATGTAATTTGCTTGCAGTAGGTCTCCGTTTGCATTTAGCTGTCGTGAGATTCCCATTTTGTCGTAGGTGCTGCACACAAGAGGAATCATATCATTTATCTTTTCCATATCTGCTTTACCAACCTGTAAGTAGGTAAGTCCCATAATAAATGTGGCATCGTATGCCGAAAGCGCATAAACATCGGGTATGATTCCGGTTTCTTCTGCAATTTTTGATGAAAGCAGTTCGGTGAATGGTGGCGTATAGAGTGTCCAGCCAATTCCCATCATGGGAGCCATAAATTCAGTTTTTATAGCGAATTCAGCAATCGTGTTGTCTGTAATCAGGCTTTCGAGTTGTGCATTTCCATCACAGCCAAACCATTGTACAGAGCCTAGCTCTTCCATCGGAGATGCTGCGGTCATTATTCCGGTTATTTCATTATAAGTCAATGCCAACACGGCAACGTTCGAGGCGCCATGGGTCGCAATCGCCTCGCTAACCTGCTCATTAACAGTGTTTGCTATTGCAGTAAACGACGTTTCTGAAGGATCGTATACAGCTCCGTCATATACAACTCCCCCCTCAGCTAAAAACCCGGTTTTAAAGGCATTGAACAGCGAGTTTCCCCAGACATCGTTTCTTACAATGGGAATTATCACCTTCACTCCTACAGTAAAGGCTGTTCTGATTAATCCCTTGGCCTGAAAGCTATCTTCGGTAATAATCCTGTAAATATGACTGCCGGCATGGTTTAATCCAATGGAGGTACTGTTAGCATTAATCAGAGCAATCGGGTTCTTCTTAACAAATGGTGCAATGGCAATCAGTTCGCTGCTGGAATTTGGACCTGCTACAAACATACGCATCCCCTGTGCATACATACTCTCTATTTGGGTTTTAGCTTCCAAGGTATCCATTCGTGTATCTGCATACGTGCATTTGAATGTCACGTTTCGGCCTGCAGTTGCAGCGTAGGTGTTCAGGTCGCTGAGTGCGAATTCAATGGCGGCCCGGGTCGCGATACCACTACTTACAATATCGTCCGAAAGGTTGAGCAAGGCTCCGAAATTGACCGTTTCTTCGGGTAATAAAGGTGGTTCGTCGCTGTTATTGCAGCTGTTTAAACTAGCTAATGCAATAGATACTAACGCAATACATGCGTAAAATGAGACTCTCTTTGTTAGATTTTTCACAGATTTGTTTTTTACTTGTTTGTATTCAGAGTTCGTTTCTTGAGGTTTCGCCTCGCATTTGTATGTAAATAAACATTTTAAGTGCCTTTGATTCAGTTTCATACTAATGGCGAGATAGTTTCGGAAGATCAATTAGTTTATTCCATTCTGAAAATATGATTCCATTCTGCCATGTATTTTAAAAGATTTAGTGGAGTAGTTGTTTCTCTGTTTTCCCGAAAAGTATTGACTCAGAGCAGGGTAGCGCCAATCCGGTATTTTCATCTCGCCCCTGCAGTATGTATAAAGGCTTTGCATTGCCCGATTGTTCTACAGCCTTGATGCACAATTTGCCTATATCGCCACCTTTCACGCGATTCCAGATAAGGGTAAGCTTCATTCCCGCGAATTCAGTGGCCATTTCATAATCTCCGTCACTATCAATGGCCGAAAAAAGAGGGTCCCAATTCATACCTAATCCCTGTTTTATGACTCTTTCAATGGCATCTACCTTTCCTTGTCTAACTGTTTTAACCCATCCCGGCTTATAGTGAGGCGCGATTTTCCCTTCGGTATCCACATCAAGCTCCATGGCCAGAACATGGTTGGCAGGTACATTATAACCATAAGTGCCTATGCCCGAAAATACCTCGACTACCGGTTTGTAGCTGGCCGATACAATAAACACTTCGATTCCTCTTTTTTGAAATGTAGAGATAAGATTTTGCATCTCTGCGAATATGCGGAGCCCCGATTTATACGAATAGCTGAGTACTCCTGTGGTGGTGGGCAAATCGCCAGGCGAAAGCAACGTCTCTTTGCTCAGCTTATTGCCAAGTTCGTAAGAGATTGCCTCTGTGGCCATCTCCTTTACTTCGCTTATTGTATGTCCGGCTAACAGATAGAGCACCCAAGGGTATCCGTATTGATCTCCAATACCGGGTGTAGCACAATACCCGTCGTACAAGAAAGGAATTTTCACAACGAAATCTTTATACTGAAGGGTAGCCTTTATGTTGGCTGGTGCCATTGTACCGTTTGGCCCCAGAAAATTATCATACAGAAAATTATAGTCGTTTATAAGGTCTTGGTTGATATCCGCAAGCGGTATGTTATTGAAACTATCCGACAAGTGGGTTATCCCATTGATATCATTGAGCAAGATTCCTGCAAACTGCTCCTTCGTCATTTTAAATCTGAGGTTGAACAACTGGAAACGCATCAAAGCCTCCTCCACATCAAAATGGGCGCATGTCTGGTCCCAGTCGAGCACAACATAAGGCTTCTTCTCTTTGTTGTAATATTTTCCCCCACTGCCATAATCATCAATAAAACTATTCAGAACCTGATAGTTCCTTTCCGACCAGTTGAGGCGGGCTAAAGAATCGGTCTGCACGCATTCCTCTTTGCTGCAGCTTGTTGCTAACATAAGTAGCAAACATATGGATGAAATGATTCTGTAGTATCTGCTATTCATCATTTACATTTCTGGGATGTTGTAACTAGCTTTGTTGAACCAAATGTATAATCCTTCCTTTCGATAGTCCGAATGATTTAAGGAGAGACAAACGCTAAAATAGGGATAATTTTGCGTATGACGGCAGTGCGCTGTTAGTTGCTGTCGGAAAGGATTATCCTTTAAAACAACTATATGTTTCTTCTTCAACTATTTGCAAAAAGTCGCTTAACTTTTTTACTGTCGATTTAGGATCGTAAGGATAAGGTGGTCTAATTGCCTGGACTGGAATTTCCCAAAGTTAACTTGCTTTCGTTTATACACTGCCTCTCAAGCAAAGTTAGTCTGTAATTTTTGTGAGCCCTGCGATATGTAATTGAACTTTCGCAACTATTTTGCCATTTGTATGAAGCTGAATCAGAGACAACCTAGATGTTTGGCGGGAACCCATCGCTCGAAATGCGCGTTAAAAGAGTAGGGCAAACCCGAATTGCAGATTGTGACCTCAATCAACAATAATTGATTGCTGATTATATCGGGCTAACAAGATTTTTGACACCTTTGCATATAATATGTAAACATCCTGGCCAGAACCGTATCATAATGGAAACCAAAAGATTTAAGCCCGGTGAACTTTAATTTGTATTATGATCCACTTTGCATTTTGCGATTTCGATAATCAGGAGCATAAGCATGCCCTCTGCATGTTGCTTAATCACTATATGAGCGACCCCATGGGTGATCATCCGCCATTGAGCACGCAGGAGCAGTTGCGTCTGGTAAATGATCTGAAAGAACACCCAACAGCCGAAGTCCTTTTTGTGCTACATGGCAACCGATATGTAGGAATGGCCACAACATTTATCAATTATTCTACATTTAATCTGAAGCCCTATCTATACATACATGATGTTGTGATCCTGAACGAGTCAAGAGGTCTGGGACTGGGGAAGGAATTAATCAACAAATTAATTGAGATCTCAGAACAAAGAGGCTACTGTAAACTTACGTTAGAGGTGCGCGAAGATAACGCCAGTGCCAAAAGTTTATACAGCAAGCTGGGGTTTCGGGAATGCGAGCCAAGGATGCACTTCTGGACAAAGAAACTGTCTTTCTCTGAAAATAGTTGACTGTTAATACTTGTTTTCGGAATCGAGAAATGCAACATAATCGCTAACGAGACTGCAGCAAGAATGGTAAAGCACTCATTTTTATTCTTTTGTAAAGACTTTCCTCAATAACCAAGAGGGCCTCTCTTCAGCAATCTGCTTCGAGAAACCCTCTTCTGTTTTTGGGGGGCCCTGCGGCCTTTGTGTACGCAATCTCGCTCGGTCCCGGAAAAACGGCCCGAAACCCCAAACAGTTATTTGATTTTCAGTTTAATCACCTCGCTTCCGGCCAAAAGGAATGCGCCTGCACCGTAAACTTCCCAGCTTTCGGCGTTGAAGTTTTTCTTGGGGTCGGCGCCAATAGGCTGGGTCCAGCCTACGCGGCCGTCGGGTTGGATCAAGCCGTTGAGCCCTTTCCAGGCTTTCTCAACTACGGGCAGGTATTCGGCTTTGCTTAACAGACCGTTGTTGATGCCCCAGGCCAGGGCGTAGGTGTAGAAGCCTGAGCCGCTGGCTTCGCCGCCTGGATAGGAGGCGGGATCGAGCAGGCTGGCTCTCCAGAGTCCGTCGGGCTGCTGAATGGTGGCAATTTTATGGGCCATCTCTTTGTAGAGGGTTTCGTAGAAGGAGCGTTCGGCGTACTCTTTGGGCAGCTCGGCCAGAAGCAGAGCCAATCCGCCCATCACCCAACCGTTGCCTCTCGACCAGAAGATCTTTTTGCCGTTGGCTTCGCGACGGTCGGAGGGTTGCCCTTTGATTACATAGCCCAAGTCGCGGGCAAAGAGCTGCTCCTCTTTGTCGTAGAGCAGGTTGTAGCACTCAAGAAACAACTGGTGGCTTCGTTCCATGTACCGTTTGTCGCCGGTTGCGTTCGACAGTTTTACAAATGCCGGGGGTGCCATAAAGAGCGCATCGCACCACCACCAGGTAATCACTTCGATTCCTTTGGGCTGGTAGGGGGTGGCCATAAATTTCTCCATGGTTTCCACAAAGGGGGCAATCATCTTTGGATCTTTTTTGAGCCGAAACACATCTACATAGGTCTGGCAAATCACGTGATCGTCGGCATGTTGCAGACGGGGTCCCGGTTTCCATTGGTTCTTTTCGCCCATCGCAATCATGGCGTTCAACAGCTCTTTGTTGCGCGTGGTTTTGTAGGCGGCCGAGATTCCGGCGTAAAAGGCCCCGTTGGTCCAATCGTACAACGCGTGTTTGGGGTTGGCAAGCTGCCAGGCGGCCACTTTGTTCATGGCCTGCTTAATGTTTTTGGCTTTGAACACGGCGTTGGGTTTGGCCTGTGCAAAGGCGCTACTGCCCACAAAGAGCAGTGTCAGAAAAAGAAGTGCGTGTTTTTTCATATTCGATACATTTGTATTGCATGGCCCGGCGATTCGAACCGATGCGGGGTTTTACCATTTTCTATTTCAAATTCAAAGCTATTCTTTTTTTTGATATTCCGGCAGCGATGCTCCGGTTGGCAGCTACACGGTTGGCTGTTTTGTTGCATATTTGTGTAACGATATCCGACTTACCCATGGAAACTGCGTTGATCACCGGGGCTACCGGGGGCATAGGCTCCGAATTTGCCCGCCTCTTTGCCCAAAATGGGATCCACCCGATTCTTACCGGCCGAAATGAGGCCCGCCTCAGGGAGCTCGCCGACCAACTCTCAGGCTATGGGGTGGGAGTAACCTGCTATGTAAAAGATTTGAGCCGCATGGAGGAGGTGCATGCCCTCTATGGGCTCCTGAAAGAGGCGAACCAAAGTCCCGCCTACCTGGTGAATAATGCCGGATTCGGCACCTCCGGCCCCTTTTCCGAAACCGACCCCGACCGCGAGTTGGAGATGTATCGCCTCAATATGTTGGCGCCGGCCCTTCTAACCCGGCTCTTTGCCGCCGATATGAAGGAGAGGGGGTTTGGGCGCATTCTGAATGTTGCCTCCACCGCCGCTTTTCAGCCTTTGCCCGGTATGGCCGGCTATGCTGCCACCAAGGCCTTTCTGTTGACCCTTTCGCAGGCAGTGCACCACGAACTGCGAGGGTCGAATGTCTCCGTTTCGGTTTTGTGCCCCGGGGTTACCGATACTAGTTTCCACGCGGTGGCCGGAACCCAAAAGAGTCTTATGTCGAACCGTTTTACGCATGCAACGGCCCGCGAGGTAGCCCAATACGGCTATCGTTTAATGATGCGCCGGAAATCTTTGGGCATTCATGGTTTTTTCAATAAATTGCTAATCTTTTCGGAACGATTTATCTGCCGCAGGGGCCTGATTGCCCTCACCGACAAGATGCTCCGCGGATAACCTGTTTGCACCACCAGCCGATACTACACTCCTCATCTTGATACTTTTCACTCTTTCATCCTAAAACCTTACGCCATGAAGTTCCGACTGCTCTCTTTGTTTGCCTTTGTATTGCTTCTTATCTCCTGTGCCTCGAACACCCGCGGAAAGCGGGCCGATGGCGATGGCGAGTGGAGGTCGTTGTTTAACGGAAAAAATCTTAATGGTTGGATGGTTAAGATTCATCACCACAACCTGAACGACAATTATGCCAACACTTTCCGGGTAGTCGATGGCGCTATTCAAATCAATTACGACGATTACGGCCCCTTTAATGAGCAGTATGGCCATCTTTTTTACAAGGAGCCCTTCTCCTCCTACCATCTCAAGTTTACCTATCGTTTCAGGGATCAGTGGCTCAAAGATGCCCCCTCGTACACCGTGAAAAACAGTGGAGTGATGTTTCATTCGCAAGATCCCAGAACCATCCTGAAAGAGCAGAATTGGCCCATCTCGGTTGAGTACCAGATTCTCTGCGGAATGGGCGACGGTCGTCCCCGTCCCACAGCCAATATGTGTTCGCCCGGATCAGGTGTAGTCTTTAACGGCAGGCTTGATCCTCGCCACTGCATCAACTCCACCTCGAAAACCTACGAGTTAGCAGAATGGGTTACAGGCGAAATTATTGTCTACCGCGACTCGCTGGTAAAACACATCGTAAACGGCGACACCGTGCTGCAATACACCAAAACGCAAGTGGAACTGGCCGGGGGCGTCGCCTCGGGCTTCGACACCAACCTCATTAAAGACGGCACCCCGCTAACCGAAGGCTACATCGGACTGCAGTCGGAAGGGCAAGGGATTGAGTTTAAAGATATAATGATTAAGACGCTGGAGTAGTAATGGTCAACGGTTAATGGTCAATGCGCTGGCGCGCAAGCGTAGCAGTGATTTGGAGATTTGGAGATTTGGAGATTTGGAGATTTGGAGATGTGATGATTTGGAGATGTGACGATTAGCGCGCGCAGCACGAGCCTGTACAAAATTTTGTGTAAACGGATAGCTGCTGTTTATTGAATAAGAGCGCTAA
>CAYGID010000036.1:10445-21000 GCA_964349835.1 uncultured Bacteroidales bacterium | reverse complement strand
GTTTGGCTAACGCAAAGAATTATCTATCAATGCGTTAGCCAAACATAGCGGAGAGAAAGGGATTCGAACCCCTGGTGCCTTGCGGCACAACGGTTTTCAAGACCGCCGCAATCGACCACTCTGCCATCTCTCCGTGGTGGGAGGTCTGTTTTGAGGGTGCAAATGTAGGGAATGTATTTGGCTTTTGAAAGATGGGCTGGGGGTGTTGCGGTTTTTTTGAGATATTTGCGGCGGTGTTGTGGTGATTTTGTGGAGTTTTTGTGGAGGTGTGGTATGGGTGGAAGGGTGTTTGCGATGGTTTTTAAGGAATGGGGGTTCGCGTTGTTGTTGGTATTGGTATTGGTATTGTTGTTGGCGGCGGCGGGGTGCGGTCATGAGCCTTCGGCTGTCGGTACTTTTAACAGGACGGCCGTTTCGGTGATGGGTAGGCCGGTGGTTGGGGGTTTTGTGCCGGATTTGCTGGGCGATGATTTTGTGCAGCGTACGTTTGTTTTGGTTTCGGATGAGGAGGCGGCCGGTAAACGAAAAATGGAGCCGTTGGTGGCTACGTTGGTGAGGAAGGCGGTGAGGCCGGGGAATGAGCGGGCGGTGTTGTATCTGCACGGGTTTAATGATTATTTTTTTCAGAAGGAGTTGGCCGATTCGTTGTATGGGGCGGGGTTCGATTTTTATGCGCTCGATTTGCATCGGTATGGCCGTTCGTTGTTGCCGGGTCAGGCGCCTTTCAGGGAGGGTAGGATCGACCATTTCTTTGCGGAGATCGATTCGGCGTTTCGAGTGATACGGGAGGAGGGCCATTCGGAGATCGCGCTGCTGGCGCACTCGCAGGGCGGTTTAATCGCTTCGCTCTACGCGGCACGGAAGGGGGCAACGCCTCCGATGCAGGCGCTGGTTCTTAACAGCCCGTTCCTCGATTTTAATGAAAAGCCCTTTACCGAAAGGGTGCTGATTCCGGCGGTGGCTTTTCTGGGCCGGATTTTTCCCTCTATGCCTGTTAAACAGGGGCCGAGTACTGCATACTCCGAGAGTCTGCTCCAGTCAAAAAAGGGGGAATGGAGTTATCGTACGGAGTGGAAGAAGCCGCTCTTCTCCCCTATCCCGGCCTGCTGGTTTTCGGGTATTGTGCAGGGGCATCGGAAGGTCAGGAACCACCTCGATATTGCGGTGGAGGTAACGGTGTTCTTTTCCGACAAAAGTGTGTATGGAACCAGTTGGTCGGAGGCTTTTCAAGAGGCCGATGCAGTGCTGTCGGTAACCGACATTGAACGGCTGGCTCCCCGCCTGGGTAAACGGGTCGCGTTGCGCAAGATACCAAACGGTATGCACGATCTGGCACTCTCCCGACCCGAGGTGCGAAACCTCTACCTCCGACAACTCATTGAGGTGCTCGAAAACTCGTTGGGCAGCGCCGAATGAGAAGCCCGGTTAAGATTCAGGAGAGGCAGAGGAATCTGATGATTCCCATATTTCTGGAGCTGTTGTTGATTATGTTGCTGGGCATCACCGATACGGTGATGTTGAGCCAATATTCCGACAACAAAGTGGCATCGGTGGGTATAGTGAACCAGTTAATCAACATGGTGAATTTGCTCTTTGGTGTTACCACGCTTGGCACCTCTGTGCTCTGCTCCCAATATCTGGGTGCTACCGACCATACTTCGTCGCGTCAGGTCATCGGCGTTTCGTTGCTGTTCAATGCTGTGGTGGGCATGGCGGTTGGGTTGAGCCTGCTGATGGGCGGGAGAGCGATTCTGGAGCTGATGAAAATCCGCCCCGAACTGATGCCCGATGCGCTCGACTATATGGCGATTGTGGGGGGATTCTCGGTGGTTCAGGCATTGTCGATGACCCTTTCGGCCATTTTACGCAGTTATCATCTGGCTCAATATTCTCTCAGGGTGACCCTTCTGATGAATCTCATCAATGTGGTTGGAAATTACGCGCTCATCTTCGGAAATCTGGGATGCCCCGAACTGGGGGTAAAAGGTGCGGCCATTGCCACCACTTTTAGCCGGATGGTGGCCTTGAGCCTGTTTATCTACTACCTCTTCCGCAAAGCGGTGCCCGGCTTCTCGTTTCGCTCGGTATGGCCCTTCCCTCTGCAAAAGCTGAAACAGATTCTCTCGGTGGGAATCCCCTCGGCAGGCGAGCAGATCTCGTACAGCGTTTCGCAGGTGGTGATTCTCTATTTTATCAATATGCTGGGGAACGAAGCCATTACGGCCCGAACTTATGCCATGAACCTGATTATGTTCTCGTTTCTCTACTCTTTGGCCATGGCGCACGCCGGCGCCATTTGCGTGGGTCACCTGGTGGGAGAAGGGCGCTTCAGAATGGCCTACAAATTGGCACTGAAAAATACCCGCAGGGCTATGATGGTCTCCTTTGCCATGGCGCTCTTCTTTGCCTTGGCAGGACCGCTACTGATTGGGCTTTTTACCGAAAACTCCTCCATTATTGCCATGTGCAGTGCGGTGTTGTGGGTTGAACTGCTCCTTGAACCGGGCCGTGCCGTGAATCTTGTGGTCATTTTTTCGCTCCGTGCGGCAGGCGATACCCGTTATCCGGTGCTGATGGGTATGATTCCCATTTGGCTGATAGCAACTGCCGGCAGTTGGTTCCTGGGCATTTATCTACACTTGGGATTAATGGGTATGTGGGTTGCCTTTGCCGCAGATGAGGCTATCAGGGGTGTGATGATGCTGAAGAGATGGCACAAAAAGAGGTGGGAAAAGATGTCATTTGTCAAACAATCAACCCGTTTTACCGATTCCGTGTAAATTCCTCCAATATTTCCATTAAGATGCATGAAATGGGGCAATAATTATGAGGTATTCTCATATAATCCTTTTTTATTTAACATCTCATTAGCAAGTGATTAGACACATGCAATAGCTGTCCATCAAAAAAAATTAATATATTTTAACAAATTACTCCCTTATATAGAACAATTATTTGATTTATGCAATACATTTGCACCGTTTTTGTGCGAAGACAAAGAACATGTTTCACAATAATTAAATTTCTTTACTCATTTATCTTTCAAGACAGACTATGAAAAAAGGTTTTGTAAATTTCGCAATCGCTTGTGTTTCTGTAGGTATCATGTTTACCGCTTGCACCAAAGCACCTGAGCAGACTCAGGAAAATCTGAAAGTTGTTATCACCAGCAAAGCTACCACTGGCGCAATGTTTGCCACCTTCTCGAGCAAGGCTTTAGAATTGGGCGATTCAATGGTTGCTCCCCTGTTCCAGGCTATTGCTTCGGAAGACCTCCAGCAGGCAGAAACTCTGCAGCAGATTCTTGCAGGCAAAGGTGTTGTTGATTTCACCGTTGCACCCGCTGAGGTTGCTGTAAACAATACCGATGCCAACATCGCTGCCGCACTTGTAGGACTCGACAGTATTGTAAACAAGGTTCTTCCCGGTTTCATTGAAACTGCACAGCTCGAAGGAGATACCATTACTTTGGATGCCTTCAACGCTATTTTGGCTGCCGATAACAACAAGATTTCGGTTCTCAAAGAGGTTGTTGCCATGTTGGCCGCTGCCGATACGATTACCGTTCCTGCTGTTCCTGCCACTCCTGTAAAATAAGTTGCTGTAAGCAACTCAACTTCGTTTCTGAAATAATCGATTCTTCGAAGAATCGATTCAAATGCCCCGGGTTTTCGCACGGGGCATTATTTTTTGTTATATTCGTTGCCGATGTCTAACCTAAAACAAGGCTACGTATGAGTTTCAAAAAATTCCTTTTCATTCCGTTGATGATTGCTGTTATGGCGTTGGTGTTACAGGTAATCGATCAACTTCTTCGCGGCTATATGGCACCCGAAGGAAACCAAGGCTTCACCTGGATTGCATTTCAAGCTTGGGCAGTCTATTTTTTTGCAGGATGCACCCCGAAAAACGGCCTGAAAGCGCTTATTGGCTACGCGCTGGGTATTCTGCTTTCTATCTCCATCATCAAGTGTGCCGGATTGTTGGGTTCGCTGGGATTCTGGACTGTACCCGCAGCCATTTTCATTTTAGTAATTCCGGTAATGTGCCTCGAAAGAGTGCCTTGGCTTAACTTGATTCCCGCCATTTTTATTGGTTCGGGAGCCTTTTTTGGTTTTATCACCTATGTTCCCAATGCAACCCTGTCAGGAGCCGCCGCCACCGAAATGGTTTACAGCGCCCTTGGCTTGCTCTTTGGATACATATCGGTGGTTCTGAGAGGAAAATACGAACAAGCAGTTGCAAAAAAATAATGCTCTAACCATTTCTTTCTACCATGCCTTCTCCTTTCGATGAAGTGATTCCCCGAAAAGGAACCGATTCGTTTAAGTACGACATGTTAAAGGCTGTTTTCGGGGCCGACGATTTGCTGCCTATGTGGGTTGCTGATATGGATTTCCGAACGCCTCCCTGTGTACTTAAGTCCATTCAACAAACCCTGGAGCACGGCATTCTGGGTTATACCGCAGTGCCCCAACAATATGCTGCATCTATCCAGCGCTGGCTGCTACATCGGCACCATTGGCAGGTAGAGGATGCCGAAATAGGGTTTGTGGCCGGGGTGGTACATGCCATAGCACAGGCGGTGGCAACCTTTAGCGAACCGGGCGATAAAATCCTGGTTCAGACTCCGGTTTATCACCCGTTTATGCTTGTTCCCGAGGAATTGGGCCGCGAGATTGTGATAAACCGACTTCTCTACAAGAATTCCCGTTTCGAGATAGATTTTGCCTCGTTGGAGGCTCAATTGGACGGGTGCCGCATCCTGATTCTCTGTAATCCCCACAACCCGGGCGGGCGTGTCTGGCTGCCTTCCGAACTGGAAGCCATTGCCTCACTGTGCGCCCGGGCGGGGGTTTTGGTGATTTCCGACGAAATCCATGCCGATCTTACACTGCACCGACATTGTCACACACCCTTTGCTAAGGTATCCGAAGAGGCGGCCAACAACTGCCTTACGCTGATGGCTCCCAGCAAAACCTTCAATATGGCCGGACTTGCCAGTTCGTTCTATGTGGCCCAAAACCCTGTTATCCGAAAGAAATTCCGGCAAACCCTCAAAGCGGCCGAGTGTGCCCATGGCCATATGCTGGCCTATACCACCACCCAGGCGGCCTTCGACCATGGCGAACCTTGGCTCGAAGAGGTATTAAGCTACATTGAAGACAACTTTGCCATGGCAACGGAATATATCGCTACTCACCTGCCACAACTTTCCGTGATGCAGCCTGAAGCCTCCTTTCTCCTTTGGATCAACTTCGAGAAACTGGGAATGAACCCCGACGACCTCCACGCCTTTCTGGTACAAAAAGCCAAACTCGCCTTCAACCGCGGCGACCAGTTCGGCCCCGGAGGCGAAGGGTGGGCCCGAATGAACATCGGATGCCCCCGTAGCGTTGTTAAGGAAGCCCTGGAACGACTAAAACGCGCCATCGACTCACAATGTAATAATTTAACTCCAACAATATGAACCGAAGATCGCTGATTGGAAAACTGATTGCCGGCGCGGGTGCCGTGGTTTTAAGCACACACACCGCCTCTGCAAAACCCAAAGACCTGCCCCGGGGCGTATTTATTCACCATGTATTTTTCTGGATGAAAGACCCCCTCAACATGGGCGACCGCAAAGTGCTGGAAGCCGGCCTGAGAAAACTGGTAACCATCGACCTCATCAAACAGCGTCACGTAGGCATACCCGCCGACACAAACCGCGACGTGGTAGAAAACACCTACCAATACTCACTGATGCTCACCTTCAAAAACAAGGCCGACCACGATGCCTATCAGATACATCCCGAACATCTGGAGTTTGTGAAAAATTGCGCACACACCTGGGATCGGGTGAGGGTACATGACACGGTGGATATAATGGAATAGTGCTCTCGAAGCGCAAATGCGCTTCGATGCACTAGAGCACTATCCCTTCATTAGAGCACTCTTCTTGCAAAACAGGGGATTACTCCCGAATAGCGCGTTGAAAACGCCTATTCAGGGATAATCCCCTGTTTTGCAAGAAGTTCCGTGCTCATTTCGCGAAGCTTGAATTTCTGGATTTTGCCGCTTCCGGTCATGGGGAAGTGTTCAATGAAGAAGATGTATTTGGGTATTTTGTGGCGTGAGATTTCGCCGCGGCAGAAGTCGCGGACGTCGCCGTCGCAGAAGTTGGCTCCCTCTTTCAGAATGATGTAGGCGCCTACCTCTTCGCCATATTTCTTGGAGGGTACGCCTACTACCTGCACATCTTTAACGCCTGGCATTTTGTAGAGGAACTCTTCGATTTCGGCGGGGTAGATGTTTTCGCCCCCGCGGATAATCATGTCCTTGATGCGGCCGGTGATGCGGAAGTTGCGGTTGGCATCCATCACGCCCAGGTCGCCGGAGTGGAGGTAGCCGTTTTTGTCGATGATGGCAGCGGTGGCCTCGGGCATTTTGTAGTAACCCTTCATGAGATTATAGCCTTTGCAGCACATTTCGCCCTGAACGCCCACAGGGCACTCTTCGAGGGTGTCGGGATCTATCACCTTAACATCGATGTGCGGGAGAGCCGGTCCTACGGTGGTGGTGCGCACTTCGAACGAATCCCAGGCACGGCTCTGGGTCATGCCTGGCGCGGTTTCGGTAAGACCGTACACACTGGTGATTTCGCGAAGGTTCATCTTTTTTACCACATCTTCCATCAGCCAGATGGGGCAGAGAGAGCCTGCCATAATTCCGGTGCGGAGCGAGCTCATATCAAACATATCGAACATGGGGTGATTGAGTTCGGCAATAAACATAGTGGGAACCCCATAGAGTGCCGTACATCTCTCCTTGTGCACCGAAGCCAGCACCAGTAACGGATCAAACCGCTCCAGGATCACGGCCGTGGCACCATGGGTTACAATGGCCATCATGCCCAAAACAATCCCAAAGCAGTGGAAGAGCGGAACCGGCAAACAGACACGCTCGGCCTGGGTGAATTTCATGCTCTCGCCAATGAAGAAACCGTTGTTGGCAATGTTGTTGTGGGTAAGCATTACCCCCTTGGGGAAACCGGTGGTACCCGAGGTGTACTGCATATTTACCACATCCTCTCCCTGGTTGATAAGCCGGGCTTCATCAAGTACCGAACGGTCTACATTCTGCCCCAATAGGAGCAGCTCGGCCGTAGTATACATGCCTCTATGTTTCTCCTGCCCTATAAACACCACGTTTTTCAGGAAAGGAAACCTCTCGCTCACCAACTTGCCTCTGGAACAGATTTTCAGCTCAGGTACCATGGTGTTGGTCATGGCCACGTAGTCGCTGTCGAAGGTGCCCTCGGTGATACAAAGGGTGTGGATATCGGCATTCTCTACCAAATACTCCAGCTCGGCCTGTTTGTAGTTGGTGTTTACGGTAACCAGAATTGCCCCGATCTTGGCCGAGGCAAACATAAAGGTGTTCCAGTCGGGTACGTTGGGAGCCCAGATGCCTACCTTATCGCCCCGCTTAACCCCGATGGCCGAAAGGCCTAAAGCCAGGCGGTCGACCCTTTCGTTGAAGGCTTTATACGAAAAGCGCAGGTTGCGATCGGCATATACTATAAAATCCTGATCGGGGGTCTCTGCAGCCCAACGCTCAAGCCAGCTGCCCAGTGTAATATTAAATAACTCTGTCATTGTGTACCGGCGTTAAAATGGAACAAAGATTACCGCCAGCAATTGAGCGGGGGTGTTCGACGAAGCGTACACATAATGGGCCACAATAGAATCGTAGTAGATGCTGTCGCC
Organism: uncultured Bacteroidales bacterium; assembly: GCA_964349835.1. GTDB lineage: Bacteria > Bacteroidota > Bacteroidia > Bacteroidales > UBA4181 > JAQVSH01. The sequence continues at coordinate 13,249 of CAYGID010000036.1, read as the reverse complement.
CTTGTCGAGCACAAACTTCTGCTTTCCGTACTCAATTGTGATCGACCCTTCTAACACGTAGATAAACTCCTCCCCTTCGTGGGTCGAAGCCAGCGAAGCGTCGTAGGCACCGGGCAGAATGTCTACCATAAACGACTCCATGTGCCGTCCGGCCTTGGCTCTCGACAGCGAGTAGTGGTGCATATAGCTTTTCCCTTTGGCATTGCGACAGGCATCGGTCGACGAAGCAATGTCGGCAGCACGGCAAACTACCGGCCCCAGCTCTTCATGGTCGTCGAGCAGTGTGCCGGGACGAACGCCCAAACCTCTGGAGATTTTCACAAGCATAGAAATAACAGGGATTTCGGTTCCCAACTCAATTTTTTCAAGAATATCCACGCCAATGCCCGATTGTTCGGCCAACGCCTCAATACTCAGATTGCGGACATTGCGGATAGACCGGATCCGCTCCCCTATCAAATTCTTCTGTTCCATTGCCAAGGTTTTAAGTGTAAGTTCATAACGAAAGTCTGCCGGAGCTAACGGCTAGAGCACGCCACGCAAATATAAAAAATTGTTTAAAAACACAATGTAATCCATACCTTTGCCTCCCGGTTTAAACCATCCTTATGTTGCCTCCTCCCTCACGTACCCTGGGTCTGGAAACCACCCCCATCGCAAAGTTGTTATTGCAGTATGCCCTTCCCGCCATTGTGGGGATGGGAGCCAATGCCATGTACAATATTGCCGACCGGATCTTTATCGGGCAAGGGGTGGGTGCACTGGCTATCTCGGGGCTCGCTCTTACACTCCCTCTCCTGCTGCTCTTTACGGCCATCGGTACCCTGGTGGGGGTAGGCGCCTCCTCAAGAATCTCTATTGTGTTAGGCATGAAAGATCGGCAGCGGGCCCAACAGATTCTGGGAAACGCCACTTTCCTCACCCTCCTGCTCTCGACTCTGGTGATAACCCCCTGTATGTTTTTTCTCGACGAGCTTCTCACGCTCTTTGGAGGCAGTCCGCAAACGCTTCCCTATGCCAAAGAATATCTCCTGATCATTATCCCGGGCAGCATCTTTACCAACTTCACCTACAACTTTGCCAATATCATGCGGGCCACAGGATACCCGCACAAATCGATGCGGATTCTGCTTGCCGGGGTGCTTCTGAACCTCATTCTTACGCCCCTCTTCATCTTCGGATTTCATATGGGCATCCGGGGAGGCGCCATTGCCACAGTGATCTCCATGTTTGTGGGTTTTATGCTGGCCCTCCACCATTTCCGGTTGCCGCATTCGGAGATCCGGTTAGACTTTAGCCAGATAAAGCCCCGGTGGCACCTGCTACGCGATATTCTCTCCATCGGGCTCTCGCCCTTCATGATGCATGTTACGGCCAGTATGGTCAGCCTGGTGATGAACCACCACCTGGTAAAACATGGCGGCGACCTGGCTGTGGGAGCCTACGGAATCATCAACAGCTTTGCGATGCTGATTGTGATGCTGGTGATGGGATTCTGCCAGGGCATGCAGCCCATTGTGGGATACAACTTCGGCGCCGGAAAGATGAAACGGATGAAGGATACGCTTCTGCTTACCATTCGGCTCACATTCTTTGTGATGCTCATCGGGTTTGTGGGGGCTCAATTCTTTTCGAAACAGATTGCCAGGGCCTTTACAAACGATCCTGAGCTTATCAATATCATTGTTGAGGGAATGCCCGTCTATCTGCTGGCCCTGCCCTTGGTAGGTTTCCAGATTACCATCTCTAACTTTTTCCTCTCTATCGGAAAGGCAGGCATCGCCATGTTTATGAGCCTCTCACGACAACTCATCTTTCTGATCCCCGCTCTGCTCCTCTTTGCCCACCTCTATGGGCTCGAAGGCATCTGGATAGCCGGTCCCGTTTCCGATGCTACTGCCACCTTCGTTGCCGCCTTCTTCGTGATACGGCAACGCAAAATTTTCTACCGCAGGTGAACCGGCGGCTAAGGTTCGACCGCCTCCAAACCACACCCCTAAGAGAATCAGTATCGCTCCCGAAAAGGCCTGGAGCGTAAGCGGCTCGTTTAGAAATAGCACGGCAAAAAAGAGCGTTACCATCGGAACCAGATAGATATAGTGGCTGGTTCGCACGGTGCCCAAATGGCTCACTGCCATATTCCACACCACATAGCATGCCGAAGAGGCAATCAGGCTCAGGAAAAGCAGGTGGGCAGCCACCTCTCCGTTCAGAAGCAAGGAGGGTGTCAGCGGATTGCCGGTGAGGGCAAACCAGGGAATGAGGGTAACCGTACCATAAAAAAAGATCTTTCGGGTGTAGAAGAGTACCGGGTAGCGGCCGTTAATCTTTCGGAGTAATACCGAATAGATGGCCCACGACAAGGCTGCCGCGAAAGAGAGCAAATCGCCCAACGGATGAATCCGGAGCACCACCTGACCATTGTACACCACCAGAACCACCCCAAGCAGTGCGATGCCCGACCCAAACCAGATGGAGCGGTGAATCGGTTCGCCCTTCACAAAAACATGGGTAAGCAGCGTGGTGAGCAGAGGGGCGGTCACCACGATTAAAGCCACATTCGAAGCCAAGGTGATATGGAGGGCACTGTTCTCGGTTAAAAAGTAGACAGACCCACCAAAAAGCCCGAGTGCCACGAAAATGAGCTCGTCGAAGAGACTCTCCACCTTATGCCTGTGCGGATAGAGAAGCCAAAGCACCCCGTAGGCCAGCACAAAACGGTACAGCATGATTTCGGCGGGAGTCAATCCGTCGCGCAACAAAATCTTTGTAGAGATGAGCGTAGTGCCCCAAATCACCGCTAC
>CAYGID010000036.1:8791-10345 GCA_964349835.1 uncultured Bacteroidales bacterium | reverse complement strand
CGCCCCCGATGCTCCAGACTGATTGGTTTGTCGACAACTCCGAGTGGCTCCAAAAAAGCAAGGAAATCGGTTAGGAAAGAGGGCAAGTAGGAAAACAGCGCGATGGTTACGTGGTGAAAGGCCTTGGTATTGTAAAAGAGATCCAGAATTCTCGACCATCTCGCGGCCGTTTGCAGCGCCTCAGGCGGCATCGCATGCGACGAGAGAACTTCGTATGGAGGGTCGGGTGCATAACAAAGTTGCCTCGTGGCCGCTTCGGCACGCATCCGGGTTCCCGGCAACACCTTGAGCAACTCCAGCTGAATTTCGGCAACACCCAATGAGGCCAGTTGTGCAATATCGCCCAAAAGGGCGTTGAGCGAGTAACCCGGCAGACCGGCAATCAAGTCAGCATGGGTGTCGAAATGGGTATTGCCTGCCAAAAAGCGCAATCCATGGAGCGTGGCCTCCACAGTTCCGCTCCTGCCACAACCCTTCAGCACCTCGGGGCGAAGGCTCTGAACCCCGGCTTCAATGTGTAGCGACCCCGCCGGAGCGGCGAGCAGTAGCTGCCGAATTTCGGGGGTAAGGCGGGCCGGATGGACCTCGAGATGAAACCGCATATCGGGAAACTTGGTGGCAAACAGGGTAAGAAGCGCGCAGGCCCGTTGGGCATTGCCATTAAAGGTGCGGTCTAAAAGACGGATTTCGCGCACGTTTCTGCTGCGAAGGGCCTCCAATCTCTTTTCTATAACATCCATCGCAATATTCCGCACCGGAGCATCGGATCCACTCACGCAAAAGGCACAATGGTTACTGCACCCCCTGGAGCTCTCCAGTTGGACAAATGGTTTCGATACATCGAAGAAGGGTGACTGCTCGGGCGGGTTCAGTGCCTCGAACTGCTCTACCCTGGCCTTGCCCCCGTCGTGATAGGTGCCGTTGGGTGCGAGAAAGCAAAATCCCTCGACTCTCCCCCACAACTGTCGATTCTTAGAAAGCGGAAGCCAATCCCAAAAGGCCTCTTCCCCTTCGCCCCGGAAAACCAGGTCGACATAGGGGTGCGAGCGCAAAAATGATTCGTTCGAACCCAGAAACTCGGGCCCGCCCAATACAATCGGGATATCGCCACGCAGCGCTTTGATTCGGGAGAGAATCTTGGTTACCAATTCATGATTAAAGAGCCACAAGGTAGAGGCCACCAGATCGGGAGCCATTGCCACCGCCTGCGAAGCCATCAAACCCGGCTCGGCCTGGGTGGTAGCCGACAATACCGACCAATCGGTCTTAATGCGATTGCCCTCACAATCTGTTATCTCACGCGCTTGTGCGTGAAGTGCGGGAAGGGCCAGAGAGGCATGTCCGTACGAGGCATTGATGTCGAGCCACAAAATCTTCATAACAGACCGCGGTATGAGAGAATCACCTCCAAAATGGCAGATCCGAATTGGGCGGTCCGCTTTGTACCCATTCCGTGTACAGCTTCCAGCTCCTTTAGAGTAACCGGTTGCTTATCTATCAAATCGAGCAGCGTCTTCTGATGAAAAATTCGGTAAGGGGGTACCCTCCCGGCAG
>CAYGID010000036.1:0-8691 GCA_964349835.1 uncultured Bacteroidales bacterium | reverse complement strand
TCTACAATCACCTTTTCGAAGGTTAGCCCCTGGCTCTTGTGAATGGTAATGGCCCAGGCCAGGCGCAGGGGAAACTGTTTGAAACTACCAATAAGGGTTTCGGTAATCATGCCTGTTGAGGCCTCCAGATGATAGCGGGTATTGTGCCACGCTTCGGGCTCAACCCGCACCGGCACCGAATCGCCGTCGGGCAACACCTCTATCCACTCTTCGGAGAAGCGGATTACCGTACCGATTTTGCCATTAAAAAAACGTTTCTCAATCGAGATGTCGTTGCGCAGAAACATCACCCTGGCTCCCTCTTTCAGAGCCAGAACCTCTTCCGTAGGAAAACTGAAGGGGGGAAAATCGCCCTCAATCAAAGCGCGGTAAGTGCGTAACGTGCCTTGGAGCGCTTCCAACTTGGTATCGTTAAGATGCTGAGCCTGAGCATTATGAGTGGTAAGGGTAATAAATTCGTCGGAGGTAAAACCGGGCATGAGACGGCTGTTGAGTAGTGCCAGTGTTTCACGACTCGCCCTCTGTTCGCGGATATGGTTTAACGCCTCAATAAAAAGGGCATTACTCTGCCGGTAAATCTGTTCGAGTTCGATGGTTACAAAACCGGCCTCCTGAAGTGCCAGACTGTCGTAGAAAAAGACCGACCGGTATGCATTGCTGAGTAGCTCCCATTCGGGCTCCTGCACAACCGGAGGCAACTGTTGCAAATCGCCCACAAGCAATAGCTGAACCCCTCCAAAGGGGAGGTTCTTATTTCGAAAACGGCGAAGCACATTGTCCACTGCATCAAGCAGGTCGGCTCTCACCATACTCACCTCATCGATCACCAGCAGGTCGATGCTTCGAAAAAGCCGGATCTTCTCGGCCGAAAATTTCCGGGTGTACCGTTTTTCCTGCCCCTCAACGGCCGACACATAGGTGGAACCCGGCAGGTAAGGAGTAAAGGGGAGTTGGAAAAAGGAGTGGATGGTCACTCCACCGGCACGGACGGCCGCCACACCGGTAGGCGCAAGCACAACCATCCTTTTGGGAAGGGTGCTGCGCAACTGCGCAAGGAAGGTGGTTTTGCCGGTTCCGGCCTTTCCGGTAAGGAAGAGGTTCCGGCTGGTTTCGCGAAGATACCGGAAGGCCCACAGGGCTCGTTCGTTCTGGTCGAAACTAAACACAGTGTGGTTATTTAATAAATTGAACGGGTCGAAGTTAAAAGAAAAAAAGGCAATAGACCCAAAATGGGGTGGCAAAGGAGGCCGATTCAGGTAAAAGAAAAGTTATATTTGTTAACGCCTAATCAAAAACAACCCATGAAGTTCAATAATATTCTGAGCATCTTCGCCCCGCAGGATGTTAAATTCCTGCCGATGCTCGAAGAGGCTTCGGCCGTACTTGTACAGGCCTCCGCCCTGCTCCGCGACCTGTTTGTCTGCAGCGATCCCGAAGAGATCCGCAACCTGTGCAAGCTGATAAAGGCCGAAGAGGTGAAGGGCGACAAAATTGCCGGAAAGATTTCTAAAGCGTTGAACGACACTTTTATTACCCCCTTCGACAGGGAAGACATTCACGAGCTCTCCGACAATATAGACGACGCCATTGATGCAGTAAACCGATCGGCGCAAAAGGTACTGCTCTACGCACCTAAGAATCAGCATGCCGGCTCTACACGCCTTTCGGAGATTGTCTATCTGGGAGCAGTTGAGTTGCAAAAAGCCATGCTTACCCTTTCGACCCTGCGAAAAAACAACGCCCCTCTGGCTGCCCATTGTAAGGCGGTGAAGCGCCTCGAGGAGGAGGCCGATGTGGTTTACGAAACAGCTATCATGAACCTTTTCAGGGAGGAGTCGTCGGTGGCCGAACTGATAAAGCTGAAAGATATTATCCAGGAGCTGGAGCGGTCGGCCAACCGAATGAATACAGTGGCCAAATCTCTGAAAACTCTGATAGTTAAGTACGCATGATATCGGTAGCCGCATGACCCTCCTCGCGCTTGTTGTGGCTCTCGCCATTGTTTTCGATTTTATTAACGGGTTTCACGATGCGGCAAATTCTATTGCCACGATTGTCTCTACCCGGGTTCTTACGCCGTTTCAGGCCGTTTTATGGGCTGCCTCCTTCAACTTTATTGCCTTCTTTGTGGCCAAGTTTATCATTGGCGAGTTTGGCATTGCCAATACGGTCTCGAAGGTGGTGCTCGAAGAGTTTATTACGCTTCCCATCATCCTGGCAGGCGTGATTGCCGCCATCACCTGGAACCTGCTCACCTGGCGGCTCGGGATTCCCTCCTCCTCTTCGCATACGCTGATTGGCGGATTTGCCGGAGCTGCCATCTGCGGAGGCGGTTTCGGATCGATCCACCTGGGGGTGATCATGAAAATTGCCTCGTTTATTGTATTGGCTCCGATTATTGGTATGGCCATCTCACTTCTTATTACCCTGGGCGTGTTGTGGGGTTTCCGAAAGTCGCACGCCCGCAAGTCGGAGAGGCTCTTTGGCAGGCTACAGCTGGTTTCATCGGGTCTCTTCAGTTTGGGCCACGGGCTCAACGACTCGCAAAAAGTGATGGGTATTATTGCCACAGCCATGATTGCTGCGGGAAAGATTGAATCGGTAAATGCCATGCCTAACTGGATTCCTCTCACCTGTTTCACGGCTATCGGGCTGGGAACCATGTGCGGAGGGTGGCGAATTGTAAAAACCATGGGCACCAAGATTACAAAGGTAACTGTGCTGGAGGGGGTTTGTGCCGAAACTGCCGGAGCTATTACACTATTTATCACGGAGTTTCTGAAAATTCCGGTGAGTACTACGCACACCATCACTGGTGCTATCATGGGGGTTGGTACGGTTAAAAGGCTCTCAGCTGTTCGCTGGGGCGTTACCATCAATCTCTTGTGGGCTTGGATTCTCACTATTCCGGTAAGTGCTCTGTTGGCTGCGTTGATCTATATGGTTTTTCGTAAGGCGGGGCTTTGATGCGGGCGCTGCCCGCAATGGTTAATGGTTAATTATAAAGGATTTGGGTATGAAGAAAATTTGGTTTCTCTTGTTAATGTTGGGATGTGCTCTTCCGGTGGGTGCGCAGTACAAGTTTGATACGGTTCTTTATGGAGCCGCTTATTATCATGAATATCAGCCCTACGAGCGGCTCGACGAGGATATCCGGCTGATGAAAGAGGCGGGCATAAACATGGTACGTGTGGGCGAATCAACTTGGGCGTTGTTTGAGCCCCGTGAGGGAGAATTCCAGTTTGCGTGGATGGACAGGATTCTCGACAAGATGCATGCTGCGGGAATCAAGGTCATTTTGGGTACGCCTACTTATTCCGTTCCGGCATGGCTGGTTGCCCGTTATCCCGAGATCCTGTCTGAGCGAGCCGACGGTTCGAAAGCAGGTTACGGAATCAGGCAAAATATGGATATTACCAACGCCTCATACCTCTTTTATTCTGAGCGGATTATCCGTAAAATGATGGAACATTTTGCCGGGCACCCCTCTATTATCGGCTATCAGGTCGATAATGAAACCCACTACAACGGCGAAACCAATCACGCAGTATTTGTGGGCTTCCGAAATTATGTAAAGGAGATGTTCGGGGGTAGTCTCAACAAACTGAATAAGGAGTGGGGCGGCAATTACTGGGGTATGAACATTAATTCGTGGGAGGAGTTTCCCCGCATGGATGGCATAACCAATCCCTCTATGAAGTTGGCCTGGGAACGTTTTAAACGGCACCGTATTGCCTGGTTCCTTAACTGGCAGGTAGATCTGGTTGAAGAGTATAAAAAGCCCAATCAGTTTATAACCCATTGTTTTATGCCTGCTTTTCAGGATATAGATCAGGTAGAGAGTTTTAAACAGATGGAGTACCCCGCCATTAATGTCTATCACAGCGTACAAGATAATCAGGACGGACAGGCCATTGCCCGCGCCGGCGACTTTATGCGTTCTATTCAACGGGGTGGCAATTATCTGGTTACCGAAACCAATGCGCAGGCTCAGGGCTGGGACGCAAAAGGTCAATACCCTCCTTACGACAACCAGTTACGGCAAAATATGTATTCGCATCTGGCATCAGGTGCCAACTTGGTAGGCTACTGGCACTGGCACACCTTGCACTATGGTCAGGAGAGTTACTGGAAAGGGGTTTTAGGACACGATCTGGCACCCAACCGGGTGTATGGCGAAGTGCAACAGGCAGCCTCCGAGTTAAAAAAAATAGGGAGTAAACTGGTGAACCTGAAAAAGAGTAACAAAGTGGCCATTTTGTATAGCCACGACTCCTATTTCGGATTGCAGTTTATGCCTTACAAAAACGGAGATATGTACGAGCTGGGTATTCACAACGCGCTCTATCGCATGAATCTTGAAACCGACATTATGCCGGTTGACAAATGGGAGAATCTTTCGCAGTACCCCATGGTGGTGATCCCTCCCCTGTATGTGGCATCCGACTCATTGCTGGAGAAAATTGCAAAATATGTGGAGAACGGAGGGCATGCCGTGATGTTTTTCAAAAGCGGATACACAAACGAATATAATGCCGTCAGGCCGGTTCGGGCCCCCGGAATTCTGCGAAAAGTGGTCGGAGCCAGCTATCAGGAGGTTTCTACGATCAATCGGTTGTCGCTTAAGGGCGACCCTTTCGAAGCAGGTAATGGCAACCGGGTAACCGATATTGCCGAAATGTTGATCCCCGAAGGGGCTAAGGTGCTGGCTGAGTACGATCATCCCTTCTTCGGGAAATGGGCTGCTGTTACGCAAAACCGTTACGGAAAGGGTACTATGACCTATATCGGGACCAATCCCTCTTACGAAATTATGCAGCGACTCTTTTCGGATGTGGCCCAAACCGCCGGGCTCATGGAGCTGACCGGCCAACTCTCCTTCCCGCTCATTGTTCGCTCTGGCAAGAACGCGGAGGGCAGAATGATACGGTATGTTTTTAACTACTCTTCATCTCCTCAGAGCTTTAGCTACCCCTTTTCGGGAGGAAAAGATCTTCTTTCGGGTAAGAGTATTGCAAAAAACGGCAATGCCACCATTGCCCCATGGGATCTGTTAATTATGGAAGAATAGAAGACTGAATTTTCGCGAGCCATTTGCCATTTGTATGCAACTGAATTAGCGACAATCTTAGGCCGGGCGGGTACTCTGCCGGTCGAAGAAGGGATTCTTACTTGAAGCGCTCACCGGAACGCCGTATGCCGATTGGCATCCGGGAAGCCAATTGAGTTGCATTGCCGCCCACCCCACCGAAAACATCACCCGGGTATCAACCCTCAGGTCGGCTGCGGTTGCCACCATGGAGCCCAGCGCAATGCCAATATCCACGCTGTTAATTGCGCAGGGAACTTCGAGCACAGGGGTGCCGTTGGGGGGAGTGTAGAGTCCGGGATGCCCCTCCTCGCTCCAGTTTCCGGCCACCTCTTGGCGCTGACGACAGGTGGGAAAACCGCAGTAGCCGCAATTCAGGTTCTGCGATTTTTGCCGGGAGCCCACCAATACAACCACTTCGCTTTGCAGAATATTTTCGGCATCGCGCAACAGAAATTTCATCCCGGTCTGTTCACTCAGGGCCACCATGGCTTCGGAGAGATGCAAAATGTCGGATCCCGTGATCATGAGAATCTCGAGAAGGTCAACCCCTTTGCCTTTTGGGGCTGTCCGGGCGGCCGTCATCATCTGTTGTGCCACAAACTGAAGGTGGCTGCTGCGTGTGTCGCGCTCGTTCTGAATCATGATGCAAAACTTTATTTATCAAAATTTTATGTATAGCGGCGTGCCTGAGTACTTTACCGAGACATTCGCTTTTCGGTCGGGATCGAAAGACAACGGCTTATCTTTCGAAACCAAAACGGCTTCGAATATCCGCTCTTCTACCATTCCCTCGAAACTGCCCACACGGCTGCCAATGGTAAGGATGCGCTTGGCATCGTCCCATGAGAAGGGAATCAGCGAAGAGGCTCCGTTTTCATACTGATAGTTGGTTCCCTCATCTTCGTAAAGCGTAAAAGAGCCGTTCTCGCCGGCATAGATGTAGATCAGAATTTTGTCGGCGGGTTTTTCGGCGGCATACTGAATTTCGGGGCCCACAGGCAGTATTGATCCCGAACGAACAAAGAGGGGAACCTGCTCCATGGGAGCCGCCACACTGCGGGTTGTGCCCGGTTCTACCGCTGTACCGGTATAGAAGTCGTACCAGAGAGCAGCCTTTGGAAAGTAGACATTTCGTTGGCGAGCTCCGTATTGCGAAACAGGACAAACCATCAACGCCGGGCCAAACAGAAATTGATCGCCAATATTTCTCACTGCGGTGTCGGTGGGAAAATCCATAAAGAGCGACCTCATCAGGGTGTAATCGTTTAACCATGTCATCCCTGCCAGCGAATAGACGTATGGCATCAATCTGTATCTCAGCCTATTGTAATAAACCATGCTTTCGTATGCCGGACTCCCTTCGGGAGCGATGTTGAAAATTTCGCGGTAGGGAAACTGCCCATGCGAGCGATAGAGTGGACAAAAAGCCCCAAACTGATGCCACCGGGCGTTGAGCTCGCGCCATTCGTTGAGATCTTCGGAGCCCTCGGCAGGCCGTTCGTAACGACGTTCCACACAAAATCCGCCAATATCCATGGTCCAGTAGGGAATGCCCGACATCGAAAAATTTAACCCGGCCGAAATCTGTGCCTTCATATCCTCCCAGCGGGTTCCGATGTCGCCACTCCAGGTTGCGGTTGCGTAGCGCTGCAAACCGGCAAAACCCGACCGGGTTAACAGGAAGACCCGTTTGTCGGGGTCAACTCCCCTTTGCCCTTCGTAGATTGCCTGGGCATTCATCAAGGCATAGGTATTGAGATAGCGGGTCGAAGAGCCCAAGTGTGTGGGCGTGGAGAGCTGTTTGCGATAGGCCAGACTGGCATTCGAGAGGATATCGGGTTCGGAGGCATCCATCCACCAGGCATCGAATCCGAGGCCGTACAGATGGTCTTTCATCTGATTCCAAAAAAGTTGCCTTGCTTCGGGATGATACGCGTCGTAGAACGAGCCCACATAGCCACGACCCACCCAGTCGCGGATTTCATCTTTCACCGCCAGCCTGTACATCCACCCTTTCTCGTCGAATTCGCGATAATGGCCGGTCGAAGCGTAAAACTTGGGCCATACCGAAATCATAATATGCGCATTCATTTTGTGCACCTGATCAACCATCGCCCGGGGATCGGCAAAACGTGTAGCGTCGAACTCGTGACTTCCCCAGGAATCTTCATTCCAGTAAAACCAATCGAGCACAATGTTGTCGAGCGGAATCTTCTTTTCTCGGTATTGTGCAATCACATCGAGCAGCTCCTGCGAGGTTTTGTATCGTTCGCGGCTCTGCCAGTATCCCATGGCCCACTTGGGCATAATAGGCGACTTTCCGGTCAATTTGCGGTACTGCCCAACCACGCGGTCGGGGGTTTCGCCATACACAAAGTAGTAGTCAACCATATCGCCCATCTCCGACCAAAACGACAATTTTTCCTGTTCGGCAGGGTCAACAGGCGCATAGGCCTTTACCCCGATGTAGGAGGTGCCTCCATCGGGACGCCACTCCAAACGGAAGGCATATTTTTTGCCCTTCTCGAGCGAAAGCCAAAACTTACAGGTATTGGGATTCCAGGCCGTTCTCCAGTGCTCTGCCACTACCTCCTTTCCATCGATAAAGAGCTTAGTATAACCGGCATAATAGAGCAGAAAATTGAAAAGGCCACTCTCTTTGGGCGAGATATATCCTGTCCATGTGATGAGAGAGTTGTTCATGTTAAACCGTTCGGGAAAACGTTTCACCGTTTCGAGGTTCTCATAATCGATTTCGCTCTCGGGCCGTTTAACAAAAAGATTCGCCGTATCGCCCCGCGTGTAATAGGAGGCTGTAAGTGCCCCCTTCTGCCCCGCCTCATCGAAAAGAGCAAATTGCGACAATTGACCCGGTTCGGAGGGATTTCCAAAACGGGTTAGCGAGTAGTTGTCCCAGAGCAACCCATACTGACGACTCGACATAATGAAGGGAACCGACACCTTGGTATTATATTGAAAGAGCACCTCGTTACGCCCTTTATAGTTAAATTCATCCGACTGGTGTTGCCCCAGGCCATAGAAGGCCTCATCGTCGGGCGATTCAAACACCTGCCTGAACGAATATCCTTTGTCGCCATCCACTTCGATAGGCTCAAATGTTTTCCCTCCGCCCTTCTGTTCGCGAAGAAGCAAGGTGCCTGAGGGGTCGAAGAAGCCCACCTCTCCGGTCTGTTTTTTGATCTTTACTGTAACCGAGCGCGTGGAGAGCGATAGTTCCTGATCGGTTTCGTCAAGCTGAAAAGGGATGGAATCTGGCGCCTGAATGCTAGTAATCAGACTCTTATCTGCAGGGAAAGAGTCGCCTGGCAGCGCACTAATCCGGATAATCTCGTCGGAGACAACCTGCGCTCTCACCAGCCGCGCACCCCCATCGCCACTCTTCGATACCGAAACAACAACCCCGTTGGGCAAACGGGTAACTTTTGGCGCCGGAGTACAGGCAATGGCAACCAGGGTTAAAAATCCAAAAACGTACTTCTTCATACTTCGCAAATGAAAAGATAATGCTCTAATGCTCTAACGCATTTGTATGTAACTAAATCCTCGACGGTCGAAGTTCTGCGACCCATTAGCGCTCT
>CAYGID010000035.1:0-21386 GCA_964349835.1 uncultured Bacteroidales bacterium | reverse complement strand
TCTTAATGGCATCCACATCCCGTCTGATCTTTTCGGGAGGATTCATCTCAATCAGGTTTGACAGCACCTTGATCAGATCGGATTTTCCCAGAGTGGAGTAGTCGAACGAGGGTTCGGGCGAAATCTCCTGCACTTCATCGGTCGAGAGGCCGAAAAGTTCGGGATCGTCGCCCGCGAGAGCCTCCTCGGTCGAAGCCTCCGCATCGGTCGAGGAGCGGAAGTTGATAATGGCATCGAGTGTTTCCGATTCGGATTCGGGAGAAGCTTGATTCTCAGAAGTTTCTCCGACTTCGGGAGATTCTGGTTTGGATTCGGCAGAGGTCTGATTGTCAGTATTTTCTGCGACTTCAGAGTTTTCCGGTTCAACGGTAAGAGGCTTGGCAGGATTGGCAGCATCGAGGAGCGGTGTTGTACCGATCCCGGAAGAGCTGTCTTGTTCATTTTGAACGGTTTCCCGAGGGTCTAGACTATCCATGACTGTCAGTTTTATGACGGTTTCAAACGACGAAGGTACGCATTTACGTCAGAATGGTCAAATTTCGTAAAAAATTCTTTCTGTTCATCCTGTTGGTATACCCAATCGGTTTCGTTATTTTTGTTCTCTCCAGAAAATTGAACGATGACCACGGGCAATAAGAATTTCCCGGATTTGCATCCGGATACGCCGAATGAGTGCGTGAGCGGGTTGGATTTTTTTCTGATTCTGCACAATGATGAAGTACATACCTTTGACTATGTGGTGGACTCGCTTATGGAGATTTGCCAACATCAACCCGAACAGGCCGAACAATGTGCCTATATAGCCCATTTCAGAGGTCGCTGCGATATCAAAAAAGGCAATCAGGATGTGTTGGGCCCGATGTTGCGCCAACTCACCCGTAAAGGTCTTACTGTAACCTTAGAATAGTTGTATGAGCATTTTTATTGTGGCATTGTTGATTGTTGTGGGAATCTGTCTGGTGATTCTTGAGATTCTGGTTCTTCCCGGTTTTATTGTTGGCGTAGCCGGTGCTGCCATGATGGTGGCCGGGGTAGGAGGAACCTACCTCTATCACGGGTTTATGTGGGGTAACATTGTGCTGTTGGTTACCGTGGTGGGTAGCCTTACGGCAGTCTATTTTGCCCTGAACTCCAAAACCTGGCGGAAATTGTCGTTGCAAACCGAAATAGACGGGCGTGTAAACGATCCGGATATCAGCGTATTACATCCTGGCGACAAGGGGATTGCCTTGACCCGTTTGGCTCCGATGGGCATGATCAGGGTGAACAACCTCGAGCTGGAGGCTAAATCGGAGGAGAACCTGATTGACGCGGGATCTCAGGTAGAGGTAGTTTCGGTTGGCGTGAACAATGTGATTGTAAAAGTTTTCAAAGAGTTATAATTTTAAGTTATTATTAATCAATTAATTATTTATACAATGGAACCGATGGAAAATCCTACTCTTTACGCCGTATTTGCAGCAATGGTGCTTTTTCTGCTATGGCTGTTGTTCTACCTGATTCCTCTGAATCTGTGGTTTCAGTGTATTCTTAATAATGTTAAGATCTCGCTTTTGCAACTGATGTTTATGCGGTGGCGGCGGGTTCCCCCCTCAGTGATTGTGAACGCCCTGATTAACGGGAAGAAGGCCGGTCTCGATCTGAGTGCCGACCAACTGGAGGCTCACTATCTGGCCGGAGGTCGTGTACAGAGAGTGGTAAATGCGCTTATTTCGGCCGATAAGGCAAATATTCCTCTCGACTTTAAATCAGCTACCGCTATCGATCTGGCTGGGCGCGATGTATTCGAAGCGGTTCAGATGTCGGTTAATCCTAAGGTAATCAATACGCCCCCTGTGGCTGCAGTTGCCAAGGATGGTATTCAGCTTATTGCCAAGGCGCGGGTTACGGTGCGTGCCAACATCAAGCAGTTGGTGGGAGGTGCCGGCGAGGAGACCATCCTCGCCCGGGTTGGAGAGGGTATTGTCTCGTCTATTGGTTCTGCTGCTTCGCACAAATTGGTGCTCGAGAATCCCGACTCCATTTCGAAGGTGGTTTTGTCGAAAGGGCTCGATTCGGGCACTGCCTTTGAAATTCTCTCTATTGATATTGCCGACATTGATGTAGGCAAGAACATCGGGGCTATTTTGCAGATGGATCAGGCCAACGCCGACAAGAATATTGCGCAGGCCAGGGCCGAAGAGCGCCGTGCCATGGCTGTGGCTCTGGAGCAGGAGATGAAAGCCAAGGCACAGGATGCCAGGGCAAAGGTAATTGAGGCTGAAGCGCAGGTTCCGCTGGCAATGGCCGAGGCCTTCCGAAGTGGCAACCTGGGAATCATGGACTATTACCGGATGAAAAACATCGAGGCCGATACCTCCATGAGAGAGTCTATTTCGAAAACCGGCCCTGGATCCCTTTCAAAACCCGACAATAAGAAGTAATCCTTCCAAAAGATTTTCTATATTTGGAGATAAACCTTTGATTCTGGCGGGAAACCGCATGATGTGTCGTGAGGTTTTTGCTCTTCTTGTGAGTTAATGTGCTGTAAAACAATTTACTATAAAACTGTTCGTTATGAAAAGCGATCGTCGCGATTTTTTAAGGAGTGTGATGGCCGGTACCGCTGCAGCTGCAGTTGGCGGCCTGCTGCTTCCGGGGTGTACGCCCGCAGCCGCTCCTGATGGGAAGGGTAGTGCCGAAGAGGTGCCAGTGGCAGAATTAAAAATCTCCTTTCAGGAGGGGACTGCCCCCGGTGGAAGTCTGACCGAAAAGTTCGACTATATGGAGAAGATGGGCGTTGTGGGTTTTGAACCCGGTGGAGGGGGTCTGGCCCGCCGTGTCGAAGAGATTCAGAAGGCGTTGAACGGTAGAAATATAAAGGTTAGTGCCATATGTGCCGGTTTTGGCGGATGGCTGTTGGCCGAAGACGAAAAGGTGGTACAGCAGTGTCTGGCCTCCAGCAAGGAGATTATTGCTGCTGCCGGAGCGCTTGGTTCCTTGGGGATGATTCTGGTGCCCGGATTCAACGGACAGCAACCCTCCATTCCCCATACCCGCGAAACCCGCCAACGGCTACTCGAGTTGCTCAGGGAGTTGGGCGAATATGCACTGCAACATAAGACCTCTTTAATTCTGGAGCCGTTGAACCGTGGTGAGGCCCACTATTTGCGTCAGGTTGCCGATGCGGCCTCTCTCTGTCGCGATGCGAAAAGCGAGGGTGTTACCTGCATGGGCGACTTCTGGCACATGACCAGAGAAGAGACCAGCGATATGGGTGCCTTCCTTTCGGGCGGAAAATATCTGAGCCATGTTCATATTGCCAGCCGGAAACGGCGCAGCATGCCCGGCGAAGATGGCGAGGCCGACAATTATATTAATGGGTTCAAGGGTCTCAAGATGCTGGGTTACAAGAATTACATCAGTTTTGAGTGTGGCTGCCAGGGCGATAGAAACGTGGTACTGCCCGCTGCGGTTCAACTGATTCGCGACCAGTGGGAAAAGGCTTGATATAGAGTTAAATACATTACTTAATTTTTACATATACTATGAATAGAAAGCTTAGAATGGGTATGGTTGGTGGCGGTAGTGATGCCTTTATCGGGGCAATCCACCGCCTGGCCGCTTTTATGGACAATCAGATTGAACTGGTTTGCGGCTGTTTCAGCGTTGATCCGGATATCTCTCTGTCGTCGGGGCGTTCCTATTTTCTTCCCGATAATCGGATCTACAAAACCTATCAGGAGATGTTCGAAAACGAAACAAAACTTCCTGAGGGCGATAGAATGGATTTTGTAACCATTGTAACCCCTAACCGCTGGCATTTTGAACCAGCCTACATGGCGCTCGAAAGAGGATTCCATGTGGTGATAGACAAACCAATGACATTTTCGCTCGAAGAGGCTAAACTGCTCGATGCCAAAGTACAGGAAACCGGCTTGGTGCTCGCGCTTACGCATGTCTATTCGGGCTATCCTGCCATTAAAGAGGCTAAAGAGCGGATTGCCCGCGGCGATATCGGAGCGGTTCGGAGGGTATTTGTAGAGTATCCCCAAGGGTGGCTTTCGGAACGGATTGAGGTGCTTGGCGGAAATAACGCCGGCTGGCGTACCGATCCCAAACGTTCGGGGAAGGCCGGCTGTATTGGCGACATCGGAACCCATGCATGGCATCTTTCGGAATATGTAACCGGACAGAAGGTGGTAGAATTGTGTGCCGATCTAAAGGCCTTTGTGCCTGGTCGCCCCATCGACGACGATGGTGCTGCCTTTTTGCGTTACGACAAGGGCGCTACCGGCGTTCTGATGGCTTCGCAGGTTGCGGCCGGCGAAGAGAACGCACTCAAGATCCGTGTGTATGGCGAAAAAGGCGCTCTGGAGTGGTTTCAACATGAGCCCAATACCCTCTGGGCCAAGTGGCTGGGACGTCCTGCCGAAATGGTCCGCGTAGGAAATGGCTATATGGGCGCGGCTGCAAAATGGAACTCGCGCACGCCGGGCGGACACCCCGAAGGGTATGTCGAGGCTTTTGCTAACATCTACCGTAACTTTTCGCTCACGGTTCGCGCCATGATGAATGGTGAGACACCCAGCCCCGAGATGCTCGACTTCCCCACCGAAAAAGATGGTCTTCGCGGAATGCAGTTTATTGAGACCATGGTTGACGCCGGATACGACGACAGCCGCAAATGGGTAAAATGGATTGAATAGCTCTCCTTAAATAGTAATCTACTTATATTTAAAGATATGGCAAGACCAGTTACATTATTTACAGGGCAGTGGGCCGACCTCGACTTTGAGGTGGTGTGCTCCAAAGCCAAAGCGATGGGTTACGACGGATTGGAGGTGACCTGCGGAGGAAATCATTTTGAGGTTGATAAGGCCGATGAAGCCTATTGCAAGGCAAAAAGGGCTATCCTGGACAAGTACGGCCTGAAGATTTTTGCCATTTCGAACCACCTGGTTGGCCAGTGTGTGAGCGATGTGATTGACGAAAGGCACAAGTCTATTCTTCCGGCCTATGTGTGGGGCGACGGCAGTTGCGAGGGGGTTCGTACCCGCGCAGCTCAGGAGATGATCGAAACGGGAAAAGCCGCCAAACGGATGGGGCTCGATACCGTAATCGGCTTTACCGGAAGTCCTATCTGGCATCTTCTCTACTCCTTTCCTCCGGTGTCGGACGAGATGATTTCGAATGGGTTTAAGGAGTTTGCACGTCGTTGGAAACCGATTCTCGATGCCTATCAGGAGATGGGTATAAGGTTTGCACTCGAAGTGCATCCTACCGAAATCGCCTTCGACATTGCTTCGGCCGAAAGGGCATTGAAGGCTCTCGATTATCACCCCGCTTTCGGATTTAACTACGACCCGAGTCATTTTGGCTATCAGGGGGTTGACTATGTTGCCTTTATTACCCGTTTTGGCGACCGCATTTTCCACGTCCACATGAAAGATGTGTGGTGGTCGGACAAACCCATGGAGGTGGGTGTTTTTGGCGGACATGTCAATTTTGGCGATCCCCGTCGTTACTGGAATTTCAGGAGTGTGGGTCGTGGCTGTATCGAATTCGAGGAAATTATCAGGGCCTTGAACCAGGTGGGCTATAACGGACCCCTTTCAGTGGAATGGGAAGACAGCGGGATGGATCGTGAACATGGTGCTGCCGAGTCGTGCGAATATGTAAAAAGTATCGATTTTAAGCCGTCGACCATCGCGTTCGATGCGGCCTTTGAAAGAAAATAACCCTCAAACAGTTCATCCGATGGATAGAAGAAATTTTTTGATGAGTTCGGCAGCGGCCGGTTTGGGATTGATAGCGGCTCCGGTTGTAGCCAATATCCGCCCCGATTTTGCAGTGGCACCCAGCGATAAGATTCGCGTGGGGCTGATTGGTTGCATGGGGATGGGCTCGGGCGACCTGAGATCCTATTTGAACAACCCCGAATGCGAGTGTACCGCCCTTTGCGACGTGGATGCATCTCGTTTGCAAAGGGCTGCGGCCGAGGTCGAGCGGATTCAAAAGAAGAAGGTTCCCGGTTTGTATGCCGACTGGCGCCAGCTGATTGACGACAAGTCGGTTGATCTTGTGATAATAGGAACCCCCGACCACTGGCACTGTCTGCAAATGGTGGCTGCCTGCCAGGCCGGGAAAGCAGTCTACTGCGAGAAACCCATCGGAAATAGCATTGAGGAGTGTAATATCATGCTGCGTGCTGCCGACCGTTACAATACGGTAGTGCAGGTTGGGCAGTGGCAAAGGAGTGATCCCCATTGGTTGGATGCCGTTCAGTTTATCCGCTCCGGACAATTGGGCAAGATCAGGCTGGTACGGGTCTTCTCGTATCAGGGTTGGTGTCCCTCCATTCCGGTGAAACCCGACAGTGCCCCCCCCGAAGGTGTTGATTACAATATGTGGTTGGGTCCGGCTAAGCTCAGGCCTTTTAACCCTAATCGGTTCCACTTTACCTTCAGATGGTTTTGGGATTATGCCGGTGGGTTGATGACCGACTGGGGTGTTCACCTGCTCGATTTTGCGTTGTATGGTATGGATGTAGATACTCCCAAGTCGATTATGGCTATGGGTGGGAAGTACGGCTATCCCGATGATGCCTGCGAAACCCCCGATAGCCTCCAGACACTCTACGAATTCGACAGTTTTAACATTATGTGGGACCACGCCATCGGAATCGATGACGGGGCTTACGGCAGAAACCACGGTTTGGGCTTTGTGGGCGAAAATGGCACCCTGGTTGTTGACAGAAACGGTTGGGAGGTGATTCCCGAGCGGGTCAACGGCAAGTCTCGTATGGAGGCTGTTGCCATGAAGCGTTCGTATGGCGGAGGTGGATTGAATCTCCACGTGAAAAACCATTTGGATTGCCTCAAAAGCGGCAATCGCAATACAAACGCCAGCACCCAGATTGGGGTACATATTGCCAAGTTCTCGCAGCTGGGTAATATTGCCTACCGTTCGGGGAAAAAGTTGGTTTGGAACGGCACGAAGTTTACCAACGACAAAGGCGCGAACGACTATCTGGTACCCGACTACCGTTCGCCCTGGAAGTTGCCCAAAGTGTAAATTCATAGCATAGAGAGTTGTAATGGAAAGGAGAGATTTTATCAGGTATTCTGCTGTTTCGGCCGTGGGAGTGGGACTAAGTTCCCTGATTAGCGGAAGTCACAGTTCGCTTTTTGGCCGTACGGCTCCCGGCGACAAGGTGAAGGTGGCACTGATCGGGTGCCGCAGCATGGGTTGGTCCGACCTGAGCGCATTTTTGACCTATCCGCAGGTGGAGTGCGTGGCGCTTTGCGATGTTGACGATGCCTGGCTGAGCCGGAGAGCTGCCGATGTGGAGAAGGCTACCGGAAAGAAGGTGCCCAACCTCTACAAAGATTGGCGTCAGGTGATAGACAACAAGGATGTGGATGTGGTGATTAACGGTACTCCCGATCACTGGCATTGTCTTCCAACTATCGCGGCTTGCGAAGCCGGGAAGGATGTCTATTGCGAAAAACCCCTTTCGAACTCGATTGAGGAGTGCGACCTGATGGTGAAAGCGGCCCGCCGTTACGGGCGCATTGTACAGGTGGGACAGTGGCAGCGCAGCGACCAGCATTGGAATGATGCCGCGGCCTTTGTGCAGTCGGGCAAATTAGGGAAGGTTCGCACGGTGAAGGTTTGGACCTATCAGGATGGAAAGGCCACGATTCCCAAAGTGCCCGACGGGAAGGTTCCCGATGGCGTAGATTACAACATGTGGTTGGGCCCTGCTCCGCTGGTACCGTTTAATATCAACCGGTTTCACTACAATTTCCGCTTTTTCTGGGATTATGCCGGAGGGCTTATGTCGGACTGGGGGGTTCATCTGCTCGACTATGCACTCGCTTCGATGAAGGTTGGATTGCCTTCGTACGTGATTTCGGCCGGCGGAAAGTTTGCTTATCCCGGCGATGCCATGGAGACACCCGACACACTGATGACCACCTACCGCTATCCCGATTTTACGCTGATTTGGGATCATGCCTGCGGCATTAATCATGGCCTTTACAACAAGCAGCACGGACTCGCTTTCCTTGGCGAAAACGGCACCCTGGTGCTCGACAGAAGCGGTTGGGAGGTGATTCCCGAAAAGGTATCTTCGGGGCTCAGAATGGAGGCTATCCCGTTTCAAAAGGGGTTGAACCAGGGCTTAAAGACCCACGTGGGCAATATGCTCGACTGTATGGTTTCGCGTCAGCTTCCCAATGCCGATGTGGCTGTTGGAGCTACTGTCGCAAAATTGACCCATTTGGGCAATATCTCCTGCCGACTCCAAAGGGCGCTCACCTGGGACGATCCGAAGAGTGCTTTTGTAAAAGACAAAGAGGCCAACCAGTTGGCCAGTGCCTCGTACCGGAATCCGTGGAAGTTGCCTAAGGTGTAGATGAGCTGAAGAGCTGAGAATTTGATAGACAGGGGGAAAAGGGTTATAGCTTTTTCCCCCTGTTTTTTCTCCTTTCCCGACGAAGGCTGTATAGGCGCAGGCACAAGTAGACCACTGCGAGTGTCCCGATGACGACCATGAGCTGGTAAAAGTCGTGATAATCGTACATGGTGTCTATGCGTTAGAGCGAGATGGTCTCTATGGTGAAGTTTCGGGTAAAGGTTACCAGATAGATGCGGTTGTTTACGAAGCAGCCATCTCCCCGACGGTCGAAAGCAAACTCCGACTGCGTGCAGGCAGCTGCATGCCGGGGAAGGCTTTCTAACAGCCGATTGCCGTGATAGAGTAAGCCTGATCCCAGAAAAAGGGAGAGATCGTACCCCAGAAATCCGTAGTTGAAACTACCCGCTACCTGACGGTAAGGTTCACTCCGGAATTCTGTTTGGTATTTCCTTAGGAACGATTGGGTTACGGGGTTGTTGTAATCGATAGAGAAGCCCGACCAGAAGCGGTATTGTACATTGTGGAAATACTCCAGGTCGATGTTTTTAAATTGATTCCAGGAGGGGGGTGCAAAGACTCCTACGGCGTTGGTGAAGGCAGCCCGGTTAAGTGATGCCAGGGTTCGAATTACAAATGCTTCGTTGGTTGAGGGGATCACAAAGAGGTTTTGCTTGCCTTCGGCTATAGCTACTTGCGGTGCAGTGCCGCTTACCGTACGAAAGCGGCCGGGGATCATCTCCTGCAGCAAGGCGCTGTAAAGGGTGTACTCGGGCGAACCGGTTTCGTCCGGATTGGTAACCAATATCACTTGGGCATCGGGTTGGGAGACAATGTGGCGGAGCATGGCGCGAACTCCGTTTGTAGCATCGGGGTTCACGGCAATCAGGTAGGGATTCGAAAGCAGTTCGGACGAAATGGCCGTAAGAGTGGGCACTGCCAAGGGAATACGGTGTCGTCTTGAAAAGTCGGATACGGTGGGAAGCATATCCGAAAAAAATGGACCGATAATCAGGTCCATTCGTTGCATTTGGTCAAGATTGAGCGTTTGTCGCAAAGTGGAAGTGCTGTATCCGGTATCGAACAGGAAGAGTTCGGCTCTGAGTCCTGCCTGCCTCAGAGAGTCGAAGGCAAGTACGGCCCCTTCGTAAAACTCGAGGGCCGCCATGGCTTCGGGATTAATAGATTTCAAGGGAAGAAAGGGGTCGGCACTTTGCTGAAGCTGCAGGGGGAGGAGCAGCGCAATGCGGAACTCCTGGGTGAGGGGTTGCGAAGGCGAAGATATAGACTCTCCTTCGGCCGCAGAGCCAAGTGCCCTGGCGATTACATCTGCTGCTCTCGACCTGCTTCGCTGTGTGAGGTCGAGCTCTTCGAGAAAGACAGTGTCGACTTTGCTTCTGTCGACCGGAAGCTCCAAATTGTTCAGATTCTTGTCGATAGGAATGCGAAGTGTCTGGCCCTGAGACAGAAGCAGGGCGTTGGGATCGATGCTCGGGTTGGCTTCGAGAATCTGATTTACCGTTACCTTGTATTTCTCTGCAATGGCGGGTAGGGTCTCTCTTCGCTGCACTATGTGGCTGATGTACTCTTTTTCGGACTTCAGTTCGCGAATCTTCAACTCTTGACCCACCTTAACAGTTGGTCGCTTGGGGTTTAAGTCGGGATTCATAGCTGCCAGGTCGGAGATAGAGATGTCGTACAACTTCGATATCTGGAAGGCGGTTTCTCTTCGTTGCACAATGTGTGTCTGGAAGGCGGGTGCATTCTTTGCGCTTTCGCGCGCAGAGGCAATTTGGGAGGAGAGCTGACTGAAGTCGGCTCCCTTCCGGGGAATTTTCACCACCTGATTCTCTCTGAGGGGCGCCATTTTCAGCTCCCGGTTGTGCTCTTCGAGCAGGGCTACTGTTGTATTATACCGGCGCGAAATGGACGAGACTGTTTCGCCTTTTTTAGCTACATGGTAGGTATACCAAGCGTCTTCGAGGGTTTGGGCAGCAAAGTTGCCGGCAGGGATCCGCAACTGCGAACCTATGCCGATGTTTCCCACAATCAGACTCGGATTGGCGGCAACCAAATCCTTTTGGGTTACACCATAAGCTTTACAAATGGCGGTGATAGTTTCCCGTGGCTTTACCTCGTGCAGGAAGAACTCGGTTCCGTCGGGCGAGGTGATCTTCTCTTCCGATATTCTGACAACAGGCACCTCGTATCCGGCCTGCGGTAGTGCCGGTACTGTGAGGGCAAGTAGCCATGCCACAATCAGTAATATCTTTCTGCCTATCTTCATGGTATGGGTTTGCAATTAGAATCCCCGGGTTACAAGGAATTGATTCACGTTGGCCTCAATGCGTTTCAGAATGTTGCTGCTGTCGGCCTTTTCGAACGGCATTCCGGTGATGTTTTCGTAGAGTTCGATATAGCGTTCCGAAACGCTTGCAATATAGGCATCGGTCATTTCGGGAACCTGTTGCCCCTCTTTTCCCTGAAAGCCGTTGTCCATGAGCCACTGGCGAACAAACTCTTTAGAGAGTTGCCGCTGCGGTTCGCCCTTTTCGAGCCTTGCCTTGTATCCCTCGGCGTAAAAATAGCGCGAAGAATCGGGGGTATGAATCTCGTCAATCAGGTAAATCTCTCCCTCTCTCTTGCCAAACTCATATTTGGTATCGACCAGAATCAGCCCCTTTTCGGCGGCCATCTCGGTGCCGCGGGCAAAGAGTGCGCGTGTGTACTTTTCTAACAGGAGATACTCTTCGGCAGGAACAATCCCCTGATTAAGAATCTCTTCGCGCGAGATGTCGAGGTCGTGCCCCTCATCGGCTTTGGTAGTGGGGGTAAGGATCGGTTCGGGGAAACGTTGGTTTTCGACCATTCCTTCGGGGAGAGCCACACCGCAGAGCATGCGTTTTCCGGCTTTATATTCTCGCCAAGCGTGGCCGGTAAGATATCCGCGGATTACCATCTCCACCTTGTAGGGTTCGCACCTCAGACCAATAGTGACCATAGGGTCGGGAGAGGCAATTTTCCAGTTGGGCACGATTTGCGAGGTAGCATCGAGAAAGTGCGATGCAATTTGGTTCAGCACTTGCCCTTTGTAGGGAATGCCCTTGGGGAGCACCACATCGAAGGCCGAAATCCTGTCGCTTACAACCATCGCAAGCAACTTGTCGCCGATGTTGTACACATCGCGCACTTTACCGACATAGACCCCCTTCTGCCCGGGGAATGAGAAGTTTGTTCTGACAATTGCCTCGCTCATGGTTTCGATTTTATGTTATTTATACTCTTTTTTGAAATCGCAGTGGCTGCCGGAGGGGTTTCCAGTTTGTTAAATGCATCAACAATATGTTTCACTAATTTGTGCCTCAGAATGTCGCGATCGTCGAACTGTACAATACTCAACTCCTTGACATCCTTCAATAAATTGAGGGTGGTAGTAAGACCCGACTTCGCGGGGTCGGGCAGGTCGACTTGCGTTACGTCGCCGGTTACGATGAATTTTGCGTTCTTGCCCATGCGGGTAAGAAACATCTTTAATTGCGCGACGGTTGCATTCTGGGCCTCGTCTAGAATGACAAAGGCGTTGTCGAGGGTTCGCCCCCGCATATAGGCCAGGGGGGCAATCTGAACGGCACCCTCCTCCATGAGTTCTTCCAGTTTTTTGGGTGGAATCATGTCGTGGAGGGCATCGTAGAGCGGCTGAAGGTAGGGGTCGAGCTTCTCCTTCATATCGCCCGGCAGGAATCCGAGATGTTCGCCCGCCTCTACTGCCGGGCGGGTAAGAATGATTCGTTTTACCGAACGGTTTTTGAGCGACATCACTGCCAGCGCGATGGCTGTGTAAGTTTTGCCGGTGCCGGCAGGCCCGATGGCAAAAATCAGATCTTTTTTATGAAATTTATCGACCAATTGCTGCTGGTTCACAGTGCGCGCCCGGATGGCTCTGCCATGATTTCCGAACACAATGACTCCCTCTTCGCACTCTGTTTCGGGTGCCTCATCCTTTCCTGCATCGAAATCGCTGATGAGCCGATGTACTTCGGCCGGAGAGATTCGGTTGTAACGGCGAAACGAACGAATCAGCATCTCCAGTTTGGTTTCAAACTCGGCAACGCCCGAAGCGGATCCCATTACCTTAATTTCATTGCCCCTCGAGATGACTTTTAACTTTGGGAAAAAAGTCCGAATGGCTTCGAATACAGAACCGTTTGCACCTAAAAATGCAATGGGGTCGATCCCTTCCAAGAATATGGACTTTTCTGTCATAAAATCTGCGTAATAATCTCTATTTTTGGACTCAGCAAAAGTAACCCGAAAAATTGAATCGGGAAAGATTTCGGGGTGGATTCTTTCGATTGACGCTGTCCGGTGATATGGTCATAACGCTAACTACCGATTGGGGCGACGATTATTTTGCGGGGATGGTAAAGGGGGTTATCATGCGGTATCAGCCCGATACAGTCCTTGTAGATCTCTCGCATCGTATACCTGCCTATAATCTGGCGCAGGCGGCTTTTTGTGTCCGCAACGCCTTTACCTTCTTTCCTGAGGGGAGTATTCATCTGGTGGGAGTTGGAAACGATGGCTCTGAAAAGAACCCCCATGTGGCGGTACTTTATCAGGGGCACTACTTCCTGGGTACCGGAAACGGGGTATTCGACCTGATTTTTGATACCCCCCCCGAGCAGGCTTTTCGTATTTCGGCCTTCGACCAGGTAGAGATGCCCACTTTTGCGGCCCTCTCGGTGCTGGTTCCTGCCGCTGTGCACATTTTGCGCGGAAAGCCTTTGGAGGCGCTCGGACCCGTTTACCAGATGAGTCGGCAAACCAACCCTCTGCTGCCTACCTACGACCTGTCGGTGATTACCGGTGTGGTGGTCTATATTGACTCTTTCGGCAACGCGGTAACCAACATCACGCGAGCACTCTTTTATCAGGTGGGTCGCGACCGCGATTTTGTGATTTACGTTCAGAGTAATCACTACCGGATTTCCGAAATCAGCCATCGCTACTCCGATGTGGAGAGCGGCAACCTGGTAGCGGTTTTCAATGCCTCCGAAATGCTCGAACTTGCGGTGAATCACGGAAGTCTTGCCGAACTGTTGGGCTTGCATCTGGATTCGCATATCCGTATTCAATTTTCTGATCCTCCCGATCCGAAATCGGGAACACTTTTTACAGTTTTTTGAATTATGCAGAATTATCTGATTGTGGTTGCCGGAGGTTCCGGGCTGAGGATGGGCGGATTAATCCCGAAACAGTTCATGCTGTTGGCGGGCAAGCCGGTTTTGATGCACACGATGGAGCTTTTTGCCCGGTTTGATCCCGATATGGAGCAGATTTTGGTTCTGCCGGGCACTCATATTGCCTACTGGCAGTTGCTCTGTTCGGAATTCGGGTTTGTTTTGCCCCACCGGATTGAGGAAGGCGGGGAGAACCGCTTCGAATCGGTTCGAAACGGGCTCTCGCGTTTGTCGGGTAATGGCTTGGTGGCTGTGCACGATGGTGTGAGACCCCTTGTAAGCATTGAAACGGTTCGGGCCTGTTTCGACATGGCTACAGAACATGGCAGTGCGGTGCCTGTGGTTCCGGTGGTAGAGTCTATTCGTCGGGTTTCGGGTTCGGAGAGCATTGCCGAAGCGAGATCTTCGCTGGTTGCGGTTCAGACGCCACAAGTTTTCCGGCTCGACCTCTTAAAAAGAGGATACGAGCTGCCCTATAACGAACATTTTACCGACGATGCCTCGGTGGTGGAACGGTTGGGCGAAAAGATCTTTCTGGCTCCGGGAAATCGCGAAAATATCAAGCTCACCATGCCCCTCGACTTTATGCTTGCCGAATTGATGTTGGCAGGAGTCGATCAGTATCAGTAACCCGGTTGTTGCCACTCGGGGAATTTTGGTGCAGCAGCTGCCAAACAAAGAGGCTCTCCTCAACAAATGTTGAAGAGAGCCTCTTTTCATACTCCGGGTTGTCAGGCAATGGAAATCTGCTTGGTTCGCGGAGCCGAATCGCCCCTCTTGGGAAGTAGCACGTTCAACACGCCGTTTTCGTATTGAGCGGTGATGTTTTCGGCATCAATGTTTTCGGGCAGTGTAAACGAGCGGGTGAATTTTTCGTACGAGAACTCTCTGCGCAGAAAGCGGTTGGTCTTCTCTTCGGATTGGTTCTCTTTCTGAGCTGAGATGGTGAGTTGATCCTTCTCGACCGAAATGCGGAAATCTTTCTTCTCAAGACCGGGAGCGGCCACGGCCAACTCAAACCCCTTTTCGTTCTCCTTTACGTTTACTGAGGGTGCTGAAGAGCGCTCTTCATCGTCGAAGAAGCGACCCATCCACTCATTGTTCAGCAAGGGGTTTGCAAATACGGGATAAAAACGGTTTGCAGTTCTGAATACGGGTAACATAGCTTTGTCCTCCTATAATTTTATGTGATGTTTTACGGTTTACCGGGCCCCGGGCCCGTTCTGCATAGTTTTTTGCAAGGTTCGTGCCGATTTGGAACGAGATTTTTGTAAGTATCACATAATGAGATATTAAGTCATATATCCTTATAGTTAAATAATGACAATATGGCACTCATAGGGGGTTTTGCGATGACAATATGGCATTTTGTGTTTGATAAATGGCAATGTATCTTTGCCATTCCAAATTGAACAGGGAATGTGGCGCTATTTTTCGTTTGTCAAAATTGAGCATACGCTTTTTGCCATGCCCTTCGCGCTGGCTTCGTTTACGATGGCTTTGGTGCGGGGCGGGGGCAGTTTTTCGGTGGCTCAACTCTTGTGGATCGTGCTCTGCATGGTGTTTGCCCGCAGTGCGGCTATGGGATTTAACCGATATGCCGACAGGGCCATCGATGCCGCCAATTTACGAACCGCCGGGCGTCACCTTCCCGCCGGAAAGATTTCGCCACGCTCGGCGCTCCTCTTTGTATGGGTTAACTGCGCTCTTTTTATTGTATCGGCAGGCATGCTGAATCCTCTTTGTCTCTACCTGTCGCCTGTGGCTCTGGCCATTGTGCTGGGCTACAGCTATACCAAACGCTTTACGGCCCTTTGCCATTTTGTGCTGGGTCTGGGGCTTGCCATTGCTCCTATGGGTGCCTGGCTGGCAGTAACGGGATCGTTCCACGTTTTGCCCTTGCTGCTTTCGGCGGCGGTACTCTTTTGGACCGGGGGGTTCGATGTGATTTATGCTTTGCAGGATCAGACTTTCGATCGCGATCGCAAGCTCTTTTCGCTTCCGGCCCGGCTGGGTGCGGAGGGGGCGCTGAAGATCTCCTCGGCAGTGCATCTTCTGGCTGCCGTGATATTGGCAGTTTTGGGTCGGGTGGGTTCGTTCGGCCTGCTCTACTGGGTGGGCTTTGCGCTGTTTGCTGTTATTTTGGTGTGGCAGCATCGGATTGTATCGCCGCAGAAGCACGATCGGGCGGAGGAGGCCTTTTTTTACGGCAATAGTGTGGCTGCCGCTATTTTTAGCGCATTTCTGATTGCCGATCTACTCGTGTTTGGCTAATCGTGACGCTGACCCGTTGGGTTTGCCCTCCAATAGGCGGATTCCATTTCGAGATTTTTACGGTTGCCTTTTCCAGTTGGAGAAAGTGAAGAAAGAGGCTTTTGAGGATTCTCCCTGCCACATGTTCGAGCAGGTTTGAAGGAATGGCCATCTCTCTCTTTACAATTTCGTAGGCCTCCACATAATTGAGGGCTCGTTCAATGTTGTCGGAATGGAGAGCGGGCATAAGGTTGGTTTCGAGCCGCAGGTCGACCGAAAATCGGTTGCCGGTGAGACGCTCCTCGCGGTAGCATCCGTGTCGGGCAAAAAAGAGCATCTCTTCGAGTTCAATCTGTTGCATAAATGGGCTTTCCGTTTTAGTAAACAAGGAATGGTTACGATGCCGTTCAAAGGTAGATGAAAATCCTTACATTTGCGGTTTACTATTCCAAGTAACCATCTATATTCCTATCCGGCTATGGCAACAGAGCTCGACCGACCGTTATCTGAGGAGGAGAATAAGACTTCTCTCAACTTTATCCACGCCATTATTGAAGAGGACATCCGCAATGGAAAGAACGGAGCCAGGGTGCATACCCGTTTTCCTCCCGAACCCAATGGCTATCTTCACATTGGCCATGCCAAGTCGATCTGTCTCAATTTTGGAATAGCCGCTAAGTACAAGGGTAAATGTAATCTTCGTTTCGACGATACCAATCCCGTAAAAGAGGATGTGGAGTATGTTGATTCCATTAAAGAAGATATTAAGTGGCTCGGGTTTATCTGGGATGGCGAGTACTACGCCTCCGACTATTTTGAGCAGTTGTATTTGTGGGCCGAGCAGATGATAGAAGAGGGAAAGGCCTATGTGTGCGATCTGAGTCAGGAGGAGATGGCTACCGCCCGCGGTACGGTAAATCGTCCGGGTACCGAGAGCCCTTTCCGGAACCGTTCGGTAGCCGAGAATCTCGATCTTTTCAGAAGGATGCGCGCCGGCGAGTTTGCTGAAGGGTCGCGGGTACTCCGTGCCAAAATCGATATGGCTTCGCCCAATATGCTGATGCGCGATCCTATTTTATACCGTATTATTCATGCTTCGCACCATCGTACCGCTGACAAATGGTGCATTTACCCTATGTACGATTTTGCCCACGGGCAAAGCGACTCGATTGAGGGGATTACCCATTCTGTTTGTACGCTGGAGTTTGAGGTGCATCGTCCGCTTTACGAATGGTTTATCCAGACCCTTCGCATTCATGCTCCCCAACAGATTGAGTTTGCCCGTCTGAATATCGATTATACGATGATGAGCAAGCGCAAGTTGCTCGAATTGGTAAAAGAGGGGTATGTTTCGGGTTGGGACGATCCGCGTATGCCTACCATCTGCGGGCTTCGCCGTCGCGGTTACACGCCCGAGGCCATCCGCAATTTTGCCGAAAGAGTTGGCGTTGCCAAACGGGAGAATGTGATTGAGTACTCCTTTCTGGAGTACTGCATCCGCGAGGATCTCAACAAACGGGCACCCCGGGCCATGGCGGTGCTTAATCCGGTAAAATTGGTTATCGACAACTTTCCCGACAATCTGACGGAAGAGCTCGAAGCGGTGATTAATCCTGAGGATCCTGAATCGGGAACCCGTACGGTCTATTTCTCTAAGGAGTTATATATCGAGAGAGAAGACTTTATGGAGAATCCTCCGAAGAAGTTCTTCCGACTCTCGCCGGGTGGGGAGGTGCGTCTGAAGTATGCCTATGTGGTAACCTGTACCTCGATTGAGAAGGATGCTAACGGAGAGATCACGGTGATTCATTGCACCTACGATCCCGAAACCCGCCGGGGAATGGCCAATGCCGCCAAGAAGGTGAAGGGTACCCTTCACTGGGTGGCCTGCAACCACAATATTGCCGCCGAAGCCCGTCTGTACGATCGCCTCTTTTTGAAAGAAGATCCGATGGATGTGGAGGAGGGGCACGATTACAGGGAGAATCTAAATCCCGAATCGCTGAAGGTTCTTACCTGTTATGTGGAGCCATCGGTTGAGGGGGTTGCTGCCGGGACTTTCTTTCAATTTGAACGGCTGGGCTATTTCTCGGTTGACAAGGATTCGACCCCCGGGAATCTGATTTTTAACCGGACTGTGACGTTGAAAGACTCATGGACGCCTTTAGCCCGATAGGTGATGTCGGTTAGTATCAGCGATTTTACTACGGTTTTATTTGATCTCGACGGCGTACTTGCCGATACGGAGCAGGGACGGTATAAGGTTTTTGCCGAAATTTTGGCCGAGCAGGGCATCGATTTCAGTGCTCGGGTATCCATTTCGCAGATGCAGGGTTTAACGGGGAGAGCCATGATGAAGCGTTACTTCCCCGAGCTGTCGGCCGAACAGGCGCTCTCGGTGGTGCGAAGGCGCGAACAGATCTATATGGCCAATCTTGCCTCCTACTGCATCCCCTATCCCGGTGTGGTCGAAACCGTAACCACCCTAAAGGAGCGGGGCTATTATCTGGCCAATACCACCGCCAACAGTACCGAGACCGCCAAAATCCTCTTGAAGCACATTGGAATCTACCCTTACTTCGATATGGTTTTGGGTCATGAGTATTGCGAAAACAGCGTCACCGGTAAGAAGGATTATGGCAGGGTGGCCGGTTTGATTGGTCGTTCGGTT
This sequence comes from uncultured Bacteroidales bacterium, assembly GCA_964349835.1. Classification (GTDB taxonomy): domain Bacteria; phylum Bacteroidota; class Bacteroidia; order Bacteroidales; family UBA4181; genus JAQVSH01. The sequence continues at coordinate 2,821 of CAYGID010000035.1, read as the reverse complement.
GCCGAAAGTGTGGTTATTGAAGATTCGCCGGTGGGCATTAAAGGGGCCAGAATGCACGGCTATTACACCATAGCCTTTGAGCGCAACCCCCATCCCGATATTCAGAAGTATGCCAATAAGGTGATACACACCTACCAAGAGTTAAATGATTTTTTTGGGATCAGTTGCTTGCACGAAAAGTAAGTTTCTTTATCTTTGCCCCGTCGAAAATCGAATTGTCCTGTGGTGTAATTGGTAACACGCCTGATTCTGGATCAGGAAAGTCCAGGTTCGAGACCTGGCAGGACAACAGAAGGCCCGTAAACCGGAAGGTTTGGGGGTTTTTTTGTTGTTTGCACGCCGTGCTATTGCAATTAACTTGGGATCAACCCGAATAATCGGGGGATAAGGTTAATAGTGTCGTCGCTGTATTTATGGAAGCTCAAAGGTTTTTTCCACTGCCTCCGTGATATCCATTTTTATCAGTTCCCAATATTTGCCTTTTAAACAGATCGGATCAAAGTCGTTATCTGCCTGATCGAACCATGTAAAATTGGTCAATAGTTCCGGGCGGTTGTGATTGTATGGATAGCGCTCTTGATGCAGTTGTAGCATTTGTTGGATGGTGTATAATTCTAATAATTCGTGCAGATCCCAAAAATCCTTTTTTCGTCCTCCCTGCCTGATTACTTCAATTTTCATGGCTACAATGTCGTCGATATCTGCAATGCGGATACCATCAAGGTTCTTTACATCTCTGATAAATGAATCGGAATAGAATAAATCCAGCTTTACGGCCTGACGTTCCGAATTGCCAACGAAATATGAGCGTCCCATTCCTACAATTTTTGTATTACTTGTATCGACATATGGGAATTGCTTTCTTAAAAACGTATCGATGGAATCAAAATCGATTGTCCCATATTCTGAGTCAGTAAACATATCAATGTCAACCGATTCCCTGTGTCCCAGTTGTAAACTCAAAGCAGTTCCTCCAACCAGTCTGAAAGAATGGAAGATTTCTGTTGCCATCACTATTTTTAAGGTGGATAGAAGCAAAGGGGTTACACCTCTTAAAAATAACTTTTCAGACATCTTTTCAATTTTTTTAGGCTATTCAAACATTACGGCCTGGTTTGCCAAATCACCGAACTCTTTTACAATCTTAGTTACTTCCTCCTGTCCGTAAAAACGGGTGATCTCGAGTTTCTCTTCTTCGTTTCCCCTTTCAAAGACCCGTCGAATTACGGAAGTCTTGTACTTTATCCAATCGATTTTCCGGATCTCTGTATCCCAAAAAATGACGGGTCGTATTTTCAACAAATCCGGATGCAGAGAGGCATGGAGCTTCCGTTTCTCCTGCTCGATATCATGGAAAGCCTGCAAAACCAAATAATAGTCTTCATCTACTCCAAGTGCCTTTCCTATTCTGATGGATAATTGGGGATTGATCCGTCGTTTCCCCTTTGTAATGGCTCCGATAGTTTGGGGGAACTCATCAATTAACAAGGCGAAGCGCTTCTTTGGGAGCTTGCGCTTCTTGAGTTCCCGGTTAAGAATAATCCCCGGGTGGATCCCTTTTATGATCGAGATTTCCTTATTCATGACAAAAAGCCTCTTTGGGGGCAAAAGTAAACAAAATTGTTTACTTTTTCAATTGTCGGAAACTCGTCAGCCTCTTTTCCTTCTTCCAGAGCAACTTGCAAGCCAGTTGAGGAGCGCGACCCGCATGACGGACGTAAAAATCGAGAACTGGAAGTTTCAATCCACGCGCCCCTGAGGAGCGCGACTTGATGCGAAAGGTTCAACATTGCATTATTAAAAGCGTTTCAATCCACGCGCCCCTGGGACATGTTAAGTTTCAATTCCACATTGGGCTGATTAGAAGCCAAATCTCCCTGCCGGTTGCGCTCGATCGACTTCAGTTTCAATTCCACATTGGTCTGATTAGAAGTTCGGTACGCCTTCGCCAAGGCTCCGGGTCTGCTCGTTTCAATTCCACATTGGTCTGATTAGAAGGTTGGACGCCTGCACAGCTTTGAGATTATGATGCGGTTTCAATTCCACATTGGTCTGATTAGAAGATCCCACGTTCACGCCTTCCGGCGTGTAAGCGACGGTTTCAATTCCACATTGGTCTGATTAGAAGTAAGGAACGAAAAGAACGATTTACATAAGAGGGGGCTTGTTTCAATTCCACATTGGTCTGATTAGAAGTCCTCGCCAGAGCCCCCAATAATCTCTGCTGCCCGTTTCAATTCCACATTGGTCTGATTAGAAGCCTTCCCGGTGCGCGATCTCTGCAAGCCCTCCAATGTTTCAATTCCACATTGGTCTGATTAGAAGATTACCGACCAAACGTCACTGTTTGGGCCTTGCACGTTTCAATTCCACATTGGTCTGATTAGAAGCAGACCCGCGTTAAGCAATATGTCCTGTGCGTTGTGAGTTTCAATTCCACATTGGTCTGATTAGAAGAATTTACGCCTTGCTACGACCCGTCAGAAATCGTGCGTTTCAATTCCACATTGGTCTGATTAGAAGAATTCCCCGCTCGATTTGCTTATGATCGCGATTTGTTTCAATTCCACATTGGTCTGATTAGAAGCATCGTCTAATTCCACGTACCACAGCTGTTCTGTTGTTTCAATTCCACATTGGTCTGATTAGAAGCCCGCAGCTCCGTAAATTCAGCCAATCCGGAGAACGTTTCAATTCCACATTGGTCTGATTAGAAGATGTCGAAACCATGACACGGGGCTACTTTTTTCATGTTTCAATTCCACATTGGTCTGATTAGAAGGCTTTTCAAAACCAACGTACAAATTCAAATCTACCGTTT
>CAYGID010000034.1:9096-22153 GCA_964349835.1 uncultured Bacteroidales bacterium | reverse complement strand
CTGGCGCGCAGCACCAGAGCACCAGAGCATTAGAGCATTAGAGCACTAGAGCACTAGAGCATTTATTTGATTATGTTTAATTAATTTGAAGGTTATGAAGAGTAGATGGTTTGTGGTTTTTTTGTTGTTGTGTGGGGTTGTGCAGGTATCGGCTGTGGAGGAGCAGTATAAAAAAACCGACAGGGGAGTTCAGGCTGAGGTTAACTCGGTGATGGTGGAGGTGCAATTTTTTAGCCCTTCTGTGGTGAGGATTGTGAAATGGCCGGCTAGTGGCTCTTTCGAGAAGAAGAGTCTCTCGGTGGTGAAGGATCCGGAGTCGACTCCTTTTACGGTGAAAGGGTCGGGAGGTAAGGTTGTGCTAAAAACCAATGCGCTACAGGTGGTACTAGGCCTGGGTGATGGTTCTGTGCAATTTCTCTCGGCTAAAGGCCAAAAGCTTTTGATGGAGAAGGAGTCGGGTGCAACTTTTACCGATTTCGATGATGCCGGCGAAAAAACGCTCAGTGTGGGACAGTCGTTTTTGCTCGATAAGGGAGAGGCGATTTATGGATTGGGAATTATGCAGCGGGGAAAAATGGTGCAGAGGAATCTGCAAATCCGTATGGTTCAAAATAATACAGAGGATTTTGTTCCTTTTTTTCAGTCGGTAAAGGGGTATGGCCTCTTTTGGGATAACTATTCGCCCACAACCTTTCGCGATAATGAGGAGAGTACCTCTTTCCAATCGGAGGTGGGTCAGGGAATTGACTACTATTTTATGGCCGGCAACAATGCCGATGGCGTGGTGGCTTTGATGCGCGATCTTACCGGACAGGCGCCCATGTTTCCGTTGTGGACCTATGGCTACTGGCAGAGTAAAGAGCGCTACAAAAGTCAGGATGAGATGGTAGGTGTGGTTCGGCAATATCGCGAACTGCAGGTGCCTATCGATGGTATTATTCAGGACTGGCAGTACTGGGGGAATAATTATCTCTGGAACGCCATGGAGTTTCTGAATACAGAATTTTACAACCCGAAAAAGATGATCGAAGATGTGCATCGGTTGAATGCACATATGGCTATCTCAATTTGGTCGTCGTTCGGGCCCCATACCAAGCCCTATGCCGAACTGGAGAAGATAGATGCACTCTACAACATTAAAACCTGGCCTGAATCGGGATCCGAAAAGTGGCCGCCTAATCAAGAGTACCCTTCGGGAGTAAGGGTGTATGACGCCTATAATCCTGCAGCACGCGACATCTACTGGAAATATCTCAACGCCGGAATCTTCTCTTTAGGGATGGATGGCTGGTGGATGGATTCAACCGAACCCGATCACCTGCAGTTCAAACCCGAAGATATGGATACGAAGACCTTTATGGGCTCGTTCCGAAAGGTGAGAAACGCCTATCCTTTAATGACGGTGGGAGGGGTGTACGACAATCAGCGAGCCGTAACCTCCGACAAGCGGGTTTTCATCTTAACCCGATCGGCTTTTGCCGGTCAGCAACGATATGGTGCCAACACCTGGTCGGGCGATGTAACCGCCTCATGGGAGGCTTTACGGAACCAGATTTCGGGCGGCTTGAACTTTTCTCTTTGCGGTATTCCCTATTATAACAGCGATATAGGAGGGTTTTTCCTTTCGAGATTCAGAAACAAACTCAACGATCCCGAATATCGCGAACTCTATGCCCGTTGGTTGCAGTTTGGTGCCTTTTCGCCCATGATGCGCTCACATGGAGCCGATGCACCCCGTGAAATATACCAGTTTGGCAAGAAAGGCGAGCCTGTTTATGATGCCATAGAAAAATTTATTGTTCTGAGATATAAGTTGTTACCCTACATCTATTCTACTTCGTGGGATGTTACGGCAAACCAATCGAGTATGATCAGAGCCCTGGTGATGGATTTTGCATCCGATCCGCTTGCGCTCGACATAAATGATACCTATATGTTTGGGAAGTCGCTGCTTGTATCGCCGGTAACGGAGCGGATGTACACTGCTGATGGAAAAGAGGAGTTCTCGTCGGTAAAATCCAAATCGCTCTATCTGCCTGCAGGAGCCGGCTGGATTGACTTCTGGACGGGAAAGGCTGTTTTGGGAGGTGTAACTGTTTCGAAAGAGGCTCCGCTCGATATCATGCCCCTCTATGTGAAGGCCGGAAGTATCCTTCCCATGGGTCCCGAGGTACAGTATGCCGAGGAGAAACGTTGGGATAATCTGGAGATTCGGATTTATCCTGGTGCCAACGGGGAGTTTGTGTTGTATGAAGACGAGAACGACAACTATAACTACGAAAAGGGGCAGTTCTCTACCATTCGTTTTGTTTGGAACGATGCAAAACAGACGCTTACTATTGCTTCACGATCCGGTTCGTTCGAAGGGATGTTGCAGAGCCGCACCTTTAACCTGGTGAAGGTCTCAGACCAAAAGGGCGCCGGAATGGAGCCAACTCGCGAGTTCGATAAAGTGATTACCTACACAGGTCAGCCACTTACCGTTAAACTCTAATTGGGCATGACAAAGTTTTCCTTCCTGTTTCGGTTTGCTGTGGGGGCATGGATAATGGTTGTTCCCCTTTCCGGTTTTTCACAAAAAGCAACGCTCTCCTCGCCAAATCAAAAGGTGCGGATCGACTTGCATCAGCCCCCTACGGGCGTGGGAAAATGGTATCTACAGGTTCACTATTCCGAAAACGGTAAGCTGAGCGAAGCCATTCCCCGTATCGATCTGGGGCTTCTGCGCAACGACCAGCAGTTTGCCGACAGTCTGACATATGCCGGAACCGGCAAGGTGGTTGCCATTAAGGAGGCCTACACCGCTCTGCATGGAAAACGCTCGGCCTGTAGTAACGAGGCCAACGAGATTGCCATTTCGTTCGAGACCCCCTCGAAAGCCCGGATGCAGCTGATTCTTCGTGCCTACAACGACGGGGCTGCTTTTCGGTATGCCTTTCCCGAGAAGGGTGGCAACTTTGTGGTGAACGACGAATATACTTCGTACCAGATTCCGGGAGCGACAAAACGGTGGCTCGAACGCTGGAATGCGGCTAACGAGGGGCTGTACCAAATGATGACGAAGGGGGCGCCCGGTCAGGAGTGGTGTTATCCCGCGCTTTTTCAGTCGGTAGACGAGGGGTGTTGGTTTTTGCTGCACGAAGCCGATCTCGACAGGCACTATTGCGGCACCAAGCTGAGTAATCGGGCCGATACAGCTGTGTATAAACTCACCTTTCCGGATCCGCACGACGCCCGGGGAAAAGGCGAAGCGCTGCCCCGCATCTCTCTTCCCTGGAAGTCGCCCTGGAGGGTTGTTTTGTTGGGAAGTCTGGCCACAATTGTGGAATCGACGCTGATTGATGATATTTCGACTCCCTCTGCGATGCAGGATACCGAATGGATCCAACCCGGTAAGGTTTCCTGGAACTACTGGTCGCAAAATCACGGCACCAGAGATTTTCGGGTGGTTTGTGAGTTTGCTGATCTGGCGGCCCGTATGGATTGGCCCTACACACTGCTCGACTGGGAGTGGGATGCTATGGGCAATGGGGGAAAGCTGGAAGACGCGCTTGCCTATATCCGTTCGATAGGGGTTAAGCCCCTGTTGTGGTATAACTCGGGTGGTGATCATACCTGGGTACAGTCCACCCCAAAAGATCGGATGCTTACCCATGAAAACCGGGTGGCGGAATTTACTAAGTTGCAACAATTGGGTATTTACGGGGTGAAAATAGACTTCTTCGAAAGCGAGAAACAGGATATGATCAGCTATTATCTCGACATTCTCGACGATGCGGCAAAGTATAAGATGATGGTCTATTTTCATGGGTGTCTGGTGCCCCGTGGCTGGGTTCGCACCTATCCCCATCTGATGACTTACGAGGGGGTCAGAGGTGCCGAATGGTACAATAATGGCCCGGAATTGACCTTGGCCGCGCCCGAACACAATACCATACTTCCTTTTACCCGAAATGTGGTGGGTGCCATGGACTACACCCCGGTTACCTTTACCAACTCTCAGTATCCGCATGTTACCTCGTACGGACACGAACTGGCGCTTAGTGTGCTGTTTGAGTCGGGATTGCAACATCTGGCCGACCGACCGGAGGGATACGATCGGTTGCCCGACGAGCCAAAGAAGTTTCTGAGAGAGGTGCCCGCCTCGTGGGATGACAGTAAGTTTCTCGATGGCTATCCCGGGAAAGAGGTGATTTTGGCCCGACGAAAGGGGGATGCCTGGTATCTTGGGGGAATCAACGCCGAGTTGAGGGAGAAGAGAAAACGAATTTCGCTGGCTTTTCTGCCCAAAGGGGTACAATATCGGTTAACGCTGATTGCCGATGGTATACACGACACTGCATTTTCTACCGAATATCGGGTGGTCAATTCCGAGAGTACCGTTCCTGTGAGGATGTTACGCAGGGGAGGTTTCGCAGCGTCGTTGGTTCCGCTTTTGTAATCGCGTACAATACGCTAACCTGATAGGATGCGGCCTCGTTAGCAGTATCGGCCATTATTCTTATATTGGTACGGATTATCGTAAAGCAATGATTTAAAAAATGTATCCGATTGTATGAGAAATTCGCTCGTTATTGCACTACTTCTATTGTTTGGGGGTATCTCGCTCCAGGCACAGCGTCCAAACAATCCCTTTGCTGCCGGAGTTATCGCCGGTGAGGCGGTTACCTACCGTAACCCCGTGATTCCCGGATTCTATTCCGATCCGAGTGTGTGCCGTGTAGGTGATGATTACTATTTGGTAACCAGTACCTTTGGCTATTTTCCGGCGGTTCCGGTGTTTCATAGCAAAGATCTGGTGCATTGGGAGCAGATAGGGCACTGCATAGATCGTAAAGAGCAGTTGCCGAGGGGACTGAATATTTTTGCCAGTACCATACGCTATCATGAGGGTACCTTTTATATGATTACCACCAACATTGGGTACGAAGGGAATTTTTATGTAACCGCAAAAAATCCCGCAGGCCCCTGGTCTGATCCTATCCGGATAAACCTTCCCGGAATTGACCCCGATCTCTTTTTCGATGATGACGGCAAGGTATATGCTATCTCCTCCTCCTTTGTATTGTACGAGCTAGATATAGAGAGCGGGAAGTTCCTTTCGGAAGGAAGGCAAATCTGGTGGGGTACCGGAGGGAGGTATGCCGAAGGACCCCATATCTATAAGAAGGATGGCTACTATTACCTGATGGCAGCCGAAGGAGGAACCGAGGAAGCCCACTCCGAAACCATTGCCCGCAGTAGCCAGATCTGGGGTCCCTATATTTCCAATCCGGCCAATCCTATTTTGGCTCACGCTAATGCGGCAGGGCAGTCGAGTTCGATACAGGGGGTGGGTCACGCCGATCTGGTTCAGGCACACGACGGTTCGTGGTGGATGTTGCACCACGGTTATCGCAAGGTGGTAGATTATCCGGTGCATCATATCCTGGGCAGGGAAACCTGCCTGGCTCCCGTTTCCTGGCCCAAGAACGGATGGCCTGTAGTAAACGGAAACGGTGTGGTTACTGCCAATATGACCTGCCCCACATTAGAGCAAAAGCCTTTTGCAGCTAAACCCGAAACGCAAAGCTTCCAAGGCCCCGGATTGGGTCTGGAGTGGAATTTTATTCAGTATCCCTCCGCCTTTTATTCGTTCGAAGAGGGCGCTCTCCGTGTAATGGGGCTGGCTAATCGGATAGGAGAGAAGGGCGCATCACCGGCATTTATCGGCCGGCGATTGCAGCATCACCGCTTTACGGCAGCAACCCGTATGCGGTTCGATCCCAAAAATGCAAACGAAGAGGCCGGGCTGACGTTGGTACACGAGGATCACCATTTCGATCTTTTGGTAAAGAAATCGGGCAATCGGCGCGTACTTTTCGCACAGTTGCAGTTTGGCTCTATTGTGCATAAGAGCAAAGAGATAACATTGGATAAGGGGGCAGTCGATTTGCAGATTTCGTGCGAGAAGGGACGGTTTATTTTCTCTTATGCGCAAAATGGTCCCTTTGCCGAGATCGAAAATGTAGATGCCAGATATTTGAGTACCGAAGTGGTAGGCGGATTCACAGGCGTCTATGTGGGTTTCTATGCTACAGGAAACGGAAACTCCTCCGAGGCTCCGGCATTTTTCGAATCGTTTGCTTACCAGACACCCGAATAGCCGCTACCTTTGGCTTTAAAAACGGATAGAAAAACGGATTTAAAAACTTTATGATAATGTATATGAACAAAAAATTGACCTGGATTTTTTCGCTGCTTTTTACAGCCACTCTGGTTGTAGCGCAAACCCCTACCACCCCGTCGTATTGGAAGTTTGCACCCAAACCTCCCTTGGGCTGGAACAGTTGGGATATTTTTGGAACCACAGTAACCGAGCAACAGATTAAGGAGCAGGCCGATGCCATGGCTGAGCACCTGCTTCCTTCGGGCTACCGCTATTTGACTGTCGACATTCAATGGTATGAACCCGAATCAAAAGGACATGCCTACAATCCAAACGCAACGCTTACAATGGATGAATACGGACGTTTGACTCCCGGCCTTAAGAAATTTCCCTCTGCGGCTAACGGGCAGGGGTTTAAGCCACTGGCCGACTACGTACACGCAAAGGGATTAAAGTTTGGCATTCATATTATGCGGGGCATCCCCAAACAGGCAGTGAGAGCCAATACCCCTGTCTTTGGTACAAATGTACGAGCGCAGGATATTGCCCTCACTCGTTCCATCTGTCCATGGAATCCCGATATGTATGGGGTCGACGCCACAAAACCCGAAGGGAAGGCATACTACCACTCTATCATTCAGATGTATGCCGACTGGGGTGTAGACTATATCAAGGTAGACGACATTTCGCGCCCGTATAATGAGGTTCAGATGGCAGAAATTGAGGCCCTTCGCGAAGCGATCGACAAGACTGGCCGCCCCATTATATTGAGTTTGTCGCCGGGAGCCACGCCGGTAGCCAAGGGCGAACATGTAATGAACCATGCCAATCTTTGGCGCATTACCGACGATTTTTGGGATCGTTGGGGTCTGTTGCAGGCAATGTTTGAGCGTTTAGATGTATGGACTCCCTATCGGGGTGTCGGTTATTACCCCGATGCCGATATGTTGCCCATAGGAATCATCGATTTTGGCAGGAAAACCAATTTCACAACAGATGAGCAATATACTCTTATGAGCCTGTGGGCTATAGGCCGTTCTCCGTTGATTTTCGGGGGCGACATGACCAAACTGGACGCCTTTACGAAGAGAATGTTGACCCATCCGGCCATGTTAAAGGTGAATCAGGAAAGCTCAAATAATCGACAGATTTCGCGCAATCAGAACCTTATAGTTTGGGCAGCCGATGTTCCCGGAAGCAACGATAAGTATGTAGCGCTCTTCAATGCCCAGAGCAAGGGCGATAATATCGATTTTTCGAATGCCGACTATGCCAGTCCGGTCATTGCCGGAAATGGAAGTTCGCAAGAAATAGATATCTCGGTAAAGGGGGGTAAAAAATTGGTGCTCTTTGTCCAGGATGGAGGAAATGGTTTCGACAATGATCATGCCGTTTGGGTCGATCCGATGTTGCATGGGCCAAACGGAAGCCTCAGCCTTACCGAACTGAAATGGGAAAATGCCACTTCAGGTTGGGGCGAGGCCAATGTGAACAGGAGTTGTGAGGGCCGCCCTTTGCGTATCGATGGAGAGTCGGTGAAAGGTATAGGTATTCATTCACAATCGGTTATCATATACAACCTGCCCGAAGGATACGATACGTTTACCGTGAAGGGAGTTGTAACGCGTGATGGCGGATCAGTAGTCTTTGGCGTACTGGTAGATAAGAGTAATATAGAATTCAAAGAGGTAAGCGAAGTCACTGTCGATTTTGCGCAGCTTGGCATTAAAGGGAAGGCCCGTATAACCGATCTCTGGAGTGAAAAGGAACTGGGCGTATTCAAAAAGCGTTTTGGACGCGAAATTCCCCAGCACGGGGCAGGACTTTATCGTATTTCACCACTAAAGTAGACTTTACTTATGCACAAACTTTTCTCGTTTTTTTCTCTCTCGCTCCTTATGGTTTGCCTGCAGAGCAGGGCAAGTGTTGCCCCTGTCCAAGAGAAATCGATTCGGATTAGCCTCAGTTCCGGAACAATGGCTATCGATCCACTCTCCGACAATTCGGTTAGAATCAGGTTTTATGAGGTTCCGGATACCTCACAACCGGTGTTTGTGTTTACTCAAAGCTATAGTGTGCCGGTCTATTCGGTGAAAGAGACGGAACAGAGTCTGCAGGTTCAACTCAAGAAGTTGTCGGTCATGGTCGATAAGAAGAGCGGAACTGTATCGTTTTACGATGGTTCGGGGAGGCCTCTTATTCGCGAAATGGCCGGCTCCCGGATTTGCCGCCCCGATGCGGTAATGGGCGAACCCTGTTATTTTGTGGAACAACGTTTCCATTCCGATAAGGACGAGGCGCTTTTTGGTTTGGGTCAGTTCCAAGACGGGCATTACCAAATAAATGGGATTTCGCGCAGATTAACGCAGGTAAACAGCCAGATTGCCATTCCTTTTGTCTATTCGAGTAAAGGATATGGTCTGTTGTGGCACCAATATGGCCTCACCGACTTTAATCCCGCCGACGAGCCCGTAGCTCTGCAAAAAGTGGAGCGTGGAGAGCAGGGCAGCCGGGTGGCCGAGGTAACTACCACTGCCGGGACCCAAAGGGTTTCCCAAAATCAATCGCTCTATGAGGGTAGTTTTTCGGTTCCCCGCGATGGCGAATACTCTATCTTTCTCGACTTGGGAGGAATGGGAAATCGTCACTATGTGGTTATCGACGGAAAGCCTGTTATCGATCAGAACAACATGTGGCTGCCCCCCACGGCTGGCGTGCTCGTTAAACTTACGGCAGGAACCCATAAGGTACAGTTGCTCTGCAAATCGGATAACAAGCCACGGCTAACCTGGAAAGAGAGAGAAGATCTCCTGACTTTCCGGTCGCCTCACGCCAAAATGGTCGATTATGTGCTCTTTTCCGGTTCGGCCGATGAGGTGGTTTCATCCTATCGGAAGTTAACCGGTCAGGCACCAATGTTTCCACGGTGGGCTTACGGATTCTGGCAATGTCGCGAACGTTATACTTCTGCCAAACATCTGGTCGAAACGGTAAAGGCATTTCGTGAACGGCGGCTTCCGATGGATGTAATTGTGCAGGACTGGCAATACTGGGGGAGCAGGGGATGGGGCGTTCCCCAGTTCGATGCCACACAATATCCCGATCCTGCCGGATTTATCGGTGAAATCCACAAACTGAACGCCCATTTCAATATCTCTATTTGGTCGAATCCCGATCAGAACTCCGAAATCGGGAAGCAGTATGTGGCAAAAAATCGTTTTATCCCCGGCACCAAATGGTTAGATTACTATAATCCCGAGACCCGAAAAGAATATTGGAACACATTGAAAGTGAATATGTTCGACAATGGCGTAGATTCGTGGTGGATGGATGCAGTCGAACCCGAAAATGATGCGCTCACAGGCGAAAAGACCTATATCGGCCCCGGCGATCTCTACCGTCTTACCTATCCGTTGATGGTGAGCAAAGCGGTATACGAAGGGCAAAGAGAGACCTCGCAAGATAAGCGGGTCTGTATTCTCACCCGTTCGGCCTTCCTGGGCCAGCAAAGATATGGCGTAATCAACTGGTCGGGCGATATTGGTGGCGATTGGGATACCTATCGTCGTCAGATTGTAGCCGGCTTGAATTTTACCATCACCGGGTTGCCTTATTGGACAACCGATATCGGAGGCTTCTTCCGTCCCGGAGCTTCGCAATATTCCGATCCGAAATACCACGAACTGCTTGTAAGATGGTTTCAGTGGGGAGCTCTTAATCCGATCTTCCGGATGCACGGTTATATGAGCGAAACCGAGCCTTGGAAGTATGGATCCAAAGTGGAGGAGAGTATGCGAAAGATGCTCAATTTGCGTTACAGGCTATTGCCTTATATCTATTCCGAAGCCTGGAAAGTGACCAATGGCTCAACTCTGATGCGTCCTTTGGTGATGGATTTTGCCTCCGATCGCGAAGCCATGAATCACCCCTATCTCTACATGTTTGGCGCATCGTTTCTGGTGGCTCCGGTAACTGAACCCGGGGCAACCCAATGTAGTGTCTATCTTCCCGGATCCACAACATGGTACGATTTCCGTTCAGGGAAGGCCTACTCCGGCGGAGCCGAGGCTACGGTTGATTCTCCATTCGACGAAATTCCTCTTTTTGTAAAAGCAGGTGCTATTGTTCCATTGGGTCGCGAGGTACAGAGCTCTGCCGAAGCTCCGCGCGATTCGTTCGAGATTCGCATATACGCGGGAGCCGATGGCACTTTTACCCTTTACGATGATGAGGGCGATAATTACAACTATGAAAAGGGGCGTTTTACAGAGATCCCTTTCGAATGGAACGAGAGAGCCAACAGATTAACCATTGGCACCCGAAAGGGGCACTTTCGGGGTATGCCCGAGAAATACCATTTCCGCGTTTTGCTTATTTCTCCCCAAACAGGTGAGGGAACTGAAGTCCGACAGATGCAGAGTATTGAGTATACCGGAAAACAGGTCAGGGTTAGGCTGAAGCCCTGATCGGGATAGTCGAAGGTTTCATCGTCAAGTTGTTTGCCGTTACCGTGTATCGAATAGATTCACCGTAACGGCAAATGCATTCAGGAACCTAATACACGTGCATGCTTCCTTGTGCCGATGGGAGATAATTAACCCCCATCCAGCAGATAATGAGGATAACAAAAGCAATAATCAGCAACACAAAGGCACTTTTTTGGTGTGCCGATTTGTAGCGCCGATAGTGTATGTACAGCAGGTAGGCAAACCAGGTGAGGAAAGCCCAAGTCTCTTTAGGGTCCCAGCTCCAGTAGTTTCCCCAAGCCTCTTTGGCCCAAATGGCACCAAAGAGGAACCCGATAGTCATGAAGCCGATTCCCATATAGACCACATTATCGGCAAGAAGCAGCAGATGCCGCACCTCTTTTGCCTTACGCAAATCGCTTAGCCCCTTAATTCCAATGATAAACGAGGCAGCCAGGAAGGCATACGAAATCATATAGACCAATACATGAGGAACGAACCAGATACTTTGCAGAGCAGGCATCAACGCCTGATCGAAAATATCGGGTTTTAACAGCAAGATGGTTAAAAATACAGACGATAGAACCAGACTGTAGGAGAGTAGCCACCGATATTGCCACCGGATGTCTATCATCAGACCCACTGCAGGCAACAAAAAGGCGTACCATAGGCGGGTCTCACCCATGGTACGAAGGGGCGGCCTTTCTAACTCGACCCAGAGATGAGCCAGAAAGGCGCCAATAATGAGCATTCCTGTTAGCGAGCCTATGCGCAGCCAGTTTCTCTGAAGAATCCTGTTGTTGCCGAAAAACCAACTCGATAGAGCCACAATCCAAACAAGGATCGTAAAAATATAGTAGTAAGGATAACTATGCCAAGCCATTACAACGAAGAATTTAAGGTGTAACCTGTTTGCGCCCGGTGCCAAAAATCACCAAAGCAAATGCTCCCGCCAGCATCATTCCGATACCAAGGTAAACGATTTTGATCCAAGGATCGTACACCATAGTCAAAACGCTGACATTAGAGAACTTTCCCATAGACGTGTCGTATCCTGTTTGATAAATATCCCATCCTTCAATCTTCACAGGATGATTTACGATGAGGGAAATCGGCTTCTCCTCCCCATTGCGGGTATGTACAATCAACTCCGAACGGAACTCTTTTGGATCGGGTTTAAAAATATAAAGCAGGGTCGATTCGTCGAGCGAGAGACCTTGGGGATCAATGTTCGGTGTGCCCGAAAAGAGCCAACCCTCTCTTTTGAGCCCTCTTTTCTTATGAAAGGCGGTTACATAAACGGCCGATCCGGAACCGGGCATATCTATCTCGACAAAGGCCTCTTCACGGGGCAGTGCAGCCGGAAGCAGCTCCCGGGTGGTGATTTCCCATCCATGCAGATGTGCACTCTTTCCGGGTTGTGCAAAGGGGAGAGCCTTTTTCTTATCCGACATTCTTCCTGTCTGCGCATCGATCATCACCAGTTTAGGGGGAAAATAGTCTATATCGAACTGCAGCAGCGAAAGAGCAAAGGGGAGTGGCTTTACAGTGCCCTCCATAGTCATGGCCTCGGCAACGGTCTCTCCCTTTATGGTTTGAACCGCAAGACGTTGCATCTCTCCCGCGCCCAGACCTCCGCCAAAGAGTACCAACCAGAGACCCACATGATGCAGCAAAAAGAAGATACCCCTGCGGGTTGCGCGAAGATTTCGTAGAATCACCAAGCCGAGCGAAATCAGCAACCACATGATGGAGAGGGCATATGGCCAACTTTGGGTTACCCGGTCCATTGCCAAAAGGTGGATAACCCCTTTGCTTGCACCTGTTTGGGGAATAAAGGCAATCAGGGTGGCCAGGGCGGCAAAGGTGGCAAAAGCGCTTACCGAACCCGGCACACCGGATAGCCACTTGATAAAGGGGTGGTCGGAAGCTGTTTTGTGAAGATAGAATACCATTGCGGCTAACATTACGCCCAGAAAGATATTCATTGGATGTCCGGGCATGGCCGGAGCTCCGGCAGCTGCCTCCAAAATAAAGCCTGAAAGGAGAAGAGTGCCTCCAAGGCACAACCCTTCGCGGAAGCTCCAGGGAGAGAGAAATAGTTTGCGTGGTTGACTATGCATTCGGCCCGTTTTACGATGTGTCTGCCGGCGAAAATACCCAATTTTGGCGAAAATGCATAAAAAAAGGGGTAAGCCCCCTACATCGCACCGCTCAACCATTTACCCTTGCTACCTTCCGGTCCTGGGGGGGTTCAACAGGAGCTGATCGTGTAGGACTTACCCCGCGCAAAAGTACAAAAAAAATGTTGCGCTGCAAGTGCAACTGGCCAATTCCGACGAAAAAGGATATCTTTGTCCGAAAGAACCGAATATCTGTTACGTATGGAGCAACCGTCATTAAAGGAGAGTGCTATGATTTGGGGAGCCGTTCTTGGCGGCCT
>CAYGID010000034.1:0-8996 GCA_964349835.1 uncultured Bacteroidales bacterium | reverse complement strand
TCATTCATGGGAATCCTCTTATCGGCTGGGGTATCGGCATTTTGTATGCTCTCGCTTCTCGTACGTCGTAATAACCATTTTCGTTAGTCTATGATACAGCTTTCTGTAGTAATACCTCTCTTTAATGAAGTTGAATCGCTTCCGGAGTTGACCTCCTGGATCGACAGAGTGGTTCGGGATAACGGATGGACCTACGAGATGCTTTTGGTTGACGATGGCAGTAAGGATGGGTCGTGGCAGGTTATCTCGCAACTTGCGAAGAGCAATCCCTCAATCAGAGGGATACGCTTTCGCAGGAATTATGGCAAATCGGCTGCTCTTTTCTGCGGCTTTCGGGCTGCCAAAGGAGAGGTAGTAATTACCATGGATGCCGATCTTCAAGACAGCCCCGACGAAATACCCAACCTATACCGGATGGTTGCCGAAGAGCAATATGATCTGGTTTCGGGCTGGAAACGAAAACGATACGATCCTCTTTCGAAAACCTTGCCCAGCAAGCTTTTTAATGCTACCGCCCGACTCTTTACCGGCATTCACTTGCATGATTTTAACTGCGGACTGAAGGCTTATAAACGCGATGTGGTAAAGAGTATTGAGGTATTCGGTGAGATGCACCGCTATATTCCCGTTCTGGCACATCGGGCCGGATTTCGTCGTATCGGAGAGGCAGAGGTTCAACACAGATCCCGAAAGTTTGGGGTCACCAAATACGGGCTCGAACGTTTTATGAACGGCTATCTCGATTTGCTTACCATTCTCTTTATCTCTCGCTTTGGAAAGAGCCCCATGCACTTCTTTGGTCTATTGGGCACACTGGTCTTCCTTGCCGGCTTATTGGCCGCCGGATATCTGGGTATACAAAAAATGCAGATGCTCTCGCAGGGCATTCCGACTCGCCTGGTTACCGAAAGCCCCTACTTCTATCTGGCACTAACCGCCATGATTATCGGGAGCCAGCTCTTTTTAACCGGGTTTATTGCAGAATTGGTCTCCCGAAACGGAGCCGACCGGAATGCCTACTTGGTAGAAGAGGAAATCTAGCGTTTAAAAAGCCTGCGTCGCTGTGCAGAGGAGAAGGGTTCTGTTTTCCGTCGGAAACTGGTAACCGGTTTCTGTTTTTCGTCCTTCACAACCTGAATTCTGTCGAGTCCGAGGGCTTCGGCCTGGGGAACAGGGAATGGATGATCCTCAACGATTTCAAGCGACTTTCCAATCAGCTTATTAATATCTCTCAGGTTTAGAATCTCTTCTACATCGCAGAAAGAGAGTGCTGTGCCTTCAAGTCCCGCCCTTCCGGTACGTCCGATGCGGTGCACATAGGTTTCGGGCACATCGGGAAAGTCGAAGTTAATTACATGCGAAAGGTCGTCGATGTCAATTCCTCTGGCAGCAATATCGGTGGCTACCAATACTCTCGATTCGCCCAGTTTGAATCGCGACAATGCCCGCTGTCTGGCGCTTTGCATCTTATCGCCGTGAATGGCTTCGGTAGGAATGCCTGCTTTCGAAAGTTCACGTGCCAAGCGGTCGGCACCATGTTTGGTTCTGGAAAAGACCAAGGCCGAACGAATTTCGGGCTGCGTCAGCAAAAGATGGATTAATAGCTTCCTCTTGTTGGCCTTTTCGGTAAAATAGATAAACTGTTTGATTTTGTCGACCGTCGAAGAGACCGGTGTAACAGCCACCTTCTCGGGATTGTGCAGAATATTATCGGCCAGATGCGAGATTTCGGGAGGCATCGTAGCCGAGAAGAAGAGGGTTTGGCGCTGTTTGGGAATGAATTCAATGATCCGCTGCACATCGCGAATAAAACCCATATCAAGCATGCGGTCGGCTTCGTCGAGTACAAAAATTTGAATGTGGCGTAAATCAATAAAACGCTGTTGGTATAAATCGAGCAGCCTGCCTGGCGTTGCAATTAAAATGTCGATGCCTGCTTTCAGTTGATCGGTTTGATTTTTCTGCGACACACCTCCGTACACTACAGTGTGTTTTAACCCGCAGTATCGGCCGTACGACGAAAAACTCTCGTCGATTTGAATGGCCAGTTCGCGAGTAGGGGTCAGGATCAGAGATTTAATATAACGACCTGTGTTTTGGGTCGTAGTTTGGGCGTAAAGCAGTTGCAAAATGGGAATGGCAAAGGCAGCTGTTTTTCCGGTTCCGGTTTGCGCACAACCCAAAAGGTCGATTCCGTTAAGAACAATAGGGATAGCAACTTCCTGGATTGGGGTGGGCTCTGTGTAGCCCTCATCCTGAACGGCTTTCAGGATAGGATCAATAAGTGAAAGATTCTGAAATAGCATGAAATATATATAAATAAGTGCGCAAAGGTACAATAAAAAGTTAATACTCGCGCCATTCGTGTTTTGGGTAGCGGCCTTTCAACTCTTTCCGGATCTCTTTGTACGACCCTTTCCAGAACGCGTCGAGGTTTCCGGTTAGCTGTACCGGACGGCGACTGGGGGCTAGTAATTCGTACAGTACCTCGGTGTGCCCTCCTGCTACCGTAACGGGTGTGGGGCAGTCGTACAAATTCTGAATGGTGTCGGAAAGAATCACCTCGCCACTATCGGTATAGCGCAGCGGGGTTGCCCGGCGTCTTCCGGGCAGTTGAATCGATTCGGGAGCAAACCAGTCGAGCAACGCTTTTTCGCCTGTGCGGAGCCACCCCGACAGAGAGGGCCACAACTCCCGCCGGGCAATCTCTTTCGCACTGCGAGCCTTATAAATAGCCTGCTGCAGAATCCACTTCAGAGCATCTTCGTCTATATCTTCGATCCCTGGCGAATGGCTGTGGCGGGCCGTAAATCGAACCCGTTTAATAAAAGCATCTACCGAATGATCCCAAGCAGGAAAAGGAATCGACTTATCGATAATCAGTTGCGATAAGATTTCGGTGGCCACATCATCGTTTTCGGTTTCAATAAATTCCTGCTTCCAGATGAGTTGCCCTAATGCCGTTTCGCGCTTCTCCATGACTCGCTGCAGGGAGGGAGCCCATTCCACAACCGACGAAACGACAAACTGATTGCGACACTGCTCTTCGATCCACTCCGGTTCAATCTCGGATACTCCCTGCAGCGACACCCACCTCTTCCCCGGTCTTGAGGAGGCCTCAATCCGTGAAAAGAGAATGTAAGGGGCATTGCAGGCAATACTTTCGGCAGCGAGTTGACCACTCACTCCGGAACAGGTTTTGTAATGGGGCGATCCGGAAGCAACGTGTCGCGCAATGTGATCGGGAAAACCACTCAGCAAGCATTTGAGAAGGTTTCTGATTACTTCGGGCGCAAAAGGAGTGTTGGGTAACAAGGCGTCTAACTGCTTGAAAGTTTGGCCGGCTTCGACCGTTTCGCGCTGCGAAAGACCGGAGTGTGCCATAAAGCGGGGCGAAAATTGTTTGCTCAGGGCTGCAGCCAGGGCATATCCGGCAGCGATCAGGTCGGAACGGGGGGTCTCCGACCCCGCCGTCGGGGCCTCTTTGACCGCTGCCGTTGTTGAGGAGAGAAACAGGTTCGAGCCCTGCGAAACAGCAACCCACAAAGCAGCCTCATGATACACCCCAAAACGACGTGCCTCCACTAACACTCTTGCCCAGCGGGGATGAACCGGATAATTGGCCATACTTCGCCCTGTTTCTGTCAGCTCTTGGCTTTCAGAGACCGCGCCCAACAGCAGTAGCAGTCGCATTGCCTCCTCTATTCGGCTCGTATCGGGCTTCTCGAGCCAGGGAAAGGCCTCTGCCGAAGGAAAGCCGGCGGAAAGAATGCCCAGCATAGTGCCCGAAAGATCGATCCGGTTAATTTCAGGATCTTCTGCAAGGGGCCTGCTGTCGTGGTGATGAGCAGGCCAAAGCCGATAACAGATTCCGGGTGCCGTTCGCCCGGCCCGTCCGGCTCGCTGGTCGGCCGAGGAGCGGCTGATGGGCTCAATGAAGAGCCCGTTCACTCCTCTCGTAGGGTCGAAACGGGCAATTTTGGCACTTCCGCTATCGACCACTGCTATAATTCCGGGAATGGTAAGTGAAGTTTCGGCTACATTGGTGGCAACAATTATTTTACGTTCCAAGGGATGGGCAGGCGCCGCAAGCGCCCTGTCTTGCTCGCTCCGCGGCAAACCACTAAAGAGAGGGAGAGCCTCAAACCCCTTCAGCTGAGTGGAGCGTCCGATTGCCTCAAGTGTTTTCCTGATTTCATAGCTTCCGGGCATAAATACTAGTACAGAGCCCTCAGAAACCTCGGCTGCCGCCTTTTCGCACAATCTTGCTGCACTATCCCAAACCGGAAGGGAGGAGTGGGTATGAAGGTATTCAATGCGCACCGGGTAGGAGCGTCCTTCGGCTGTAATCGAGGGGATATTTTTGAGAGGCGTAGGCAATTGATCGAGCTGAACTGTTGCCGACATAATGAGCCATTTCAGGTCGGGTCGCACCGTTTTTTGCAGATTGACCACCATCGAAAGGGTGAGGTCGGTTTCCAGATGTCGTTCGTGAAATTCATCAAATAGCACGGCGCCCACATTTTCGAGCGGGTCGTTGGCCAAGAGCCTTCGCAGCAAAACCCCCTCGGTGAGAAAAACAATCCGGGTGTCGGGTCGCGAATGATTCTCAAAACGGATATGGTAGCCCACCTCTCTGCCCACTTCGCTCTTTCTTTCGGCAGCAACCCAAGATGCCAGTACACGAGCTGCGATTCGACGTGGTTGGAGTACAAGAACCTGCTGCTGCGGCCCAACCACATGATCAACCAGAAACTGCGCGACTCTTGTAGATTTTCCGGAGCCCGTGGGCGACTGTATAAGCACCCCCTGCTCTCTGGTTGCTAAACGAACTATTTGATCTTTAAGAAAATCAATGGGTAACAGGTGATGCATAGGGCCGTGGCAACGAATGATAATCCAGTTCGGGTTCAAAAGTACAATGAAAATTTGAGTATCTTTCGCAGGCAATTATCAACGACTATCTATGCACCGACGTACCTTTCTAAAGAGTTCGGCTCTTGCAGCAGCCGCTTTTTCTGTTAACCCCTTATTAGGCATTCGGCCCGCTCCCCGGAAATTTCGCACCTTACTTATCGGAAGCGGATGGTGGGGCAAGAACATTCTCAGAACAGCCCTCTCTTCAGGAAATGTTGGAGTAATAGCTCTTTGCGATGTCGATACAAGAATGTTGCAGGAGGCCGCTGCGGAGTTCGAAAAGCTTACCGGCAGTCGTCCCGCGGTGTACGAAGATTTCAAAGTTGCCTTGGCCAGAGAGAAGCCCGAAATTGTGATTATTGCTACTCCCGATCATTGGCATGCGCTTACGGCAATTGCCGCCATGGAAGCGGGCGCGCATCTCTTTCTGGAGAAGCCTGTTGGCCACACAATCGGCGAAGGAAAGGCAATGGTTGCCGCCGCAAAGGCATCGGGAGTTAAGGTGCAGGTAGATCTTCACCGCCGCGCCAATCCTGCGCTGCAGAATGCCCATGCGTTTCTTCGTTCGGGGAAGGTGGGCGAGATTGGAATGGTCAGAAACTTTGTGCATTATCCTCTGCACGGAAATGATCCCGTTCTCGACAGCCAACCCCCCGAAGGGCTGAATTGGGATTTGTGGTGTGGTCCGGCGCCCTATCGCCCATATAACCGAAAGATTCATCCGGGAGGCTTCCGGCAGTTTATGGATTATGCCAACGGGCAGTGCGGTGATTGGGGTGTACACTGGCTCGACCAGATGTTGGTGTGGAGCGAAGAACAAAGCCCCAAAAAAGTTTCGGCAACGGGTTCGCGCTGGATAAAAAAAGACAACTCCGATGCGCCCGATACCATGGTTATCACATTTGAGTTTGAGAAATACACTGCTTTCTGGGAACATCGCCAATACGGCGGAAACGACTCCGAAAAACATTACATCGGCACCTATTTTTACGGGTCGAAAGGCATTCTGCACATGGGTTGGGGCGATGGATGGACCTTTTACCCCACCAACCAAAACGATCAATTGATTCATGAAGCGTCGGCCTACAATAACCGCGACAAAGAGAATATTCTGGAAATGTGGAATAATCTGACGGATTCCATCCAAAATAACAGTAAGCTTTTGTGCGACATCGAAACCGGCCACCGCTCCACTAACCTGAGCCTACTGGGAGTAGCGGCCATGAAGGCAGGTCGTTCGCTGGTATGGGATGGCAGTAAAGAGCTGTTTGTCAACGACCGGGAGGCCAACAAACTGCTTACCCGACCCTATCGTTCTCCCTGGAAGTATCCGGTGTAACTGAGCCGTTTTTGCTCAAATAGCTCGCACAGGAATCAGTAAACGGAGTGTATCACGACTCTGCAGCGGATCGATGACCCGGATCCATATCCGAAAGCCTCCGGGAATCTCCACCCTCTTTAGAATGCTAATTTCCAATGGCTCTGTAGGCTCTTTCCCCTCAA
Organism: uncultured Bacteroidales bacterium; assembly: GCA_964349835.1. GTDB lineage: Bacteria > Bacteroidota > Bacteroidia > Bacteroidales > UBA4181 > JAQVSH01. Next base: position 2,576 of record CAYGID010000034.1, on the reverse strand, counting down.
AAGGTTCACCCAACGGGCGGTCGGGCCTGTAGAACAATTTCCATCCCGAAACCGAAATTTCGCCTTCCGAAAGGAGGGCAGGCGCAACCGATTCGCCGAAGGGAATCAGTTCGGGGCTCTCCAAGAGCAGAAAGGGTCCCGGGAGGGTGCCGGCAAAAAGGCGTAACCTGTTTTTCTCCTCACCCGGAATGATTTGCGTAAAGGATTGCGAACCCGCCTCATCGCGAATAACCACTCTATTGTGGCCCTGCATGACCAACAAGGTGGCCTGATTTCTTGCGAAGAGCGAATCGGCAGTCAGTGGCGAATGATCGGAAGGCTCGATTTCGTCTTTTAAGACACAAGACCCGTTTGCGACCAGACATGCCATACCTGCTATCCAAAAAACCAATTTTAGGGCTTGTTTGCACGGAACCGGGAAAAGAGAGTAACGATTCATAGGCTTCTATTCTACTGAAAACCATGCTTCTATGGAGAGCGAACCAGGCAGAAGGGTTCGAAGATGATGAACTCCCTGAGGCAAGTGTGCCGGATTCACAAAGAAGAGACCATCGGTGGGAGGGAGGGGCAGTGCATTCAGAAACCATTCGACGGGCTGCTCCGACAAACTGTTTCGCAGATATAGAGGAAATGGGGCTTCCGATCTTGCATATTCGCCTTTGATGGCAATTTCGGGCAACCCGTGAGCCGCCTCTTCAACTCCGATTACGCCTCTTCGCAGCGTAGTGTCGCCACAGTAGCGAGGATTCGACACCAGACATTCGAGCACGGCATATCCGGGAGGCAAAGAAAAAGCAATCTCCGGGCTGTTGTTCCCTTCGATTTGGACCCGCGGTGAAAGACTCCAAGAATAGGTGGTTTCACTGTCGGCCAACAGATCGATGCCTCTCCCGGAATCGTCATCGCGAAGTGCAAAGAGATGGTTTTGCTGAACCGTCAGATAGGTTGCCCCCTCCATTTCTAATCCTCCTATTAGCCGGGAAACAGGCACCTCCCGCCAGGCCGACCATTCGCTGGTGCCATGAAAATTGCCGGCACGGCTTCTGATTCTGAGAGGTTCTTCGCCAACACCGGCTTCCGGAATCATCAAAAGGGAACCGGCCATCACTCCGGGCAAAGAGGCCTGAAATTCATATCGTTCGGCCCATTCAGACCCGGCTTGAAACCGGAAAGAACTGCCCCAACAGAGGGGACGAGGGGGGAGGAGGAAATTCGGAACGTCGGGTTTAGTGAGTATAAACAGAATTCTCACATAGGCCCTGTCGACATGCCCCTCTCCATATTGCTTTTCGTACCTGCAATCGACTGTTCCGGAGAGAAGAGAAAGCACCATAGCCCTTTGCGTGTTCTGAAAGGAAAGGGGGCTTCCTGGCAAATGAAAATCGAGCGAATATTTTATCGCGGGGGTGCCTCCGGCCACCAGATGAAGCGTATCAAAATAGGTGGTAATCTCCAGCGGATCTTCGTACGAAGATTCGCGCGAAAAAACATCGACCACCGTTGCCTCATGGGTAACCACAATGCGTCCCGATGGCTCTTGCGATAAGAGCGAAAGAGATCCCCACAGCAGGAGAAACAGCGGAGTCGTTTTTATGGAGAAATGCAACGCCATACCAGAGTGATTTCTTTGTAAAAGTAGGCAAAATATCGTTTGCCGGGAAGCGTTGGATGGGTATCTTTGCCCAGCCAAAAGAGCATTATAAATGAACCCCAAAGAGATTACCGCGGAGCTCATCACCATAGGCGATGAGATCTTAATCGGGCAGATTGTCGATACCAACTCGGCATGGATGGCCGAACACCTAAACGATATGGGAATCTGGGTTGCCCGGATTGTGAGTATTGGCGATACGGCCGAAGATATTTCGGAAGCGCTCCTTTCGGCATCGGAAAGAGCTCATATCGTATTGGTTACAGGTGGTTTGGGGCCCACTCGCGATGATATTACTAAATCGGTACTGGCCCGCTATTTTGAAACGACCCTTGTGCCGGATCCCCATTCACTGGAATTAATTGAATCCTATCTCCGCAACCGGGGCGTGTTGATGAACCCCCTGAATGTAAAGCAGGCCGAGGTTCTTCAGAATTGCACAGTATTACACAACCACTGCGGCACTGCGCCCGGCATGTGGATGGAGAGGGAAGGTGTTGTCTATGTGTCGATGCCCGGGGTGCCAAACGAGATGACTGCGATGATGGAACAATCGGTGTTGCCGCGCTTGCGTGAGAGATTCTCCCTTCCGTTTATACGGCACAAAAAGATCGTGACCAGCGGCATCGGGGAGTCGGATCTTGCCCTTCTGATTCAGGACTGGGAATTATCGCTTCCGCCCTTTATCAGGCTTGCCTACCTTCCTTCGGCCGGATATGTAAAACTTCGGCTAACGGCCAAAGGCAGCAATCTGACTCTCCTTGAAAGTGAGTTGGAACTCCGATCGAAGGCCTTGCATCAAATTGCCGGGAAATATATACTGGGCCTAGAGGCCGAATCGCCGGAAGCCCTTCTTGCGCGCATTTTATCCGAAAAAGGAGCCACCCTTTCGGTAGCCGAGAGTTGCACGGGAGGCTATCTTGCC
>CAYGID010000033.1:0-22801 GCA_964349835.1 uncultured Bacteroidales bacterium | reverse complement strand
TTGATAGGGTGGACTCTCCGCAATTTTTTTGTATGCGGTCGGGTCGCACCTTGATAATCATATAACTCTTTTGTTTGATGAAAAATCAGTCTGTTCGTTTGTCTTCAGGTTCTCGTGTTTTCTTTTTGGCGTGGTTGTCGGTTTTTTTTATTGTTGGCCCGAATTTACCCCTCTTTTCTCAAAATGTTGGAGCAACTGCTCCGGAGCGTCTCTCTCCTCTCGATCTTCCCGGCGGAGGGCTGTCGCGCCTCGACTTTTTTTATGCCGGAGAGGCCAGGCAAGAGAATATGTATATTGTAAAGAATGGCGAGATTGTTTGGAACTATACTCATCCTGCAGCGGGTGAGATTAGTGATGCAGTCTTGCTCTCAACTTTTAATGTCCTTTTTGCCCATCAGGATGGCATTACCGAAGTTACTCCCGACAAAAAGGTGGTTTGGAACTATAATGCACCAGAAGGATGTGAGATTCACACCGCACAACCCATTGGAAAGGAGCATGTAATCTTCCTGCAGAATGGTAAACCCGCCAAGCTTTTGGTTGTGAATAAGATAACTGGAAAGATTGTAAAGGATCTGGTTCTGCCGGTAGGAAATCCAAACGGGGTGCACGGACATTTTCGTCACGCTCGGCTTACCAATAAGGGTACCTACCTCGTGGCACACATGGATATGGGGAAAGTCTGCGAATACGATGCCGATGGAAAGGCACTACAAACCATTGATGCACCGGGCGTTTGGTCGGCTCAACCCCTGAGTAACGGCAATATATTGATCACGTGCCAGAAGGTGGTTCGTGAGATTAATCCTGCGCAGCAAACGGTGTGGGAGTGCTCTTTGCCTGCTATTCAGGGTTATGCAATCACCTCACCCCAAACCTCGGTACGCCTTTCTAACGGCAATACCATTGTTACCAATTGGTTTAACCAGTGGAGCGGAGACGGGAAGGTGAATCTGGATAATCCACCTGTTCAAGCAGTAGAATTAACTCCCGAAAAAAAGGTGGTATGGGCTATCAGAGCCTGGACCGATCCGGTTAATTTGGGCCCGTCAACCATCATTGTTCCGTTGAATGAACCCCGCACCGACGAGAATCGCTTCTTTGGCGAAATCCGTTAACTGACACCTATTAAATTTTTCATACTTTGTTCTTATGAAACTGCCAAAACTGACCGTTCTATTATTGCTGTGTGTTACCGGGTTGTTGAGTGCACAACAAACCGAGATCAGGTACCTTTCGGGCACCGACAAAGATCATACAGTAACCTGGGATTTCTTTTGTACGCATGGAATGAACAGTGGTAAGTGGTCGACCATCCAGGTGCCTTCGAATTGGGAGTTCCAGGGATTTGGCTCCTATTTATATGGCGATGTAAACCGAAAAGCCAATGAACAGGGGCTATACAGGCATGCTTTTAAGGTTCCTGCGCACTGGGAAAAGAAAGTGGTCTTCCTAGTTTTCGAGGGATCTATGACCGATACCGAAGTGAAGATTAACGGAGAGTTGGCCGGACCCATCCATCAGGGTGCTTTCTACCCCTTTTCGTACGATGTGAGTAAATGGTTGCGCTATGGCGAAGAAAACCTGCTCGAGGTCACAGTGAGCAAAGAGTCTTCGAACGAGAGTGTGAACCGGGCCGAACGAATTTCCGATTACTGGGTGTTCGGGGGTATCTTCAGGCCGGTATATCTGGAGGCAAAACCCACACGCTTTGTAGAGAGGGTGGCCATTGATGCAAAGGCCGACGGCCTCTTCGGCATGGATGTCTATTTGGGCGGATTGGCGGGCGGCAACCGGATTGAGGCGCAAGTTGAGCATCTCAACGGAAAACCTTTTGGAAAACCGCTGGTAGCCGCAATCGAACCGGGCGCGCAAAAGGCGCGGGTGGAGGGTCTGTTTTCGAAACCGTTGCTCTGGAATCCCGAATCGCCCAATCTATACCGGGTGGTGGTGACCCTAAAGGAGAACAACCGCGTTGTGCATCGCCTCACGGAGCGGTTCGGTTTCCGAACGGTGGAGCTACGCCCCTCAGATGGGTTTTATGTAAATGGAACCAAGGTAATTTTTAAGGGAGTGTGCAGGCATACCTTTCACCCCTCCTCGGGTCGAACCAGCAGTAAGCAGATTAGTATAGATGAGGTACATACCATAAAAGCTATGAATATGAATGCGGTGAGGATGAGCCATTATCCTCCCGACAGGCACTTTTTGGATGTTTGCGACTCTCTGGGTCTGTTTGTGCTGGATGAGTTGGCCGGATGGCAAAAATTTTATGATACGCCCACTGCCAAACGGCTGGTGAAACAGATGGTGGAGCGCGATGTGAATCACCCTGCCATTGTGCTCTGGGATAATGGGAACGAGGGCGGCTTTAACAAAGAAGTGCGCGACGATTACGCCCTCTACGATCCCCAGAAGCGCGTGGTGATAGAGCCGTGGGCTATTGTAAATGGAACTAATACAAAGCATTATCCCAAGTATAAGTATGTGGCGGATGTGCTAACTAACAGGCAGGAGGTCTATTTTCCCACGGAGTTTCTTCATGGCCTTTTCGATGGGGGACATGGCGCGGGCCTCGATGACTACTGGAATCTGATGCAATCGAAACCGTTGGCAGCCGGCGGATTTTTATGGGTATATGCTGATGAGGGCGCCGAGCGCCGCGACCTTAACGACTCCATCGACACCAATGGAAACCGTGCCCCCGATGGTATCGTGGGCCCCTATGGCCAAAAAGAGGGGAGTTACTATACCATCAGAGAGATCTGGTCGCCCATACAATTCGATACCATCAGACTTACTCCCTCGTTCGATGGGAAACTGGCCGTTACCAACCGATTCCTCTATACCTCTTTACAAGCGTGCCGCTTTGCTTACAGGCTGGTAAAATATTCTAATCCTCTTTCGGGTGGAAATCCGGTTGTCAGAGAGCGGTCGGTTGCGGCGCCCCGCGTGGCTCCGGGCCAAAAAGGCGCTTTGTCGCTCTCTCTGCCCCGAAATTGGCACGATTGGGATGTGCTCTATGTAGATGCTTTCGATCCTGACAATCGGCTCATTCACACCTGGTCGTGGAACATCACCTCGCCAAGGGCCATGGCTTCTCGAATAGTGGCCTCTTCGCCGCAGACGCAGAAGGTGGTCTGTTCGCTCTCCGATTCGATTCTGACCCTCACAGCAGGCGATGTGTCGGTTATGATAAATAAAGCCACGGGGCAACTTGCGGGCGTCTCCAAGGGTAGCCGGTTGGTATCGCTTACCGACGGTCCTCGCTTTGCCGGTTTCGATTCCTCCTTTAGCGGGCTCAAGCACTATCCCGACGCGAATGGCTATGCAGTAGAGCTGCTCTACAACGGCTCTTGCGAGGCCAAGTGGACACTTCTCCCCGACGGCTGGCTCCGGCTCGACTACGCTTATCAGCCTTCGGGACAGCTCGATTATGCAGGAATCACCTTTTCGTATCCCGAATCTAAGGTAAAGGGTGCTATGCTTTTGGCCAACGGCCCCTATCGGGTTTGGAAAAACCGGTTAAAGGGGCCCCAGTTTGGTCTTTATACCAAACAGTACAACAACACCGTAACGGGTCAATCGTGGGATTATCCTGAATTTAAGGGCTACTATGCAAACTTTTATGCCGTGAAGATTGAGACTGCCGAGTTGCCTATTACCCTTGTTTCTTCGACCGATTCGCTCTTTCTCCATCTTTTCACGCCTCAAAAGCCTATTCATGCGGCAGGGGGTGTTCATCCGCCGTTTCCTTCGGGATCGCTCTCTGTTTTACATGGCATCAGCCCCATTGGCACCAAATTTTCGCAGGCTGCGGAAGAGGGCCCGCAAGGGTCGAAAAACGATTATGGAAGTGGCGGGCAGCGGCTCGAGGCAACCCTCTATTTTGGTTTTGGAAAGTAGTGGCTTTATGGTTCTACGCTTCATGGTCCGACTCGTAAGGCTTCTGCCTGGTTTAGGTGAACTTTTGTCTGAAAGCGTTGTTGTTAGGGAGAGCGGTCAGATGGATTGGCTGCTCCCTGCACATATAAAGAATTATTCATTATGACACTGATTGATAGCCTAAAATGGCGTTATGCCACCAAAAAGTTTGATAAAAACCGGAAAGTATCTTCGTCCGATCTTGCACAGCTCAGACAGGCTGTGGGGCTTGCCGCCTCTTCGTACGGCCTTCAGCCCTACAAGGTGCTGGTGATTGAAAATGCCGCAGTTCGTGCCCGGCTTCTTGAGGCCGCCTATGGCCAGCCGCAGATTACAGATGCCTCGCATCTCTTTCTTTTTTGCCACTATACCGATGTTTCGCCCCAAAAGACAGAGACCTTTATCAAGTTAACCTCCGACGTAACCGGAACCCCGGTTGCAGTACTACAGAATTATTCCAACCTGATTAACAGTACGGTTGCATCCCGGTCGCCCGAGGCGCTCCAGGCATGGACCTCGAAACAGGCTTATATAGGCTTGGGAACCCTTCTTGCCGCTGCAGCCGAAATGCGGATTGATGCCTGTCCTATGGAGGGTTTCGACCCCGAGGCATTCAACGAAATACTGGGTCTTCCGGCAAAGGGGCTGTCGGCCTCTGTTCTGGCTGCCGTTGGCTACAGATCGGCCGAAGATCCTGCGCAGTTCAGAGCCAAGGTTCGGAAGCCGCTAAATCAAATGTTCGAAGATATTGCGTAACACAGGCCGTTAGCCGTCATTGAAAATGATTAATATATGAGTCAATCAGTTAAAGGCGTAATTTCCGATTCGGATCGTGCGCTTTTTCGCAACAAACTGCCCATTCAGGTGCGGTTTAGCGATGTCGATATCATGGGGCACGTTTCGAACACGGTGTATCAAACCTATTATGATGCCGGAAAAATGAGCTACTTTGATGCGGTTTTACCTCAGCTCGATTTTAGAACGGTTGGGATTGTAGGTGCATCGGTCTGCATAGAGTATCTTCTCCCCATCTATATGAAGAGTCGTATTTTGGTGGAAACCAGAGTCTCGGTAATCGGAACCAAAAGCCTCACCTTTGAGCATCTGCTGGTAAACGAGCACTCTGGCGAGATTCTCTCCACCTGCAAAGCGGTATTGGTATGCTTCTCTATCACCGAACAGAAGAGTATTCCGGTTCCGGAGGCATGGAGAAAGAGTATTCTGGCCTATGATTCGGGTGTCATAGAAAAATAAACCCGCTTTACTCAAATAGATACCTTTCTCTCAGATACGCGATCCAATTTTCGTACCTGGTGCTATTGGCATGTTTCGAAAGTGCTTCGAAAAATTCCTCGTAAGTAATACCCTTGAAGCGACCCTGCTTTTTGACTAACGAAGAGAATGCCGGCACCACCCGGGCAAAATGGGTGTTTGATCCCGGATATAAAATAATTGAGGTGAAATAGTCAATTTTATCAACCTGCTTGATGCTCTCTCCCAATAATTGATTCCGCCACATCTGACGGAAATCATCGTGGATCAGCTTTTTTTCATCGGCCTTTGCAAACAGATTCGATTTTATGGAGACCATCCAATAGTTGGAGGCAGGATTATGGATATCGATGTCCTCTTTAGAGCGCTTTTTTAACGGATATTCTTGTTCGGAGTATTTCACCTCTATACCCAATATTCCTGTACCTCCATCTGCAAGTCGGTACATTACACAGGCATCAAAAGCGGTTCTGTCGTCCAGATAATCCTTGGCGGGATCCGGAGCATATGCAATCTGAATGTCGGTGATTGTATGGATAGAGTTCGATACAAATCCATTCAGTGCATTCTTGGCATATTCTAAATCCGAAAGCAGAGGGATAAAGAGATTGAAGGTGATATGCTCGCTTCTGAGCATATTTGCGTAGAGCTGTTTATCGTATTTAGCGCCATGTCGGCTCTCGACGGCCTGCAGGATGGAGAAGTCGTTATAAAAGTTCAACCCCTTTTTGGCATCTTCCTCTTTTAGCATATTGCCAAATTCATCATACCCAACCTTTAGTACATTGGCTCTGTAGGTTGATTGATGCAATCGGGCTTTTCGCTTGAGATCACTGTCTTTTTTGAATTGTTGTCCTATTTCCATAATGGGGATTGTTATTTTTATTGGATTGTATTAGATGTAGTTCGCGGCCAACATTTCGGCTGCAGAGGCATCGATCTGTTCCGTTTTCCGGATACGATCAAAAAGTTCCAGTAGGTCGGCCGCTTTGAGCCGTTTTTTCTCATCGCCGCAAAAGTCATGCACAATGCGTCCGTTATGTAACATCAGAATGCGGTCGCCCATGTTAACTGCCTGCTGCATGGAGTGGGTTACCATCATGGTAGTCAGGCGATCGCGCGAGACGATCTCTTCGGTTAGGCGAATCACTTTTGCCGCGGTTTTGGGGTCTAGGGCCGCTGTGTGTTCGTCGAGCAGCAGCAGGTCGGGTTTTCGCCAAGAGGCCATCAGCAGGGTCAGGGCTTGCCTCTGTCCGCCCGATAGTTTTCCGATGGGGCTGTCGAGCCGATCTTCAAGGCCCATATTCAAGGGTCTCACCCGTTCGCGGAAACTGTTGTAGATTGTTTTGGGCAGCGCGTTGCCTAAGCCTCTGAAGAGGCCTCTTTTTGCGGCAAGCGAAAGATTTTCGGCAATGCTCATGTCGGGAGCGGTGCCCGAGAAGGGGTTCTGGAAGACCCGCCCCAGAAAGGCAGCTCGCTTATGCTCGGGCCACCGGGTGATGTTGTGGTTGTTTAGAGTGATTTTTCCTGAGTCGGGGTAAAACGCGCCGGCAACGGCGTTGAGAATGGTCGACTTGCCCGATCCGTTGGTTCCCAAAAGCACTACAAAACTCCCCTCTTCAATGGTGCAGGTGATGTCGCGGAGCGCCCTCACCTCATTAACGGTGCCGGCATTGAAGGTTTTGCTGATCTGTTCCAGTTTTAACATGATACCCCCTCCTTTTTGGTTTTCATTTTTTTCATGAGCCCTGGCAAGATGAGGGCGATAAATACAAAGAGTGCTGTGATGAGTTTCAGGTCGTTCGGATTCATTCCCCAGCGCAGGGCAACTGCTACTAATAGTCTGAAAATCACCGATCCCATAATGGCGCCTACAATCAGAAACCCAATCGATTTTTCGCCGATAATGGCCTCTCCAATAATCACGCTGGCCAGCCCCCAAACCAGCATACCGATACCCATCTGTACATCTGCAAATCCTTGGAATTGCGCTAGAAGAGAGCCCGAAAGGGCAATGAGTCCATTCGAGAGCGCCAGCCCCAGTATAATCATCAGGCGGGTGTCGGTACCCAGCGCGCGAATCATTTGCGGGTTATTTCCGGTGGCTCGCATGGCGGTTCCCACATGGGTCTTCAAAAAGAAATAGAGGATTGCTCCGGCCACACCCACCAACAGCAACATAAACAGGAGGATATGCAGATCTTTCGAAGCCACCTCCCAACCCGCCAGGTTGAGGGTGTCGCTACCCGATTGCGATTGCTGTTCGAAACTGCTGAAGAGGGTCTTTTCGGAAATCATGGGCACATTGCTTTTGCCCATGATATGCAGGTTAATGGAGTAAAGAGCAGTCATTACCAGAATACCTGCCAGCAGTCCGTTTATGTGGAAACGGGTATGGATTACCCCCGTGAGCACTCCGGCCAGAAAACCCCCTCCAAAGGCAACTCCGGTGGCTACAAGGGGAGGGGTGCCTGCCACAATCAACGCAGCCGATAGAGAGGCTCCCAGGGTGATGGAGCCCTCGGCCGTAATGTCGGCAAAATTAAAAATTCTGAAACTGATAAAGATGCCTAGAGCCAGAAGGGCTAAGATGAGGCCGATGGTAAGAGATCCTATAAGTAACGACATGCTGTTTTCTCCCTCTAATTTAAAGTTTGTATCGATTCTATCTTTCCCACCCAGCAGGTGCCGTGGTAAAACTCCGATTCTCCTGCTCCAACCGCCTCTCGTTTGTCGTGAAGCAGGTGCAGTACGCTTTGTATTTTGTCGTGTTCGAAGAAACCCGTCAGGGCAGTGTACAGATCAATGTCGGCTTTGCACAGCGGATGGTAGGTGTATACTGCGGTGTGAAAATGTTGCCATAATCCTTCCGGCGCCGAGGGGCGGGTTAAGGCTTTCAGACCCGGTTCGGGCTGGTAGGATGCAACGCCGATGGTTACGGTCATTGTGTGGGTATATTCCGGCTCTGTGGTGAAGTTTACCAGCTCTCTGACGGCAGGAAAGGTAAAGAGAGAGCTGTCGACCTGATTGGCAAGGGGTGAAACATTGAGCGAGGAGCCAACAATACCGGCAGTTTCGGCCAGCATAACCATGGCAAACGACTGGTATCCGGTAATTTCGGCTACCGTTTTGAGCAGCCGGCTCATAGGGAGCGACACCTCTCCCTCGACGGGTGAGAAGTGGATCAGGTGGCTGAAATCGCCTTTAAAGAGTATGCCGTAGAGTACATTAATCTCGGGAATCAGGTTCCCTTGCTGAATCACGTAATCGGGCGTGAGTCGGTGGCCCGGGGGTTGATAGACAACGGCATTGCCCATCCCTACAAATTCGCCGAAACGGTCGCGGCACTCCTCAAAATCATGCCCGATAGCTCCCATGCCCACGCCGTAGATACCGGTATGAAAGGGTACCTTTCTGCACGCTTCGCGGGTAACCGTTTTGTTGAAGACCGCTTCGGGATTGCCGAGAATGGTGCATTCCAGAGGGGTGATATTATTCTCCTTTTTGATTTCGAAACGGACATTCTCCTTCAATACACTTTCCCATTCCGGAGTTGCCGCTTGGGTAGCCGCAGAGGGCAGGTTTAGAAGAGTCGACAACCCCACCATATCGAGTACCGTTTTGACCTCCGGAGAGCTCTTTGCCAGTCCGAAACGGCCGTTGACCTCCTGGAACTGTTTGTTAAACCGGATGAGCAGGCGGATACCCATAGAACTAATATAATGCACCTTTTCTAAATCGAGCCCGATCCGGTAGTGGCCGGCGCGGAACAATTTTTCGAGTTGCTCTTCTAAATGGCCGGCCCAATACCCGTCGATTCGGCCCTCAATGAGTAGGATAAGGCCGTCGGAGGTGGTTTCCTGGTGAATCGTCAATGGGGTGTTCATGGTTCTGTAGCTTTAATAATCACAATATCGCTTCGCCCCGAAATGGCCTCGGGAATTTTTAATCCGTAGTAGGCTGCCTCTTCGGGATTGATGATGTAGTCGGTTTTGCTTACAAATTCGAATGGAATCTGCGAAGGAGAGAGCCCTTTCCATATTTTGACGGCCTGATGCACGGCATCGACTCCGGCCTGGTGGTAATTTCGGGAAACCACCACCATAGCCCCTTGTCGGGCCTGGTCGCTAACAAATCCGAAAAGGGGGATCTTGGCCGACCGGATAATCTTCCGGATGCCGGCAAACGAGGCAGAGGTGAGGTTGTCGACCACCTGACAGATGATGTCGGGCCTTTGCGATACCAGCGACAAAGCGGCATCCGACACCTCCGAACTGGAGTTGATAGGTACAGTAATCAGTTTCAGACCAGCCTCTTCGGCAAAGAGTTTTAACTCATTCATATTCTTTACCGAATTGGATTCGCCCGGCGAATAGAGCGTTCCTAAGCTTTTTACGGGTGGGTCGAACAACTTTACCAGGGAGATCATCTCCTTGTAGGCTCCGAGTGTAGAGATTCCGGTAATGTTGGCCTGATGGTCGGTAAAACTCTTACCCGCCCCGGCAAGAATAGGATCTGCCACCACGGTGAAGACAATGGGAATCTGTTTGATCTTTTTGGCGGCCGATTGCAGGGTAGGCGTCGAGATGGCAAAGATGAGGTCGGGGGCATCATTCAGCGCACCGTCTATCATCATGTTTAATGTGGCAATGTCGCCTTGTGCATTGCTCACATCGAGCCGGTAATCGCGTTCCTCCTGAAGACCGTATTGTGCCAGCCCGTCGCGAATCCCCTCTTCCGACATCTCCGAGAGCGGAGAGTCGCTGTATTGCAGTAGTTTTAGTCTGAGTTGTTTTTTGGGCTTGAACGAGGCCTGTTCTCCTGCCATTGCACTGCCATCTTCCGCTTCGAAGTTGCTGTTGCCAATTGAACGAGCCGCTTGCGAGGTTGAGGCGGCCCTGCGGTTGTGCCTGTCGGCAATCAGCAGCAGGGCGGCAATGAGGAAGATGACCCCGAATCCTTTTAACAAGGGTTTGATATAAGTGTTCATAACAATCTATTAGAGAACAGACGATTTGTTACGGTGAAGCCGAACGCTATGCGCAGGTTTCATCGCAGATGTTGGTGAGCCCTTGCGAGGAGAGATTCGGGCAGAATCAATCCTTGCCTTTTAGCTGCCGGGTGGTTAATAATGATATTGTATGCCTCAATGGGCGAAATGGCCGATTTGCCCGATTTGCCCGATTTGCCCGATGCTCTTCCTTTTAGAATATCAATAGCTTTTAATCCGCTTTCATAACCCCAGGTGTCGTAGTTGGCACCGTAGCCCACTGCGGCCCCCTTTTCGGTTTGCAGGGGATCGCCCACGAAGATGGGAATTTTATATTTGTCGGCCTCCCTGGCCAGGGCATTCAGCCCGAGAAATATCGTGTTGTCGGCTGCCACTACCATCGCTTCGACCTTTTCTCCGGCCAGATACTGCCCAACCATTAAGATGTCGTTGACCGAAGTTACAGAAGCTGTAACCACCTCTATGCCTCTGAGGGCAAATTCGGCCTTCATCCTTTTTGCTGCATATTCGGCATTAGGCTCGGCGTTGTTGTAGGGGAGCCCGATTCGCTTGATTCCGGGAATGCACTCGGTAATCAGGTTGGCAAAGAGATCGGCATGGAAGGGATCGTAAACACCCCATAAGTTATTAGGAGCCAGCTGTATTCCAACCTGTTCGGGGCTGAACGAAACCGTAAATACCACAGGAGTCTGTTTCACTGAGTGCGCGGCGGCAGTCATGCAGGGGGTGCCGTTGGTGAGAATCAGGTCGACGCCGCGCGATTGGAACCCTTGCAGGATGGTGGTCACCATGGAGAGGTCGCCTTGTGCATTCTGATAGATTACCTTTATGTTTTGACCCTCTGTGAACCCCGAATCGGCCAAGGCTCTCATCACGCCTGCCCGGGCTCTGTCGAGCACTGGATCATCGGCAATCTGAACGATGCCGACGGTAACAACCGACCCTTTCGGTGTGCAGCCCGAAACAGCCCAAATGCAAAGAACCAGAATCAGAAAAAGAGGGGTTCGCATGGCGATAGAGGTTCGTTGTATACCCCATCGGAGGGTTATTTCCCCCATGGGGTGATTATTTTGGTTAAAATGAGGTGGTTATATTCGTTTTCTCTTTTGTAGGTTACTGTATCCATCAGTTTTTTGATGAGCAGAATGCCCAATCCTCCGATGGGTCGATCCTCAGCGGGAAGTGTGATGTCGGGGTCGGTGTGTCGGGTGGGATCGTATGCTACCCCATCATCGCGCACGGTGATGGTTAAAAGCGCCTCATTTCTTTCGAAGATAAGGTCGATGGTGTGCCCGGCAGGCTCTTGGTAGCCATACGAGATGGTGTTGGTTATGGCCTCCTCGAGTACCAGATTAAGACCATAGGTGAGCGAAGGTTCCCATTGCCACTCCTCTTCCAACCCTTCCAGAAAGTCGGTTAAGCGGGGGAGTTCGTTGAGGGTAGCCTCCAATACAAGCTGTTTGATGTTTTCCCTGTTAGTCATGAAAATAGAGGGTTAGCATGGTTATATCGTCCGACGGGGGATTCCCCTTGACATGAATGGCAATATCTTTTTCCATCTGGTCGGTGAGGGTGCGGGGATCCTCCTCCCCGTGATCTTTCAGCATATGAATCAGGCGCTCTTCGCCATACTGCATCCCCAGTGCATCTTCGGCCTCGGTAACTCCATCGGTGTAGAGAAAGAGTTTGTCGCCGCGGTTGAGCCGCATCACCTCTTCGGTGTAGGGTGCACCATTGAACAGGCCTACCGGAATACACCCGGTATGGCCAAAGAACGACACCTCCCCGTTTTTACGCCTAATGGCCGGAGGGTTGTGCCCTGCGTTGGTATATTGGAGCTCTCCGCTCTCCAAATCGAGGATGCCCAAAAAGAAGGTCACAAACATATTCGATTCGTTTCCCTCGGTTAAGGAGCGATTCATGGTGGCAACAATGCGCGCGGTCGAACTTTCGCGATCGGCCACGGAGCGAAGCAGGGTGCGGGTAACCGCCATAAAGAGAGAGGCCGGAACCCCTTTTCCCGACACGTCGCCAATGGCAAAACAGAATTTGCGCTTGTCAATCAGAAAGAAATCGAAGAGATCGCCTCCCACCTCTCTGGCCGGATGTAACACCCCGAAAAGGTCTATCTGCGGCAGGTCGGGGAAGGGGGGAAAGGTGTTGGGAATCATGCTCATCTGGATCTCACTGGCAATGCGCAACTCGCTCTCTATCTTCTCCTTGGCAGCGGTGGTTTGCTGCAGATTATCGATGTATTCGGCCAGTTTGTGCTGCATATGCCCGAAAGAGGCGTGAAGCTCCTGCATCTCATCGTTCGTTGTAATCTTGGGTAGCGGTGTCAGAAAGTCGCCTTTTGCAATTTGCCGTGCCGAGGCGGCAAACCGTTTGAGAGGGGAGAGCTGGCTCCGGATAATTCTGATATTGAAGAGTGTGAGCAGCGAGAGACCCAAGAGCAGCAGGCAGGCCAACAGCAGGGTGATTGCCTTTAGAGAGGCATACATTTCGCGTTCGGGAAACACAACCCCCAGCGTCCATCCGCTAAAGGAGAGGGGCGTGTAATAGGCTCGAATCTTTCCCCACGACTGCAGATTGAGAGCTACAAACCGGCTTTCGCCGGCAATCATCTCTCTTCCCAAGGCTCGAAGCGAAGGCTCCTTCAGCTCTTTGGCCATCGAGAAGATGCTCTGGTTCATGATGTAGTCGGTTTGGGGGTGTGTTACAAAATAGCCGTTTCGCGACAGGAGGAAGGCATAGCCCGATTCGAGGATCTTAACCGACGATACCACCTCGGTGAGCCACTCGAGCGAGAGGTGGACAGCCACAACCCCTGCAAAACTCCGGATACCGTTTTGCGTGGTGAAAAAGGGAAAAGAGCAGGTCGACATCAGGACGTTCCCGCCTCCTTCGTCGTAGTAGGGCTCCGACCAGTAGGGTTGTAGGGTCATTTTGGGAATCTGGTACCAGTCCATGTAGAAGTACTCGTAGTTCTCATTCCCCAGAAGGGTGGTGGTAACCGAGTTGCCGTTGCGTGCGGCAAAGGGGGCAAAGTAGAGCCCCTGTTCTGCAAAATAGTGGGGTTCGTAGGCAACGACCGAGCCGTAGAGATTGGTGTTTTCGCGCACAATGGCCGAGAGGAACCCGACCAGCGAATCTTTGGGAATAGCCCCCTCCGAAAGCATCCAGGCCAGATTGCGGGGGATTTTCTCTTCGGGAAGCAGGATCTCGCTGATTTTTCGTGCCGTGTTCTCTGCCAGGAAGATGGCATTTTCGCGGGTGGTATTTTGGATAATCCGACGTGCAAAATAGGAGTAGATCCCAAAACTCACCAGAAACAGAAGGGTACAAAAAATGAGTACCGATCTTATAATTCTGAAAGATAGCGAGTTTCTGTTCATGGGGCTACGGAATCAGGGGGTAAAGAAAGTGCGCTTTTTCGGGAGCTGTGGTGAGATGTCCGCTCCGTACCAGTACTTCGCCGGCCTTTTCGAAATCGGAGGGTGCAATCACTCCCTTCTCCACCTGTTTGGTTTCGGGCTCCATCAAGGTAACCACTTTATCGAGCATCCAGCTTTGATGGGCACGGTTGGCCGGTATGTGGTGTTCGCGCATAATCCGGATTACGGTATCGAGGGTCTCTTCTTTATGGGCAGCGGCATATTCCCATCCTTTTACCGATGCCTTTGCAAAGGCCGCGAGAGCCTCTTTTTTTGTTTGTAGCGAATCTGCCAGACAAAAGAGGGCATCTTCGGGGATGTCGTATCCGTAATCTTTCAGAAAGAAGGCGTTCATCTCCTCCTCATCGATGCCGCAGTTTACAATCTGGTCGTATTCGTTATACCACATAACCGTCATGGCTTCGACCCCTCCGGTAGTGAAGAGGTTTACCGATGAGAGAACCGGGATCCATTCCACATCGATTTTCCGCTCAATCATCAGGCTTTTGGGGGTTTCATCGAACCCGCTTTTCCAGATGGCAACCCTCTTTCCGTTAAGTTTTTCCAGAGCGTCGATGCCCGAACTTTTTTTGGTAACCAGCACCATGGAGGCATGTTGCGACATCTGGGCAATATGCACAATGCCGGGGTTGGCTCCGGCCACCTTCATGCCCGTCATCAAAAAGAGCGAGATGACGTCGGCTTCGCCCGAAAGGAGCATCTGAGTGGCTTGTACGCTGGCCGACGGGTGTTTGACCGTTACTTCGAGCCCGGCCTCTTGGTAGTACCCTTTTGCCTGTGCCATGTAGTAGCCGGCAAATTGGGCCTGGGGGAGCCAGTGAGGCGAAAAGACCAAGGAGGTCTGTGCAGGGGCAACCCGGCTGGTGAGTAGCAGTAGTGCGAGAAAAAAAAAGGTCGGTAAGAGCCTGTAGCTGATGGGTTTCATCCTACTTTGGAATAAACGTATTCTCTCTCAAAAGTAGGGATTTTTTAAAGAAAAATAGCACTGTACGCGCCAAACTTCCCTTATATCAACAATGGGCAGTGTGTAGGGTTCGTAGTCGGGATGGGTCGAGACAAGACGCAGCCTTCGGTGGGTTGTTATCTCATTGTATACCTTTTTGAACACCAGCCCGTCGTTCAGTGTGAGGATGATACAGGGCTCTCCGCTCTTGATGGTATACCAGTCTTGCACGAACTCTCCGGTGACCCAACTCCCGTCGGTTACGGGAGGCATGGACTCTCCACTCACCTGAAAGGTGCGGTATTTGCGCTCCTTCTGCAGGAACGGGAGCTGGAAGCGGGGTAGTTCTGCCAGAAACTCCGGGTCGGCAAAGCCTGTAAGGTAGCCGGCTTTGGCTTTTTCGTTTACCAACTCTATGTTGTCGCGGTTTTCGCTGTTTACAGTGGTGGCCAGAATCCGGATTTTTGTGCCCCTGATAAAAACATCTTTGCCGTGTTCGAGGGCGTAGAGCTGGCTTTCGCGCAGTTGCGACAGGTCGTTCTTAAGCAGGGTATCAACGGCTACGTGGTAGTAGCTCGAAAGAGTCAGCAGGGCTTGCAGGGTGGGTCCCGAGATGGCATTCTCGTAGTTATTGAGGGTCGATCGCGGGATGCCTAGTTTGAAGGCCACCTCATCCTGCGTTCGTTGCCGCCGTTTTCGTAAAAATTTCAGGTTTTTTGCAAAATACATGGCGCAAGTAAGGAATAAAATGATTAGAATACAGTCGTGAAAAATGATTATATAGTAATCAAAGAAATGATTTATTTGCCACAAAACCAAATGAAAAGCTATGTATTTACCTCAGGATTCCCGTACGGTGGCGCTGTTAGATATGGATACCTTCTTTGTATCGGTTGAGCGGCTGCGAAACAGCAGGTTGGCGGGGCTGCCAGTAGTCATTGGCAGCCTCTCCGACAGGGGGGTGGTGGCCGCCTGTAGCTATGAGGCCCGGGTTTTTGGTGTCCGTTCGGCCATGCCTATGCGGATGGCGCTCCGACTCTGTCCGGAGGCGCGGGTCATTCGGGGCGATATGGATCTGTACAGTCGTTATTCGCGTTCGGTTACCGATATCATTGCCGAAAAGGCCCCCCTGTACGAAAAGGCTTCGATCGATGAACACTATCTCGATTTGTCGGGGATGGATCGTTTTGTGGGGGCCTTGCAGTGGGCCCGCGAACTTCGCGTACGGATTATGCGCGAAACCGGTTTGCCTCTCTCCATGGGGTTTTCTGTGAATAAAACGGTTTCGAAAATGGCTGCAGGCACGGCAAAGCCCAATGGCGAAAAGGAGGTTTCGCCGTTGGGGGTTCAACCTTTTCTGAATCCTCTGGCCGTACGGAAAATTCCTATGGTAGGGCCCAAAACCGAACAACTGTTGTGCTCCATGGGGGTACGTACCATTGAGACTCTCTGCCAGATTCCTCCCGAGATGATGGAAAGGGTTCTGGGTAAGCCGGGTCTCGAAATATGGCGCCGGGCGCATGGTGTTGATCTGAGTCCTGTGGTGCCCTATTCGGAGGAGCACTCTATGGGTACCGAACGCACCTTCGAAGCCGACACGCTCGATACAGCGATGCTCGAACAGCAGCTGGCAGCCATGACCGAGCGCCTCTCCTTCAGGTTGCGCAGGGAGCAGAAGCTGGCCTCCGTGGTTACGGTGAAAATTCGTTATGCCAATTTCGATACCCATACCTTGCAGCACAAGATGGCTTATACTGCATTCGACCACCTGCTGCTCCAAGCGGCAAGAGAGCTCTTTGTGCGGCTTTACAGCCGGCGTATGAGGGTGCGGCTGTTGGGGGTAAAATTGAGTGGGCTGGTTGGAGGCGTACAGCAACTCAGCCTCTTCGACAACCACGAAAAGCGCGCCTCTCTCTGTCGGTCGGTCGATACCCTTCGTTACCGGTACGGGTTGGAGGTGGTGAGGCGGGCCTCGTCGCTCGCTCTCTCGGGCACGCAGGCGGAGGGAGCCGATTCGGAACATTATTGGGAGTAGAGCTATGTATCTTCGTGCACATTCGTGGTACAGTCTCCGGTATGGTGTGCTCTCCATAGACCGGCTGCTCGACATGGCTTGCGACCATGGGCTGGAGGCGATGGTGCTCACCGACATCAATACCACCATGGGCATTCCCGAGTTTGTAAAAAAGGCTGTGGCGCGGGGTATTCGTCCTATAGCCGGCTGCGAGTTTCGGCGCGACGGCAGGTTGCTCTATACTGCACTCGCGCGTAATCGCGAAGGCCTGCGCGAAATCAACGAACTGATTACGGCGCGTAATTGTTGCGCGATTCCCTTTCCCGACGAAGCCCCTGCCTTTTCGCATGTTTATGTGGTGTATCCCGGTTTGCGGAAGCTCTCCCGACCGCTGCGCGAGAATGAGCGGTGGGGTGTGGCGCCCTCCGAGGCGCGCCGATTTCTCTTTGCGGGGCACGGTGCCGCCACAACCGCCGCGGTGCTCTATGCCCCCATTAGCTTTACCTGTGCCCGGGAGGCCGAACTACACCGGATTCTCAGGGCCATTAAGTATAATGTGCTCATCAGTAAGCTAGAGCCCGGCTGGTCGGATGCCGAATCCGGCCTTTTTCTGCCTCCAGGTCAGCTGGAGGCTCTTTTTTGCTCGCACAATCCGTTATGGGAGAATACCCGTGCATTGCTTGGCGACTGCAATATCTCGTTTTCTTTTTCGGAGTCGAAAAATAAACGGCACTTTACCGACTCTCCGGCCAGCGACGCGCAACTGCTCCGTTCGCTTGCCCTGGAGGGTTTTCGGCGCCGTTACGGTGCACACAACCGGCAGGCAGCACTACGGGTGAGCCATGAACTCGAGGTGATTAACCGGTTAGGCTTTTCTGCCTATTTTCTGATTACTGCCAACATGGTGGCTTACTCCATGCGCCACGGCATCGGCCATGTAGGACGGGGCAGCGGCGCAAACAGCATTGTGGCCTACTGTTTGCAGATTACCGATGTGGATCCCATTCAGCTGGATCTCTATTTTGAACGGTTTTTAAACCCTCTTCGTAGCTCTCCTCCCGATTTCGATATCGATTACTCCTGGCGCGACCGCGACCGGGTGCGCAGCTACCTGTTCTCGAAATATGGCGAGGCGCATACTGCATTACTGGGGGCCACCTCCACCTTCAGAGGACGCTCTATGTACCGTGAATTGGGCAAGGTGTTTGGCCTTCCCCCCGATGAGATTGATCTGCTGGCGCGCAACTATCGGTTGAGTGGGCATTCCGATGCATTGTCGCAGCAACTGGCCGGATTTGCCGGCGATATGGCCGGTTTCCCTAACCTACGTACCATTCATGCCGGCGGTGTGCTGATTTCGGAGGAGCCGTTGTCGTACTATACGGCGCTCGATCTGCCGGTAAAAGGGTTTCGGACCACCCAGTGGGATATGTACACGGCCGAAGAGCTGGGATTCGAAAAGTTCGATGTGTTGAGCCAGAGGGGCATCGGAACCATCGTCGATACCGGGAAACTGATTCTGCAGAACTACGGCATTGCCCCAGATATGCACAATGTTGCCCCTTTCTTTCGGGACGAGGCGGTTCGCGAAAACCTCCAGAATGGGCGTACGGTGGGATGTTTCTATATCGAGAGTCCTGCTATGCGAAACCTTCTGCGAAAATTGCAGTGCAACAACTATCTGGTGTTGGTGGCAGCCAGTTCCATTATCAGGCCTGGAGTAGCCAGGTCGGGGATGATGAAGGCTTACATTGATCGCTCTCACCGGCCCGAACGGTCGGTTTATCTGCATCCGGTTATGAAAGAGCTACTTGCCGAAACGTATGGGGTTATGGTCTACCAAGAAGATGTGCTGAAGGTGGCGCACCATTTTGCGGGTCTCGATCTGGCCGAGGCCGATCTGTTGCGTCGAGCCATGAGCGGGAAATTTCGGTCGGCCGGGGAGTTTGCCCGTATTGAGGAGCGCTTCTTTTCGAATTGTCGCGACCGGGGATATCCCGAAGCCCTCAGTCGGGAGGTGTGGAGGCAGATTGCCTCCTTTGCCGGTTACTCTTTTTCGAAGGCCCATTCGGCCTCTTACGCCGTAGAGAGTTACCAGTGCCTCTACCTGAAGAGCCATTTCCCTTTAGAATTTATGGTGTCGGCCATTAACAACGGTGGGGGGTTCTATCCTGCCTGGCTCTATTTTCATGAGGCGGTGCGTTGCGGAGCGCTCCTTCGGCTGCCCTGCATTAACCGCAGCCACCGCGAGAACACCCTTCAGGCAGCTACTCCCGAAGTGGGTCAGACAGCTACTCCTGAAGCGAGTCTGCCAGTTACTTGCGAAGTGGGTCAGGCAGCCTCCGGCGAAGTAGAGCATGAGTTCCTCTCCGGAGTGGAGCAGGGGCGGGGTTGCAAGTCCGTTTCCGGTCTGAAAACCATGCTCTATATGGGCTTTTCTCATCTGCAGGGTCTTCAGGAGGCTACCGTAGAGGCCCTTCTGGCCGAGCGCAACCGGAACGGCTCTTTCGGCTCTGTGGCCGATTTGATGCAACGCGTGACCCTTCCGAAGGAACAGCTGGTGATACTGATTCGGGTGGGTGCACTTCGAGCGTTCGATGGTTCGAAAGCACGTCTTCTCTGGGAGATGCATTATTTGTCGGGCCATACCAAAAAGAGCAAAACCCCGGCCATTGTCCCGGCCATTGTCCCGGCTGCGGCATCGGTTGTTGGCGAAGGGCTCTTTCCGGTTGCTTCGCGCATGCCATCGCTACCTCCTTTCGAAGGATCTTCTCTGGCCGATGCCTGGGACGAAACGGAGTTGTTGGGGTTTCCTGTTACTCTTTCGCCTTTCGACATGCTGCAAACCTCATTCCGGGGAGAGTTAGGAGCCTGCGAAATGATACAGAATCAGGGCAGAAGAGTTCGCATGATGGGGCGGTTGGTGACGGCAAAGTATCTCCGCACGGTACGAGATGAAACCATGGCTATGGGTACCTTTCTCGATGTGCATGGCGAATTTTTTGATACGGTGCATTTTCCCCGTTCGCTGCAAGAGTGGCCGTTCCGTGGCGAAGGAATTTTTCTGCTGGCCGGCAAAATTACTGCCGAGTACGGAGTGGCCGTGCTGGAGGTCGAGAAGATGGCCCGGTTACCACTCCGCGAAAAAGGTGTTTAAGAACCCCGATAAGGTGTTTAAGGTTCCCGATAAGATGTTTAAGGTTCCCGAGATAGATCTCTATAAAGTGCGAACTGTTAGGTAGTGCTCAGTGCCAGTTTATAGACCCGTGCAATATCCTCGCGCGTGAGCGGAACAAACCGACCCACTGTAGTGGGGGTGTGAAGACCCACCTTTGCGGTGAGCTGAGGAATATCGGAAGCGGAGAAGCCCAACTCTTCGAGGGTAAGGGGCATTCCCAGGGAGCGTAAAAATTGCTCGAGTCGTGCAATCCCTGCGCGGGCTGTGTTCTCGGGATGCGAAAAATCCATGTGACATCCCCATACTCTCACAGCAAACCGGGCAAACCGCGACACATCGTGTGTCATCACATACTTCATCCATGCCGGGCAAATAACGGCCAGTCCGGCGCCGTGTGCTACATCGTGCATGGCCGAAAGTTCGTGTTCCAGTTGATGGCTGGCCCAATCCTGCTCGCGGCCTGTTCCGCAAATGTCGTTATGCGCCAACATTCCGGCCCACATGATGTTGGCTCTTGCTTCGTAGTTGTGCGGATCGGCCATCACTTTGGGTGCCTCCGCGATGATTGTAGTGAGAACCGCTTCGCACAAATTGTCGGTAATCTCCACATCGGGAGTATTGGTAAAGTACCTTTCGAAAAGGTGAGCCATCATATCAACAATGCCGCAGGCGGTCTGAAACGGGGTCAACGTTGTGGTAAGAGCGGGGTTCAGAATGGAGAATACCGGTCGCAGCACCTCACCCGAAGCGCTCCGTTTAAACATCCCCTCTTCGTGGGTAATCACCGTATTGGGCGAGCCTTCGCTTCCGGCTGCCGCAATGGTGAGTACTGTGGCCATGCGGAGTGCCTTTTCTATCATCTTGCCCTGATAAAAATCCCAGAAATCACCATCATACGGAACACCTGCCGCAATGGCCTTTGCCGAGTCAATAGCACTTCCTCCGCCCACGGCCAGAATAAAGTCGATATTGTGTTCACGGCAGAGCGAAATACCCTCATATACAAGACCGCTTCGGGGGTTGGGTCGCACCCCGCCCAACTCAATCACGTAGAGATTTTCGGCCTTAAGGGAAGCCACCACCCTGCTGAGCAACCCGCTGTTTTTCACCGATCCGCCCCCATAATGCACCAGAACCCGGCTTCCGCCGAAACGCCTTACCAAATGGCCGGCTGCCGACTCTTTATCTTTTCCAAAAACAAAATAAGTGGGGCTGTAAAATGTAAAATTTTTCACGGCAGTAGGTTTTAGGGTTAATAGATAGTAGTTATCGCCCAGAGTGGCGCAGCGTGTTTCGTTTGCTAACGCTTCTGCAAATTAGCACAGATTCGCCACTATTCCGAGCCATTCCCAAAAAAAATTCTCATTTCCAACTTTCTCTTTTGAATTGCGCCGTCTAAAACAGCGGGTAAGTCTCATCCCTCATCACTACCCCTTTTATCACAACGTAATGCGGGCTGTTGGGATGTGACGAGGTGATGCCCGGGGCTTTTTTATTACACTTCCAAGCTTAATTTTAGCTGTCGGCCGAATCCTTCACGGAATATGCGCATCAATGTAGACAGTCGGATATCTGATGCATCATTTTCGATTCGGGATATATAGGTTTTGGTCGTTCCACATTTCTGAGCCAATTGTTCCTGGGTCATTCCTTGCTCCTTGCGCAATTCATGAATCATTACCCCAAATTTGAAAGCCTCAAACTCCTCCTCAAAATGTTCACGACTTTCCGTTCCACGAACACCATATTGATTATCCAGATGTGAGGAAAAGGATGTTAGATTTTTATTTTTCACTTTGCTCATCGAAGTATTCCTTTTTTAGTTTTTCCGCAAATTCTATTTCCACTCGAGGTGTTTTCCGGGTTTTCTTTTGAAATCCATTTATCAATATCACCATCTGACCTTTATCAAAAAAGCAGAATACGCGATAGATATCACTTCCTACCTCAACACGAATCTCGTAAAGACCAGAACTCCCCTCAATAGATTTTAGAAATTTTGAAGGAATCCGATCAATCGTTGCAATTAGTTTTAATGTCCAGTTAAACTTCCTCTTAACAGGCTCTTTTAGAACATTGAAGAATTCAAGGTAATAATCCTTATAGTAAAAGACATTCCTAATAAATTTTTCTTCCCTCATGCAAAGTTAGCTAATTAGATAATAAATACAATGAGAATAGGAGATAGAGTTGGGATGGGCGAAGTTTTCGATTTCGGCGTGAATGGCTCCTTGTGGCAGGTTAAAGAAGCG
Source organism: uncultured Bacteroidales bacterium (assembly GCA_964349835.1). GTDB lineage: Bacteria > Bacteroidota > Bacteroidia > Bacteroidales > UBA4181 > JAQVSH01. The sequence goes on along the minus strand of CAYGID010000033.1, from coordinate 752 downwards.
ATAGGGAATATGGTTTCGATCTCTGAAGAGCTTTGCATCGCGGTCTCTTTCGAAAGTTGTCAGAACCACGATATTCTCTATACCGATGGCAGAAGCGTAGTTCTTTAGCATCTCCAACTCCGTGAGATAACAGACATCGCACATGGTTTCGGAGAACCGAAACACCAGTTTGGGGCTTCGAGTTAATTCCGACCATAATACCGGCTCTTTGTCCAAAGCATTGAGGCGCGTACTCTCGATGCGAAAATCGGTAAAACCAAACGATTGTAACAGCTGCTTCTCCTGCAGCTCCTCTTTGGGGAGCACAAGCTCCTTTGGTTGTACGCTCCTTGTGATCATCAGAACCATACAAAAGGCAATTGCGGCAACCAGCGAAATCCATTTGAATTAAAGCGGTTATTCCGGGTAGCAAACCCTTTGAAATCCTTGTTAATGGGCAGATATTCATTCAGGCTCTTTGTCGGGGTAAAGGTTCTTAGGTTATTCACTGCCCCATTTAGATATATGTTGTACCCATAGGTGCAGAAGGTATCGCTGGTTATCAACGCCTCGGGTTCTTTTCCATTACAATTTTCTTCTTTGACAAACCGACCGTCTTCGATTCTGTAGTAAAGCACTTTGAGTCCTGTCATTGCTGCAATGCAGGCTTGTTGTTGGTCGATGTAGATGTTTCTTAGCTCTGTATATTCTCCCGGACATCTACCTGAAGCGTGCGTAAATTTTCCACTTCAGAGAAAGACAACACCGGTTTG
>CAYGID010000032.1:0-23733 GCA_964349835.1 uncultured Bacteroidales bacterium | reverse complement strand
GTGTTAATAAAAATAAAGTTACTCTTTTTTCTTTTTCCTCATCGATTCTCCGGTTTTATGGAAAGCTTTCCATAAAACCGGAAGAAAGAATTGGTTATTCTGCGGCAATGACGACGCGGCAGAGAACGCGGCCATCATGTACTCCATGATGGGCTGCTGCCAAGCGCATCAGGTAAATTTCCGCGACTGGTTGGTCTACTTCCTCAACAACGTACACAGTTACGACAACGATTACAGTAAAGACCTTGCCGAGCTGCTCCCGCACAACTTCAAACAGCAAGCGGCAAACTAACCCAATCGGGTCCGATACGCCTGGTACCGATTGCTCCGCTACGAAAGCCGACGATTGAGCGATACCGATCCGAGAAGGTTATAGAAGTCTCTCAAAGGTCTCCGAACATTTAAGAGAAACTATGAAAGTGAATGCCCTTATCTAAGAAAACAAGAGGGGGTTAACCGAATGGTTACCAACTATCGTTTAGTGGTATAAATTGGAGCGGATTACGAAGCAATTTCTTATGCCCCGAGACGACCTTAGCAATGATCAGTACCGCTCACATTACGTCCCCCCCGCTCTGTTTTATTACTGCTTGTTGCCAGCTGGGTATTGCATTTAAGTCTATACATCAATGGATAAATGATTTACAAATAATGAGTGTGGCGCACTTACCAAGTTTATGTCGAATTTTAATGAAGGTTCAATTCTCGAACTTGCATTATGAATCCTGAATGAAATCTGCCAACCTTCGCTTAGTGTCACAAGAAGAGTTGTATCAGAATTATCTTGAAAAACAACCTCTATCAAGCGATTTGGTAATTTCAGTCGTTGAATTCTGAATTTTGGCTTGATGCTTTCAAACGGCAAATTCAATGTTCCATGCAGGTTATATGCTTGTATTTCAATTTTTTTATCACCTTTTATGACTTTGTAGAAATCTTGATTTCCTATCAGGTACTCAACAAGTTTTTGAGCAACGACTCCTTGATTATCAAAATCTAAACGGATTAATTCTTTCTTGAAGGCATTCAAAATCGGCAAGTAGATAGAAGTGTGATAATCCCCTAAGGTTTCCCATTTTTGTGTTGCCTTGCTTTGCTTACGAAGTCGAGCAAGCTCATCAAAAATGGGTTTAATTTCATTAAAGAATATTTCGGAACAAGGAGTGTCTAGCCATTTTCCTCCAAAATCAATATCGTTTGATAATCTTGAGTGTTTTACTGCTCTATGATTATTCTTAGCGGATATACCGATTTCCCATTTTTGCAAAGCTCTAATTGCTAATACATCCCTCACATCTCCAAGTTGACCCTGCTTATCAGAAACAATTTCAAGTTGAAGTATGTCCATCTCGTTAATATCGTTCGATAAACGAGGTTCAATATCAATCAAGAAATTGACTGCAAAACTTGCTGCAAGCCTATAATGTCCTTGTTCATCTTCCGCAAAAGAATTGAAACACTTTTCAGCTGTCTTATATGGTTCGTTTTCAATAACCGAAACAGAAGTGATTGGTGATAATCTGTCTCTAAATTCTGATAGAAGAGCAAATTCAAAGGATTTGCCATTAATTGTTTGTGATGCCATTATACTGATACTTTTGTTAAAACCTCCTCCATTCGTTGTAAAACTATTGTACCATTAACTTCATTTCTGATAGAAATGGTTTGCGATGGTTTATGTTTTATTCGGTTTAAATCTTCATAGATTCTTGATGCAAGAATTTGTGCTAATCTAGCAGGAACTGCGTTACCAATCATTTTATAACCGGCAACTACGCTTTTATAATAAAATATAAAGTTATCGGGGAAAGTCTGAATTCTAGCACATTCCCTAACAGACAATCGACGATACAATTCTTCTTTGCCTTTAACGAATTCTCGGACGTCCTGCTCAATAAAAGTCATTTTGGGAGCCTGAGGATGAATTGGTGCGTGCCGTCCTCCTGCCTGAATCGTAAAGGATACTTCATCCCACGAGCGAACCCGATTTCTCGACATAAAAATCGATGAAAAGCCACCTGACATATACTCGTGATTCGGAACAACACACTTTGCTCCATTGGTGAAATTGCCGGTTGCCGCTGGCAACGCGGTTTCTTTTAAATCACCAATTGCTTTTTCTAAGGTAATTTTGTTTTTAGGTGTTGTTGGTTCTGGAAATTCAAATTTCAAACCCAAATCTTTTCTGTAACCTACGAAGAAGACACGATTTCTATCCTGAGGAATTCCGTAATCAGAGGCATTTAGCAATTTGAATGAAAGTTCATAGCCACAATCTTTGAACATTTCTTGTATGTTTTCTAATGCGATTCTATGAGCTGGCAATAACATTCCAGAAACATTTTCTGCGAGAAAAAATTTTGGTTGTTTGTCTGCCAAAATTCGCATAAACTCATAAAATAATTGACCACGCTTGTCAGTTATCCCACGTTTCGAGCCAGCTTCGCTCCAGCTTTGGCATGGAGGTCCTCCAATTATTCCGTCACATTCAGGCACTTCTGCCGATTTTACATCAACTATGCTTCGCCTATCAAGTTTTGTGCGTATATGATTTTTCTCAAACGTTTCCCAAATTTCCCTGTCGTATTCGTTTGCCCAGGTCACATTAAAACCTGCACGTTCAAATCCGAGGTCAAGTCCTCCAGCTCCAGCAAAAAAAGAAACTATATTCATGATTATAAATAAGTAGTTTAGTTTGTTTGTTTTACCATTTTTATTCTCAGGTAATTCGCTTTTTCTTCTGCGAGAATCAAAGTGTCTTTCGAATTATGAATCTTGTAAAGTTTCTTAGCGATATAGTCGCTAAAATATTCTATTTTAAGTTCTTCTAAATCGAGGTTGAAAACCTTCGCTAACTTTTCCAATCGTTTTTCGTCAAAGTCTCGTTTACCTGTTTCAATTTTACTCAAGTTAGCAGGATCCATATTAAGTTGAGCTGCTAATTGTGTCAATGTCAATTTTTTCTCAGTCCTTAATTTTCTTATGAGTTCTCCAAATGATTTTTTCATTTTATTTTTCAGTAAATCCTTGTCACTTTTTGACAAATATATAATGTTCTAACGAATATCCATGCTTTTTTTAGTTGCAACGCCGAATTTCTCACCTTGCTGGCTGTATTTGGTTATACGCATTTCGTTAATTTTCTAAATATCATCATATTGGACACGGTTAAATCATTTATTGGGGATGAGCCATTTCTTTTTGTATCACTGATGTTCTTAAACACCTGTGTATTGTAGCAGATACTTCGTTTCGGACGTTCTCTAAACGCTTCTTTTTGGTTAGAGCCCAATTGCTAAATGCTTTTTCTCTCTTATTATTGGTTTGTGATATTTATATGAGTCAGTTATTATGCATTTCGGATATTTTACACATATTATTTTAAGATCACTGTTGTTGAAGTGTGTGATAGCCCGCTGTAATCTGTGATCAAAGATACCTAAATTACATCCGGTTTTTGCGTGACATGTTGATATCAATTTTTCTTTTCTTCCTCTGTTTGTATATTCTGGTCATACTGACCCCTCAATCCGGGTAATTGCCCCCTGCCGAAGGCGCTTCTCCGAAGACCAATCTGAGAACAATCTGCAACGAACGTGTTAATTACAATAAAGTTACTCTTTTTTCTTTTTGCTCATCGATTCTCCTGTTCATTCGATTCGGCGGCTAGTGTCTACCCATCGATCCATGATAGGGTCTGTTATTGCACTTTCTCCAATCTTTCCGTGCCATTTTTCTGCGGGTAGCTGTGAGGCGATGGGGGAAGAGTGGGCATCGACTTTCTAATATAGCCGTTGCACCCCGCTTATCAATATTCTATTGCATGGTTTCGGTATTACAAGGAAGTGTAAAATAGAAAGTTGATCCCTTTTCTGCTTTGCTTTCTACCCATATTTTGCCTCCATGGTTTTCTACGAATTCTGTACAGAGGATCAACCCAAGTCCGGTGCCTTTTTCGTTGTTGGTGCCAGGGGTTGAGTCGTTTTCAGCAATGCGGAATAGCTTTTCAACTCTTTCGGGTGATATGCCGATTCCGTTATCGGCAACAGAAACAAGAATGTCTTCTGCTCTTTTCTCGGCCGAAATGTTTATTTCACCTCCTTGACGGGTAAATTTGATGGCATTGTTAATCAAATTGCGGAGCACTGTGCCGATCATCGGTTTATCGGCAAATACGGTTATTTCTTGTGGCAACACTTTATTGATGGTGATGGCTTTTTGATTGGCAACGACTTCGAAGAGCATGATGTTTTCTTTAATCATTTCAATCAGATCAAAGGTTGCGGGTTTATAGTGCATTGTGCCAGTTTGTGCACGCGACCATTCCAACAGGTTCATCAATAAATTCAAGATTTGCTGTGAGGATTGCTTTATTATAGAGGCATACTCATCGATCCCTTTGTAATCTTTCTCCATGATTTGATTCATCAGCACCTCACTATACCCCATAATTGAGTTAAACGGATTTTCCTTCTATGCGGTCTAGGTACATTTTTTTGGATAAAATCGTATATTCATTCCTCCGTAGTTACTAGTAAAGGTGTATTTTGTGAAGGAGTTCAATAGCCGGGCAGATTTCTCCGGCGGCATAGGTTTCGCTACAAGTAATCGAAAACGATTAATACCACGAATACCATGAATACCATGAAAAGGAGTGCGATTTCTACCGTTATGTTTTTGGGCGGTCTCTTTGTTTTGCTGTTTAGTTCTTGTAAGAATGTGCCTAGTACCGCGCAAAGCCGTGATGTAGCCCAAAGTCGCGATGCAGCGGCTAGTTACAAGATGTTTTGTGCCGGTTGTCATGGCGATAATCTCGAAAAGTTTGCCGCGAAGCAGTGGATGGAGGCGTCGGGAACCGCTTCTATTGAGCAAAGTATTAAGCTGGGTATAGCGAGCGCCGGTATGCCGGCTTTTGAGAAGACATTTTCGAACCAAGAGTTAAAGGAGCTCGCTCTCTATGTGAAGGGGGGTATTCCGACCGACCGTACGCAACTCAAGCCTGCTCTAACAGCAGATGGAATTCTCCGGTCGGAGTTGTATAATTTTGTTATTGATACGGTGGTTTCGGGTATTGAGGTACCTTGGGGTATGGCTTTTCTGCCCGATGGCGATCTGCTCTTTTCCGAACGGAAAGGAACCCTACACCGGTTTTCGAACGGAACTATCTCGCCTCCCATCGAGGGGCTACCCCCCATTATGGCCGGAGGTCAGGGGGGATTGTTGGATGTGGCGTTGCATCCTGAGTACGAAAAGAATGGCTGGATTTATATGTCGTATTCTGCTCTCGACACTTTGAGTGCAAGCCGAATTGGGTCAACCGCGGTGATGCGGGCACGCCTGGACGGCAGCCTACTCAAGGATGTGGAGGTGCTGTTTATCGGCACCCCGGCAACCGATCGGGGTCATCACTGGGGGTGCAAGTTGGCGTTCGATGGCAAAGGGTTCTTGTATTTCGGCGTGGGCGATCGCGGTCAGCATTTTGATTTTCCACAGAAGCTTGATAACACAAACGGGAAGATTCATCGTATTCACGATGATGGGCGAATCCCCAACGACAATCCTTTCGTAAGCAGCGAAGGCGCCATTAAATCGATTTTTAGTTTTGGTCATAGGAATCCACAAGGGATCACGATTCATCCTGTAACGGGCGATATTTGGGAAACCGAACATGGTCCGATGGGGGGCGATGAGATTAATCTGATTGCGCCAGGCAAGAATTATGGCTGGCCGGTGATTTCGTACGGCATCAATTACGACGGTACTGTGCTCGCAACCGATTCCGTTAAAGTGGGGATGGAGCAACCTGTTATGCAGTGGACTCCCTCAATGGCGCCATGCGGAATGACCTTTGTTACCGGCAATCGGTTCAGCAAATGGGAACACAATCTGTTGGTGGGATCCCTTCGTTTCGATTACATCGAACGCGTTGTATTAGACGGCCACAAGGTGATCCATCGCGAGAAACTTGCCGAAGGTATAGGGCGCGTCAGAAATGTGGTGATAGGCCGCGACGGACTGGTTTATGTGGGTTTGGAAGAGCCGGGTATGATTGTCCGACTTGTGCCCGTGCAACCTTGATAGCTTGGTAATCGGTATTGTCTACCTCCGCTAGTTTCTCTTCTAATTCATGAATTTGAGATGTCCTAATACGTAAGAATAGATAATCAAAATCAAAATATAAGTAATCCAACCTGTGGAATAGAAGTATCTCCAGAATGGTTTCTTATTTGTATACTCTACCCAGGCAATTATACCCGGAATAAGAAAACTTATGAATGGAAACCCTATCACCTGCACCAGCATTGCCCCAAACATTTTTCCATCAGAAGGCAACCTGATAATTTCGCTCAGGATGATTGGCATAACGAGTAAATAATGCACAACACCGGTCAGGACCAATCCTATGAGATTTTTTGTCAACGTCTTCATTTTAGTAATTTCAATTTGTGCATTTCTATTATATCATTCGGAGTGTCTTCTATTCGCCCGGGTTCTTTCCTTATGGCTTGAGCAATGATTCAGATGCCTTAAAGATTGCGCTCAATCCTTCGGAAACCTGATGATTGTATGGCCAATCCAAGTAATTCAGGTCGTGATCTTGGCCTTCAAATATATAACACTGCAAATTTGTCTGGCCAACCTGTTTGACTCTGGACCGCCTCAGAGCAAAATGGCATACGTGCAGGGCCGAATGGTTACGATAGCACGGCAATAGCGGGCGATAGGTTTGGAAAATGGGGGCCTCTGTTTTCAGGGAAAGACATTGAACTCGCGTGCCTTAACTCTAACAACTTTGCCATTTCTTGAAATCACAAGGTCTGCATCCTCCTTTTGCTTTGTAGCCAACAAACGACTAAATGCCAAATTAAGTCCTTGAACTATTTTAGCTCGCAAATCTTTTACATTATCCTTTGTCATTTTTTTACGATTTGATTGTAAATGATTTGATTATGAATCTCAATATTTTCAGTCTTAAATCCTTCTGCAATAATCTGAAATGGTGGTTCTGAATTATCAATCATCATCCAATAATCACAAATTGGCAAATACAATTTCGACAAGTTATTAATGCCTGCATCGTATCTACGGAGAATAACCTCTTCCGGGATATTGTGCCCGCCAGAAATCACGCGAGTTTTAACTCGTTCAATCGCAAGTTCAGGCGAATTAAGCCAAAAATATACTAACGTAACAAAGTATCCTTTCGATTGAGCTTCCTTAATGAACTGAACATACGATTTAGTTGCTAAAGTTGTTTCAAACGCAAAGTCGACATTGTGATTTATCAAATCCCTAATCCGCGACAACATTATCCGACCTGACTCAATTGCAACTTTCTCAGGTTGAAAAGGCGATAATCCCTTAGCTATTTCGTCAGCATTTACAAACTCCTTACAATCCAGCATATCAGGCAAAACAGAATACGAAGCAGTTGTCTTTCCTGCCCCATTACACCCTGATATTACATAAAGATTCGACATCCCCTTTTTTTATCCAAAGATAGTCGTATGTCTTTGGTATCAAAAACAAACGTAAAGATTAGCGGCAAAACTTTTATACGGGGTTCAGCGAATATTTACCTCCATTTCGTTGTCTGTAGGCTGTTGATGGGCACAAAAAAAGAGGGTATCTCTTGCGAGACACCCTCTTTTGCGATGGGTAGGGCTGCTTTGGGGCAGTCCTGGTATGTGTGTTAATCTCTTCTGCGGGTGTAGCCTCCACGGTCGCCGCCGCGGTCACCGCCACGGTCGCCTCCACGGCCACGGTCGCCTCCACGGTCGCCACGGTCACGATCGTTGCGGTCGCCACGGGGACGGTCGGAGTGTTCGCGCTCGGGACGTTCTACGTAGCCTTCGGGCTTGGGTAGTAACGCCTTGCGAGAGAGTTTCATTTTGTTGGTTTTGGGGTCTACGTCGAGGAGTTTTACCTCTACTTCGTCGCCCTCTTTCAGGATGCCGTCGAGGTTCTCTAAACGGGTCCAGTCAACTTCGGAGATGTGAAGTAACCCCTCTTTGCCGGGAAGCACCTCTATAAATGCGCCAAAGGTTACAATCGACTTCACCCTGCCTTTGTAGATGGTTCCGATTTCGGGAACGGCAATGATGGCGTTGATGCGAGCCAGCGCAGCCTCGATCGAAGCTTTGTTTTCGGAGAAGATATCTACAACACCCTGGTTGTCGACCTCTTCGATAGAAATGGTGGCTCCGGTGGTCTTCTGGATGTCTTGAATTACCTTGCCGCCGGTACCGATAATGGCGCCAATCTGATCTTTGGGAACCCTGATTTGTACAATGCGGGGGGTGTTGGGTTTCAGGTCGGGACGGGGTGCCTCAAGGGTCTCGGCCAGTTTGTCGAGAATGTGGAAGCGTCCGGCTTTGGCCTGGGCGAGCGCGGTGGCAAGCACCTCGTACGAAAGGCCGTCGACCTTAATGTCCATTTGGGTGGCGGTGATCCCGTCGCGGGTTCCGCACACCTTGAAGTCCATGTCGCCCAGGTGATCTTCGTCGCCCAAGATGTCGGAAAGAATGGCGTATTTCCCGGTTTTTGCGTCGGAGATCATGCCCATGGCAATTCCCGATACCGGTTTCTTAAGCTGGATGCCTGCATCCATCAGGGCCAGTGTGCCTGCGCAAACGGTGGCCATCGAAGAGGAGCCGTTCGACTCCAGAATGTCGGATACTACGCGGATGGCGTAAGGACATTCGGTTTCGTCGGGGAGCATCGATTTAAGGGCTCTGTGGGCCAGATTGCCATGACCCACCTCTCTGCGCGAAAGACCGCGTGATGCTTTGGCTTCGCCGGTCGAGAAGGGGGGAAAGTTGTAATGGAGGGTGAACTTTTCGGAACCCTGTACCAAAACATCGTCAACCATCTTTTCGTCGAGCTTGGTGCCCAGCGTAACGGTGGTAAGCGATTGGGTTTCGCCACGGGTAAAGAGAGCCGAGCCGTGAACGGCAGGAAGATAATCAACCTCGCTCCAGATGGGGCGGATTTGGGTGGTGGTACGGCCGTCGAGACGGATCCCTTCGTTCAGGATCATGTCGCGCATGGCTTTCTTTTCTACATCGTGGTAGTAGCGGTCTACCAATTTCTTGGCGGCATCGCGCTCCGCTTCGGGAAGGCTCTCCATAAAGGCAGCCTTCACCGCGCTGAATGCGTCGGATCTTTCGTGTTTGGGGAGGCAGCCTTTGGCCACTTCGTAAACTTTGCTATAGGTGGCTTCGAATACCTGCTGACGGAGGGTTTCGTTGTTGTTTTCGTGGCAGTAGCTCCGTTTTACGGTTTTACCGCACATCTCCATCAACTCCATCTGTGCCGTGCACTGCTTTTTGATCTCGGTGTGTGCCAGCTGAAGCGCCTCGAGGAGGTCGTCTTCCGAAGCCTCACGCATTTCGCCCTCAACCATCATGATGTTGTCGTAGGTGGCAGCTACCATGATGTCTATATCGGCATAGGCGTTCTCTTCGTAGGTGGGGTTAACCACAAATTCTCCGTCGATTCTCGAAACCCGAACCTCCGAAATGGGACCGTTAAATGGGATGTCAGAAACAGCCAGTGCAGCTGAGGCGGCTAGGCCTGCCAGGGCATCGGGCATGATATTGGGATCGGCCGAGAAGAGTGTTACGGTAACAAAGGTCTCCGCGTGGTAGTCGTCGGGGAAGAGGGGGCGTAAGGCCCTGTCGATAAGGCGCGATACCAAAATCTCATAGTCGGATGCCCTGCCTTCGCGTTTCAAAAACCCGCCGGGGAAACGGCCGGCCGATGCATATTTTTCTTTGTATTCAACCGAAAGAGGCATGAAATCTACATCTTCCTTGGCTTCTTTGGCTGAAACGACCGTTGCCAGAAGCATGGTTTTACCCTGTGTGAGCAATACAGAGCCATCGGCCTGTTTTGCCAGTTTTCCGGTTTCTAAGGTTATAGAACGGTCGCCGGGCAACTCAATCGTTTTTTGAAAGGCTTGATACATAAATGGTTGTTATTGATAATAATATGATAGAAAACTTGATGTCTGGAAATGAAAAAAAAAGGCAACTATAGAATTGCCTTTTTCTTTGTGAGTTGCTTCTGTCTTACTTACGTAAGTTCAATGATTTAAGCAAAGCACGATATTTTTCGATGTCCTTCTCTTTGAGGTAATCAAGCAGACGACGCCTCTTGCCTACCAGTTTCAGCAGGGAGAGCTGTGTGCTATGATCTTTTTTGTTGAGCTTCAGATGATCGGTCAGATGGAGGATACGGGCGGTGTACATGGCAACCTGCGATTCGGACGAGCCTGTATCTGCGGCAGTTTTGCCGTAGGTGGTAAAAATCTCTACCTTTTGTTCTGATGTTAAGTGCATTGCAACTATGGTTTGGTTTCGGTTAAACAACTCAATTTTAGACCCGCAAAAGTATCTATTTTTTTTGAACAAGCAATCTTTCTCGCCCTAAATTAATCATAAAAACTCCAGCTGATGCCTATCTTGAACATGGCCTCATGCTCGGGGTAGTGGTAGGCGGTGTAATAGGCCCGTTTTTTGTTTCCGGCCATTTTCAGGGCGTTGGCGTGTTCGTACTGCACAAATAAGCGTACCCTTTTGAGTTTGGCATTTATAAAGAGGTCAACAAAGGGGTAATCGCCCACTTCGGAGGCGGGCCGACCCAGATCGGGGCGGTGGTTCTGCAAATGGAAGACTCCCAACGCGGGTTGGTAATCGTAGGCGTAGAATTTGGTGAAATAGTAGAGTTCGTAGCCCAGTTGTATCTGTAATACATTCTTTACCAGCATGTAATCGAAGTAGCTCGATTGATAGCCCGAAAAGGTGGGCAGAGGTAATACCTCTTTATTGCCCGAGTGTTGCCAGGTTCCCTTAAAAAGGAAGCCGAAATTTCCTGCTTTGAACCCCTTTTCGGCCGAGACCGAAAGCACTTGGAAGCCTTTGGAGGTTTGGGCCGGAAGCGCCAGCGAATCAAAGTAGGCGTATTCGTTCAGCTGCCACACATCGACAGAGGCTTTAAGTTGCCTGGCCGGCTGACTATACTGACCAAAGAGCGAGAGCTCTTTGGAGGCGTTGAAATTGTTGCTCCACCCGAAATAGTTCGATTGGTAGCCATTCATGAAGTAGGAGGGCTTACGGTTTACGAAGCCTGCTCCAAAATGGAGTGTCGATTGTCCTTTTTCGGGGTAAAAGTGTTTATAAAAGAGGGCGTTTAGCTCCATGTCGCCGCTTTTGTAGCCGGTGAGGAAGATCTCGCCGTTGAGGTCAAAATTGAACTGCTTTCCGGTGGTGTTATAGAAGCTGCCGGCAATCCCCACGTTGGTGTACTTTAGCGAGGTGTTGTCTTTAATAGAGAGTACCACCGTGTCGGTTTGGTCGTAGAGGGTGTCGGGTCGAACGGGATGAATGTAGCGGTCGAACTCGGTTACCAGTCCGGCTTTAAAGCCGGCTGTGATTTTTTTGAGGGGTCGCTCGGTAACCGCCAGATAAAAGTCGTTACGAAAGGTTCGCAGCAGCGCCTTGTCGTTGGTAAAGGTGCTGCTAAACTGCGGTTGGGGGAGTTGAGCCGCCATCTCGCCAGAGATCTCGCCTGCGGTAAAGGTGCGGCCGGTGCGAAGTATCTGGAGGTTGTGTTCGAGGGTAAAACGGGTGGGCACAAAAGTAGGCACCGAATCGCTCTCCTTTACAAACTGGTATCGTCCCATCCGGTATCGCTGCACCAGCGAGAGCGAGAACTCTTGTACCCGGTTTTTCATCCCGGCAAAGCGCATCACCTGTGCCTCCGAGATGTCTTCGTTCTCTTTGCTTTCAAAGAAGAGGTAGTCGGCAAGTCCTCCGTTTTCCTGCATTTTATGAAACCCCAGCCCTAAGGAGCCGTAGGCCGAGTAGTGGTCCGACTCGTAGCTCGAGAAGACCGAAAAACTGCTGTGCGAGGTTTTCTGGTTTTCGTACATGCCGTTCGAGGAGAATCCATCGTACAGAACGCCTGCATTCCAGGCTTTCGAGATGTTTTGCGTGTGCAGGAAGCGGATGGTTTGCTCGGCTAGTTTTCGGCTGCCCCCATTGGTATGGGTGGCCAGCGAGTAGGGTGTTCGGGTACGGTAAAAGAGGAGATCTTCGGGCCGGTGAAAGTATCCCCGCAGGTACTCCCCGAATCGGTACTGCGAAGCGCGGGGCTGGTATCTAAAGAAGTTAGAAATGTACGACGACCCGAAGTTGCCCAGATAGCTGTTTGAGTAAGACTCTTTCATCCAGGGTTCGTGCTCGTTAAAGCGGTTGAGGGTGGTATCGAGCACTACGGGCATGGGTTGCCTGCGGATGCGCCCTTCAAGCCGGAGGGCCTCAACCCGTACGGTGTCGGAGATAACCGAGTCGCGGGCGGCCGATTGACGACGCTGACTCTGTGGGAAGCTACTCGATGTGCTCTGCCGACCCCCTTGCTCATTGCTGTACCCCTGGAGGCCGCCTCCCCGTTGTTGGCCCAACTGTGCCTTTATCCCTTGCAGACAGAGTAGCAGAAAGAGAATGAGGAGGGGTTTTTTCATAGAGTGAATCATCTGGTGGCGCAAACCTACATGATTTTTGTGAGAACGCAAAAGAGGCTGCCGTGATATTGCGGCAGCCTCTTTCGAGGACAATCTCAGTGCGAAACGACTGTTACTGGAGAGGTGCTCCGGCAGGTTCAATTCCTAACAGTTCAATCTCGAAAACGAGAGGCATATTGGGTTTGATTTCGCCACCCGTACGTACATTTTCGCCATAGGCCATTTCGGTGGGAATCCATACTTTCCATTTTGAGCCAACAGGCATCATAGGCAGAATCTTCTGCCATCCCATGATTACGCCCGATACGGGGAAGGTAACCGGTTCGCCGCGGTCGACACTGCTGTCGAAGACTACGCCGGCAGGCGTGGTACCGTGGTAATTCACTTTAACGGTGCTGGTGGAATCGGGTTTTACTCCGGTTCCGGCGGTGATAATTTGATATTGTAGTCCGTTTTCTAAGACCACTACACCCTCTTGCGATTTGTTCTTTTCGAGGAATGCGCGACCCTCTTCGAGGAGATTGGCATTTTCTTTCACCTGCAGCTCCATAAAGAAGGCCTGAAGTTTTGCATTGAGCTCTTCGGCCGAAATCTCGTTAGTGGAGTCAATGGCTTCGAAAAATCCCTTAATCAGCGCTTCGCGGTTGAGGTCGAACTGGGGTAAGGTTTGAAATCCCTGGCCAATGTTGTAGCCGAGGTAGTAGCTTACGGTGTCGGCTTCGGTTTGCAACTTAGCGTTGCTGTAGTTAGAATTTGAGCAGGAGGAGAACAAAGCACCTCCCAGGAGGAGAGCAAAGGATAATTTTTTCAAGTTCATGATGGTTTTGGTTTTAAATCCGGCGCGAAGATAAAATATATTCACGAAATACCACCTGTCAATCCCGAACTTTTTAACTTCTTGGCAGATTATCCGTACCTTTGCCGGGTTTAAAACGGCTTGAGGCCGAAATGTTTGTTGTTTATGAGTAGAAAAGGGTTGATGCATGCCGCACGATATTTGGCTGTGGCTTTGGGAGTGGTTTTGGTGTGGGTATTCTCTTGCCGGTTTGTTGAAAGAACCGACGAGCCCGAACAATTTAACCAAGCCATCCGTGCCCGGTATGCCATCTATCCCCCCGATATGCCATCCTCGCTGAAGTTTTGCGGTGAGTCGGTGCCTTTGACTCGTTTAGATGTGCGCGAGGCGCTCGACAGAGAGGTTTTGGTAAATATGTACTGGCAGTCGAATACATTGCTCTACCTCAAAAGGGCCGGGCAGTGGTTCCCACTCATAGAGAAGGTGTTGCGCGAGGAGAATCTGCCTTCCGATCTGAAGTACCTCGCGGTAATCGAAAGCGGGCTGATGCAGTCGGTTTCGCCCGCCGGAGCTGCCGGTTTCTGGCAGATTATGAAGACTACCGGTGTGGAGTACGGCCTGGAGGTGAACGCCGAGGTCGACGAACGTTACCATGTGGAGAAGGCTACACGGGCCGCCTGTAAGTACCTCCGCCAAGCCTACGCCCGTTTTGGAAACAGTTGGAGTACGGCGGCAGCTGCCTACAATATGGGGATGCAAGGTATGAGCAATCAGATTGCTTTCCAAGAGGTTGCCTCCTATTACGACCTCTTTTTGAACGACGAAACCGCCCGGTATGTATACCGCATTTTGGCCATTAAACTGATTATGGAGCGTCCCGAAAACTACGGTTTTCATCTCCGCAATGCTGATCTCTACAGCCAACCCGACACCCGTTCGGTTACAGTGTCGAGTTCGGTGGCCTCGCTGGTGAAATTTGCGGCCCAACACAACACCACCTATAAAATGGTTAAGCTGCTCAATCCCTGGCTCCGGGGCAGATCGCTCCCCATCAGAGCGGGCAAAATCTATTCTATACTGCTCCCCGATGGTTCCTCCAATGGTTCCTCCAATGGTTCCTCCAATGGTTCCTCCGATAGCTCTTCCGATAGTTCTTCCTATAGTTCCGCCGATAGTTCTTCCGAGAATGAATGATGATAGCAGCAATACCCTGCGATATATTAAGGTAGAAGGCTCCAGAGTACACAATCTGAAAAATATTGATGTCTCCATTCCCCACAAAAGCCTCACGGTAATTACCGGCCTTAGCGGAAGCGGCAAGTCGTCGTTGGCTTTCGATACCATCTATGCCGAGGGTCAGAGGCGCTATTTGGAGACTCTTTCGGTGTATGCCCGCCAGTTTATGGGCGACATGGAGCGACCCGACGTAGACCGCATTACCGGCCTGAGTCCGGTGATTGCCATTGAGCAGAAGACGGTGAGCAAGAATCCCCGCAGTACGGTGGGTACCATTACCGAGATTTACGACTTTCTCCGCCTGCTTTTTGCGAGGGCTTCTGTGGCTTACTCTATGAATACGGGCGAGCCGATGGTGCGCTATTCCGATGCCCAGATTTTGGAGAGGATGTCGGATGCCTTTTTGGGCCGTCCGGTTTGGATTCTGGCACCGCTAATCAGAGGCCGGAAGGGACACTACAAAGAGCTCTTTGAACAGGTGCGCAAAAAGGGGTTTCTCTATGTGCGGGTCGATGGCGAAATCAAAGAGTTGGTGCATGGTATGCGGGTCGACCGCTACAAGAGCCACTTTATTGAGATTGTGGTCGATAAATTTGCCATGAATCAGGTAGATGAGAAACGGCTGAAGGATGCGCTCCAAATGGCTATGCGCCTGGGGAAGGGAACTATGATGGTGGCCGACAAGGAGAGTGAGTCGGTGCGCTATTACAGCCGCCACCTGATGTGTCCCTCCACCGGGTTGTCGTATAGCGAGCCGGCGCCCCACAACTTCTCTTTTAATTCGCCGCAGGGGGCCTGTTCCACATGCAACGGTCTGGGAAAAATCACAAGGGTCGACCGCGACAAGATGATGCCCAACCGTTCGCTCTCCATACGGCAGGGCGGGTTGGCGCCTCTGGGTCCCTTTAAGAATAGCTACATTTTTGCGCAGGTCGAAGCGGTGGCCCAAAAGTTTCAGGCCGATATAGATATGCCACTCGAAGAGTTTCCCGAAGATGCGTTGGGCGCTATTTTGTATGGAACCGACGAGTCGTTCCGGGTGAAAAGCGGTTCGGGCGGTTCGGAGATGCGATTCCTCGGTTTCGAAGGGGTAGTCAACTTCATTACCCAGCAGCATACCGAAACCACATCAAAAAAGGCGCAGAAGTGGGCCGAGCAGTTTTTGAGCCGGAAGGTCTGCCCCGAATGCGAAGGGGCCCGTTTGCGGAAGGAGTCGCTCTTTTTTAGGGTGCACGACCAAAATATTGCGCAGCTTTCGTCGATGGATATCCGTTCGTTGCGCGAATGGTTTGGCAAGGTGCAACCCCATTTGGCGCCCCGACAGTGGGAAATTGCCTCCGAAATTGTGAAGGAGATTCAGACGCGACTCGAGTTCCTGCTTGGCGTGGGGCTCGATTATCTCTCGTTAAATCTCTCCTCGGCAACGCTTTCGGGGGGCGAAAGTCAGCGGATCCGGTTGGCCACACAGATTGGTTCGCAACTGGTCAATGTGCTCTATATTCTGGATGAACCCAGTATCGGGCTCCACCAGCGCGACAACCACCGCCTGATAGATGCGCTGAAACAGTTGCGCGATTCGGGCAATACGGTGTTGGTGGTTGAGCACGACCGCGATATGATTCTTTCGGCCGATCATGTGATTGATATGGGCCCTTTTGCCGGACGCAAGGGGGGTGAGGTGGTAGCCGAAGGAACCCCTTCGGAGATTCTCTTTTCCGGTTCGCTCACGGCGCAATACCTCAACGGCGAAAAGGAGATTGCCCTGCCTGCCCGTCGTCGTGAAGGGAACGGCCATTATTTAACCATCCGGGGCGCCTCGGGCAACAATCTAAAGAGCCTTGATGTGCGCTTTCCGTTGGGAACCATGATTTGTGTAACGGGGGTTTCGGGTAGCGGCAAATCGACATTAATTAACGATACCCTGCAGCCCGCCCTCAGCCAGCACTTTTTCAGGTCGGTGCGCGATCCGCTGCCTCATGAGGCCATCGAAGGTATTGAGCATCTCGATAAGATTATCCAGGTCGACCAGTCGCCGTTGGGTCGCACGCCCCGCTCCAATCCGGCCACCTATACCGGGGTCTTTGCGGAGATCAGAGCGCTTTTTTCGAATATTCCCGAATCGAAGGTCAGAGCCTATTTACCCGGTCGTTTCTCGTTTAACGTAAAGGGGGGGCGCTGCGAAACCTGTCAGGGCGCCGGGGTGAAGACCATCGAGATGAACTTTTTGCCCGATGTATATATTCAGTGCCCCGACTGCGGAGGTAAGCGATACAACCGCGAAACGCTGGAGGTGCGGTATAAAGGGAAGAATATTGGCGAGGTGCTCGATATGACCATCAATATGGCGGTCGAGTTTTTTGGCCAGATGCCCTCAATCTACCCTGTGCTGAAGTCGCTGCAGGAGGTGGGATTGGGTTATGTGCGTCTGGGTCAACCCTGTACTACCCTTTCGGGAGGCGAGAGTCAGCGGGTAAAACTGGCTACCGAGCTGTCGAAACGCGATACAGGCAACACCCTCTATGTGCTCGACGAACCCACCACCGGTCTCCACTTTGAAGATATCCGGGTGTTGCTCGAGGTATTGCAGCGTTTGGTAGAGAGGGGCAACACAGTTTTGGTGATTGAACACAACCTCGATGTAATGAAAACGGCCGATTACATCGTCGATCTGGGACCCGAGGGAGGCAGTGGCGGAGGCCGCCTACTCTGCTCCGGAACACCCGAAGAAGTAGCTGCCTGCCCCGACAGCCACACCGCCCTTTTCCTGCGCGAAGTACTACAACTAGTTTGAACTTCGCCCCCAAAAACATACCTTTACCATTCACCCTAAATTCCTTGTTTCATGCTAAACGATCCCCACTCCGACGATTCGCTCATTAAAGATGCTTTCGAGCCAAAGAGCTGGAACGAGATAAAAACCGACGACTCCTGGCGCATTTTCCGCATTATGGGTGAGTTTGTCGATGGATTCGATCGCCTTGCCAAAATAGGTCCTTGTGTTTCGATTTTCGGTTCGGCCCGTACCCGGCCCGACGACCCCTATTATATTCTGGCCGAGGAAATTGCATATAAACTGACCCGCTTAGGCTATGGTGTGATTACCGGTGGTGGCGGCGGTATTATGGAGGCCGGAAACAAGGGAGCCAAGAGGGGAAAGGGACGTTCGGTGGGATTGAATATTGAATTGCCTCACGAACAGAACGCCAACCGCTATGTCGATCCCGAAAGATCTATTACGTTCGACCACTTCTTTGTACGCAAAACCATGTTTGTAAAGTATGCTCAGGGTTTTATTGCTCTCCCCGGCGGATTCGGTACTTTCGACGAACTCTTTGAATCGCTCACGCTGATTCAGACCCGGAAGGTGGGTCGGTTCCCTATTGTAATGGTAGGCTCCGATTATTGGAGCGGAATGGTAGAGTGGATTAAGAAGGTGGTATTGGAGCGGCATCACTATCTCAGCCCCGAAGATCTCGATCTTTTCAAGGTGGTTGACACTGCCGACGAAGCGGTGAAGATTATTGAAGAGTTCTACTCTCGTTATCTCCTGTCGCCCAACTTCTAGCTATCGTTGCACTTCCAGCTTTCGGCGCACTTCTCGCTATCGCCGCATTTGTAGCGGTTGCGCAACTACGTCCTCTTCTTTCGTCTTACGAGTTGGCGGGGGTGTCGTGCGGATAGACCAGAAAACCGCATGAGGCACAAACCTCCTCCAAGCCTTGCCTTCCTGTGCAAGATGTGGGGTGATTCTTGTTTTGCGGGGCGCAGATGCCTTGGCAGAGCGACTTTTCGTCGCGGGCGCACCCGATTCCCATTGCCTTCATGTGGGGGTTGTGTTCTATATGGGTATTGGGAAATTTTCCTCCCTTAACCAGCAACATTCTGAGTGCCAGTCCGGCAACGGCCAGTCCCAATAATAGCGCTGTAATCAGAAACAGGGTCAACATATCACTTTCCTTTAGATGCAATTTTGTTGTCGTCGAATTTCAGCACAAATGATGGCTGTGGCAACTGCCACATTCAACGATTCGGAGGTTTCGGATCCCGAGCCGAAAGGGGGAATCAACAGGAGGCGGTTTATGTACCGTGCTGTTTCGAAGCTGATTCCCTTCGACTCATTGCCCATAACCAATACTCCGGGAGCGGCAAAAGATGTGCCATAAAGGTTGTCGCCGTTCAGGGCGGCGCCGTAGACGGGTACCTCGGGCGCCAGAAGTGCCTTCTGTCCAAAGAAATCGGCGGGGGTGAGAGTGTGTACCGTTACCCGCATAATAGCGCCCATGGTCGATTGCACCACTTTGGGGTGGAAGGCATCGACCGAATCGGGTGTGGCAACCACCTGCCTGATACCGAACCAGTCGGCAATCCGCAAAATGGTGCCCATGTTCCCGGGATCTTGTACCGTATCTAAAAAGAGGCTCCAGTCGGCAAAGAGCGAGAGCGAAGGGGGAGGGGCGAGCGGTTTGTTTACCACGGCAACCACATAGCGGGGGTTTTTGAGCAACGAAATTCGCTTCAGCTCATCGTCCGAAACCACGATTACCCGGTATCCCTGCAAAGGAAGGGCCGAATCCGATAAGAGCGGCCAGTCGGCTGTGGCGTAGAGCGCAGTAACGGGCCAGCCCGATGCCACAATTTCGCCCACCAGCTTTTCGCCCTCGGCCAGAAAGGTGCCCGAAAGTTCTCGCTCTTTTTTGTTTTCGAGCGCTTTAAGTTGTTGTATCTGTTTTTTGGTGAGCATCTTTTGCTATGCAGTAACAGTTGTCAAAGATAAAGCATTATTTTTGCCTGAACTTGCCTCTTTTAGTTAATTGTTGTAGCCGGTGCGGGGACTATTCGCTTCTCTTTTTACAGGAATCCTCTTTTTCCTGCTTCTTTCGGGGTGTCAGCCTGCACGAAGGATCCCTTCGGGTCGTTATCTGCTGAACCGAGTAGAAATTCATGTTGCCGGCGGCGAAGTGAAGCAGTCGGAGTTGCGGCCCCATCTCAAGCAGGCACCCAATAAAAGGGTTTTGGGCGGACGGTTTCATCTTTGGCTATACAATCAGTCGAACCTTCAAAAGGAGACCCGTTTTCAGAGGGGGCTCCGCTCGGTGGGCGAAGCACCGGTGTTGTACGACGAAGAGCTGACGCAAAAGAGCATTGCCCAGTTTTTGCGCTATTTGCAAACCAAAGGATACTATAGCGCCATGGTAATTGACTCTGTTGGTTTTCGGCCGCGGCGTGCAGTGGTTCGGTATGAGGTGAGCCCGGGGCGTGCGCACTACATCGGGTCAATTAAGCGAACTATCGCCGACACCGCATTGAGGCGGGCTGTTCTCCGAGATACGCTTCGTTCGTTGCTCCACAGTGGCATGGCTTTCGACCACACCCTGCTCGGAAACGAACGCGACAGGATTGAGAAGCTTTTACGCAACCAGGGCTTCTTCGACTTTTCTTCGGAATATATCTTTTTTCAGGTCGACACCACCTCTCAAATCGGGGTGGCGAAGCTTGATATGGTGGTAGGGAATGTGCGAAAGGTAGATAGTACCGGCCGTCAGGCAGCGGTTCCTCACCGCCGTTACACCATTGGGAAGGTGGTGGTTGATGCCTTAGGCGATCGCTTTCTGAACTCCGGATCGACGGTCCCTTTCGATACACTGGAGTATAATCGCATCACGTTTGTACTTAGAGAACCTCCATTTGTGGGTCCGGTAGCGCTTCGGCGAGCTATTCAGCTACGACCCGATTCGCTATATTCGCTTATTGATGAGGAGAATACCTACCGTAATCTGATTGGGTTAAGGAGTTTTAAGCTGGCCAATATTCAGTATAGCCTGATGGAGAATGGTGCCACTTCGAGCGCCACCGGCCGCCTCTTGTGTCAGGTGCAGGTAACACCCTTCCGAAGGCAGAGTCTTTCGGTCGAAACGGAAGCCACCTATTCGCAGGGCGATTATGGCGGCGGTGTAACCCTCAATTATCAAAACAAAAGTCTGTTCCGCAATGCTGAGATTTTAGACCTGCGTACTAAAATTGCCAGTGAGTCGTTTGCTTCGAGGGGTGAGGGCAGGTTTAAGGGGTCGAGCGAATATTCGGTCGAGGGTTCTATTACCCTGCCCAAACTGATTCTCCCGGGAGGGGTCGAGCGGAGGGTTCGATATACGGCACCTAAAACCACCTTTTCTGCTGGTTTTAACTATTTGCAGCGCCCCGAATACCGCCGGTCGGTTTCGAATATCTCCATGAATTACGCCTGGCGCGTGGGTCGAAACTGGACCTACTATTACAAGCCTTTCGACTTCTATTATGTAGACTCCGACCTCTCCGACACCTACCGAAACCGGATCAGGGGCATGTATATCGAGAAGAGTTATATTCCGCATACCATTCTGGCCGCCTCATCGGGCTTCCTATTTTCGACTCAGCCGTCGGCTCCGGGACGCAACTATATGCAGCTTCGGTTCAATGTGGAGTCGGCCGGGGCTTTGCAGTCGCTGGGGTTCTCCCTTTGGGGCAGGGCTCGCAACGAGTCGCCCCATTCCATGTTTGGTTCGCCATGGGCTCAATACATTAAAACCGACATCGACTTTCGCTTTCACCAGCCTTTGGGCGGGGTGTCGGAGGGGTCGAAACTGGTGTACCGTTTTTTTGCCGGGGTAGGTGCCCCTTACGACAACTCCGATGTACTTCCTTTCCAAAAACAGTACTATTCGGGCGGCGCCTTTGGGTTGCGGGGATGGCGGATTCGTTCGCTGGGCCCTGGTTCTTACCGCGATACCAGTGCCTACAACAACAGTACGGGCGACATCCGGCTGGAGTTCAATGTAGAGCACCGGTTCAAACTGTTTTGGATTTTGCATGGGGCTCTCTTTATGGATGCCGGCAACATCTGGAACTTTAAACGCGACAGCCTTCGCCCGGGTGCCGATTTTAAGTGGAATCGCTTTTACAGGGAGATTGCCATTAACGGGGGCGCCGGACTGCGGTTTGATTTCTCTTTTGTGGTGGGGCGCATCGATATCGGGGTGAAGGGACGCGATCCCTCCGAGGGATGGATATGGGGAAGGCGACCCGTAACCTGGAATGATTTTGCATTCAACTTTGGGATTGGGTACCCCTTTTAGCTTTTCGGGGACCCCAACCGGCGGTACTACCCTGTTGCTATTGGCCGCAGGGCACTACAGTTGTAGTTTTGTATTCTCTGCTGCGGGTGTGTATTCTCTGCTGCAGGTTTGTGCCCTCTGCTGTGGGTATACAAAACGTACCGGTTATGCGCCTTGCCTTTCTCTCCTACCGAATCTCTACCCTTTTTACCCGGAGCGAACAGCGTGCCGTGGTGCTGCTCATTGCTTTGTTGTTGGCTCTGAGTGTGGGCTCCCTCTTCGTTCGCCGACCTGCCTTTTTTGCCGATGGCAGCGAAGCCGAAGCAGCCTCTCGGCTCGACTCGCTGGTGACACGCTATTTTGCGCAACTCGATTCAATCTCCGACAGGCCGGCTCCGTATGCCTCCGGGCGAGGTTCGGCATACGGAGGGGAGTGGTCGGCCGGTAGAGGCTCTCCGGCAGTGCGGGGCGGGGAGGTGGAGGCAACGGCTAAGGCAAAGGTATCGGTAAAGGTGGAGGCCAGGCTGGAGATGAATGGTGCCGATGCCCTCGATTACCAACGGCTGCCCGGTATCGGAGCGGTTTTGTCGGAGCGGATAATTAAATACCGCAACCTGTTGGGAGGCTTTGTAGATGTGGTGCAACTATCGGAGGTGTATGGCATCGGCAGGGAGGTGTACCTGCAATGTGCTCCGGCGCTGTGGGTCGACACTACGATTATTGTGCCTTTGGATGTGAATCTCGACAGCTATGGCCGTTTTTTGCGTCACCCCTATCTTGGGCGCAACGAGATTGATAAACTATTTCGTTACAGGCAACAGAATGGCTTTATTGCTTCGTTGCAAGAGCTAAAAGAGGAGATTCTGGGCGATTCGCTCTACCGTATTATGCATCCCTATCTGCGAGTTGGCTCTCCATCCGAAAAAGAGATTCCGGTGGAGCCATAGATTCTTTCCGCCCTATTTTTTTAATAGAGAAGTTTCACTAATTTTGCAGTTCGTTTTAAAGACCCCAATTCATATCAATTACATAGCACTATGATTATTGTACCCATCAAGGAAGGCGAGAACATTGAAAGAGCTTTGAAGAAATTCAAAAGGAAATTCGAAAAAACCGGCATCATGAAGGAATTGCGTCGCCGGCAGGCTTTCGAAAAGCCTTCGATTGAAATGCGCGAGCAAAAGAATCACGCCATTTACGTACAGCAGCTGCAGCAAAAGGAAGAGTAGCAGTTGTTGTGCCCAAGTGCGCGGATAATCTGTGATGTATGGATTCTATCGGTGCATATGTAGCCTATTTACAGTACGAACGTCGCTGTTCTGCGTATACGCTGAGTGCCTATCGAACCGACCTGAATCAGTTTGCTCTGTTTCTCGACGGGCTCGATCCGGCCGATTCGGTGGTTGGCGGAGAACATATTCGTGCGTGGGTTGTTTCTCTTTCAGAGGCGGGTTTATTGGCACGTACTGTGAACAGGAAACTCTCTTCGGTACGTTCTTTCTATTCATGGCTTCAAAAGGTGGGGCAAACCGAATCTAATCCGGCTTCGTTACTCCCCTCTCTGAAGGCGGCTAAACGGCTTCCCGAGTTTATTCCCGAAAAGGAGTTGAACTCTTTGCTAGATGCCGACTTGCTTTGGGGAGAGGGCTTTGCGGGATTGCGAAACCGAGCTGTGATTGTGTTACTTTATGCAACCGGCATCAGGCTTTCGGAGCTGACAGGCTTAACCGTGAGCGGTGTGAACCTGGATGAGGGGCGAATCAAAGTATTGGGGAAGCGGAATCGCGAAAGGATTATCCCGCTGCTGCCCGAAGTGGTCTCTATATTATATAGGTATAAACAGGCGCTTCACGAGGAGACTCTCCCCGATAGAGATCATCCGTTCTTCTTTATGACCGACAGCGGGAAACCGCTCTATCCGGTTTGGGTCAATCGGCTTACCCGTTCGGTTCTGTCGGGGGTAATGGCGCTTCGAAAGAAAAGTCCGCATATCTTCCGTCACACCTTTGCAACCCATCTCTTAAATCATGGTGCCGACATTACGGCCATTAAAAATTTATTGGGGCATGCGTCGTTGGGTGTTACAC
>CAYGID010000031.1:0-24760 GCA_964349835.1 uncultured Bacteroidales bacterium | reverse complement strand
ATCAACATGCGAGCTCCATCCGACCTTTAAAAATCAATTTTGTTCGGATGAAAAAGCAGGTTCTTTTCATTGATCGCGACGGGACTCTGATTGCGGAACCCCCTGTTGATTATCAGGTTGACAGTTTTGAGAAGCTGGCCTTTCTTCCCGGCGTATTCAGAAACCTCTACCAGATCAGGCAGAACCTCCCCTTCGAACTGGTGATGGTGACCAACCAGGATGGTTTGGGCACCTCTTCGTTTCCGGAGGAGACCTTCTGGCCGGTTCACAATCTGATGCTCGAAACCCTGCGTGGCGAGGGGATAATATTCGACAGAATCTGTATCGACCGCTCCTTTCCTCACGAGAATTTACCTACCCGTAAGCCGGGTACCGACCTGCTGACCGACTATTTCGCAGAGACTTACGATTTGCCCGGTTCGTTTGTAATCGGCGACCGCCTTACCGATGTAGAGCTGGCCAAAAACCTGGGCGCCAAGGCCATTTTCCTGGGCGATCCGTCGGTTTTTGATCGTGAAGAGGGGGCTGCGCTTCGTTCGGTTTGTGCCCTCGCAGCCACCTCGTGGGACGAGGTCTACACCTTTTTGCGCAGGGGAAGTCGCACAGCCGAGGTGGCCCGAAAAACCGGCGAAACCGATATCTATGTGCGGATCGACCTTGACGGAGCTTCTCCTTCGTCGATCTCTACGGGGCTCCACTTTTTTGACCACATGCTCGACCAGATTGTGAGGCATGCAGGCATCAGTATGGAGGTGAGGGTAAAGGGCGATTTGGAGGTCGACGAACACCACACCATCGAAGATACCGGCATCGCGCTGGGCGAAGCACTGCTTAAGGCTTTGGGGTCGAAAAGAGGGATAGAGCGGTATGGGTACCTGCTGCCCATGGACGACTCTCTGGCGCAGGTGGCTCTCGATTTTGGCGGCCGTTCCTGGCTGGTTTGGGACGTGTTGTTTACGCGCGAAAAGATTGGCGATGTGCCCACGGAGATGTTTTTTCACTTCTTCAAGTCGTTAAGCGATGCCGCCCGTATGAATCTCAATATTTCGGCCTCCGGGCAGAATGAACACCACAAAATTGAGGGCGTTTTTAAAGCTTTTGCCAAGGCAATTAAGATGGCTATCAGGCAGGATGTTGTTAAATTTGATCTTCCGTCAACTAAAGGGTTACTATAATGCAAACTTCCGACGAAGAACCCCTCCTGGGGTTTGACTATTTCCTGCCGATGCGGCTTCTGTTTGGGATGGGCAAACTGGAGTCGATTTCTACCTTCCCCATTCCGGGGAAAAAAGCCCTGGTGGTAATCTCGGGTGGCGATTCGGCCCGTGAGTTCGACTACCTGGTACAACTCACATCGCACCTCGAACGGGCGGGCAAAACGTTTTCGGTCTTTAGCGGAACTGCGCTCTTTCCCTCGGCTCAATCCATTATGGAGGGGGCGGCCATGGCCCGGTCTGAGGGGGCCGATCTGGTGGTTGCCTTGGGGGGTGGAACCACGCTCGATACGGCCAAGGGGATTGCTTTTATGGCTTCGAATGAGGGGAGTCTGAGCGATTATGCCTTGTCGGGGGCCACTTTGCACCGGGGCGCACTGCCCCTGATTGCGATACCCACCACATCGGGTTCGGGATCGGAATGCAACAACACGCTGGTCTATTTCGATGAGGTGCTCAACCGGAGGGTGCTCTTTTCGGACCCTTCGCTTATGCCCTGGCTCACCCTGATCGACTCGGAGCTGATGATATCGGTTCCGCCCCGTCTTACCGCTTTTCAGGGACTGCAGGCCTTTCTGCGGGCCATAGAAAGTTATCTCTCCAAAAAGGCCAGTCCGCTGAGTACGCTCTACGCCGAACGGAGTATCAGTCTGTTATACGATCAACTCCCCAAAGCCATTCGGAACGGAGCCGATCCCGAGCACCGCTCAC
This sequence comes from uncultured Bacteroidales bacterium, assembly GCA_964349835.1. Classification (GTDB taxonomy): domain Bacteria; phylum Bacteroidota; class Bacteroidia; order Bacteroidales; family UBA4181; genus JAQVSH01. The sequence goes on along the minus strand of CAYGID010000031.1, from coordinate 22,835 downwards.
AGGTGGCGCTTGCCTCCCTCTATTCGGGGATGGCGGCCTCGTTAACCGAATCCATGTCGCAACAGGCACTTGCCTTTGCTTTGGGCTCCATTTCGAAAGCCTTACCCCATAGCGTGGCTTTGCTCATGATTACCGAAGCCTACTTAACCCACTTTGCCGATCTGGCCGAAGCCCGTTTTGCCTCGCTTACCGATCTTCTGCCTATGAAACGCGACTCCTCGCAAGAGAAAGAGAGAGCCTTTCTATTCGTAAAGATTCTGCATAAACTGCTGGTTTCTTGTGGGGTGGCCGACCTGAACATGTCGGAGTTCTCTATCCGACAACCTCATCTGGAACAGACGGTGGCACTGGCCCGAAGCTCTTTTCCCAAATTTTTCGAAAACGATCCGGCCGAGGTGTCGGAGAGTGAGTTGCTTGATATTCTCCGTTTTTCATACCGATAAAATGCCCCAGAACAGCGCCATTATTTTGATGCACAGTCCCGATAGTCCCGGGATCGTAGCCAGAGTCACCGAATTTATCCATAGCAACCGAGGCAATATTCTTGCGCTCGAACAACATGTAGATCAGGAAGAGAACCGTTTCTTTATGCGGTTGGAGTGGGATCTGGAGAATTTCTCCATCCCGCGCGAGAAGATCCGCGACTATTTTGCGACGTTGGTGGCCTCGCAACTGGGCATGACGTTTCATCTCTATTTTTCTGATCAGCGCCCCCGGATGGCTCTGTTTGTGTCGAAAGTGTCGCACTGCCTTTTCGACATCCTTTCGCGATGGGAGGGAGGCGAATGGCAAGTCGATATCCCCCTGATTATTAGCAATCATGAGGATTTGCGCCCCCTTGCCGATCGTTTTGGCATTCCGTTCTACTATTTTCCTGTGAATCAGGAGAACAAGGCCGAGCAGGAGCAAAAGGAGTTGGAGCTTCTCCGTGCGAATGAGGTTACCTTTGTGGTGCTGGCTCGCTATATGCAGATTCTTTCGCCCGACTTCCTGAAGCACTATCACTACAAGGTGATCAACATCCATCACTCCTTCCTTCCCGCCTTTGCAGGGGCAAAACCCTACCAGGCTGCCTACCACCGAGGGGTAAAGATTATCGGGGCTACCTGTCACTATGTGACGGAGGTTCTCGACGATGGGCCTATCATTGAACAGGATGTAATCAGGGTCACCCACAAAGATTCGTTGCAGGCTTTTATCAGGCGGGGAAAGGATTTAGAGAAGATCGTTCTCTCGAGAGGTATCTACTTTCATATCCGCCGAAAAATTCTTGCTTATAACAACAGGACCGTGGTTTTTAGCTGATTTCGACAACCCTTTCGAACGCTTTTTTTGTACATTTGCGACCGGAAGGTTTGCCCCTTTCTTAAGCACTATTTCTATTAACTATTTCTTACCCCCTAAAACCTTTTATCATGAACAAGTTTAGTCAATTAAAGAAGGCTGTTGTCCTCGGTTTGTGTGCAATTTTTATGACCTCCTGCATCGGATCATTTCAACTTACCCACAAAGTGCTCGATTGGAACCGGAATCTGGGCGACAAATTCGTAAATGAGCTCGTGTTCCTGGCTCTCACCATTGTGCCTGTGTACTCTGTTTCGATTCTGGCCGATGTGGTGGTTTTAAATTCTATTGAGTTCTGGACCGGAAACAGTGCCCTGGCTATGGAGCCCGGTACCGAAAAGGTTATTGAGACTCAGGGACGTATTGTTCGCGTAACCGCCAAGGATAACGGCTATCACCTGGAGCAGGTAGGTGCCGAGCATATTTCGATGGATTTGGTCTACTCGTCCGAGAATCAGACTTGGTCGGCTGTTACCTCACAGGGTGAAGCCAAAATCATGAAAAGGCTCAATTCACGCAAGGTGATGATGTTCCTGCCCGATAACAAGAGTGTTGAAGCCGATCTGACTGCCGAAGGAGTTGCACTTGTTCGCAATACCCTGGCTCCTGTAGTTACAGCTGCTTTCTAGTTTCTCGCTCGGCGCGATCTTTGCGCTCCTCTCTCTTCTGTTCTCCTCTCTCCACTCGCTGTTCTCTGTTTTCTTTTCCATCGGTTGTTCTCTATGAAGGTTGTGGTTATTAAGTATAATGCCGGAAATATCTTTTCGGTGGTTTACGCCCTGAAACGCCTGGGGGTAGAGGCCGAAGTTACAGGCAACCACGATTTGATCAGACAGGCCGACAAAGTTATATTCCCGGGTGTGGGTGAGGCAGGTACCACTATGGCTTACCTGCGTTTGCACGGTCTCGACAAGGTGATATGCAGTTTAACACAGCCTGTTTTGGGAATTTGCATCGGAATGCAGTTGATGTGCAGCCGTTCGGAGGAGGGCAATACCCCCTGTTTGGGGATCTTCAACGAAAAGGTTTTAAAATTCCGTCCATCGGGGGGCACCTTTAAGGTGCCCCACATGGGCTGGAATCTGCTGGAGGGGTTCTCATCACCCCTCTACAAAGGGATCGACCCGGCGCCCTATCTCTATTATGTTCACAGTTATGCCCCCGAGGTGGGTCAACACACTACAGGAGTTACACAATACATTGCCCCCTTTAGTGCCTCGTTGCAAAAGGATAACTTTTATGCAGTGCAGTTCCACCCCGAGAAAAGTGGGGAGACCGGAGCAAAAATATTGTCGAACTTTTTAGCTATTTAACCCGTTGCATGCCTGAGCTGAGAACCGAAATCATTCCGGCCATCGACTTGATTGACGGAAAATGTGTTCGCCTTTCGCAAGGCGATTACACCCGCAAGGTGATCTATGCCGATGATCCGGTGGAGATGGCGCTTCGTTTTTCCGATGCCGGCATCCGGAGGCTTCATCTGGTAGATCTCGATGGCGCAAAAGCACAGCATATTGTAAACCACAAGGTGTTGGAGGCCATTGTTGCCAAAAGTTCGTTGGAGGTCGATTTCGGGGGTGGGTTGAAGAGTGCCGACGATCTGCGCATTGCTTTCGACTGCGGTGCTTCGATGATAACCGGCGGAAGCATTGCCGTGAAGGATCCCGATACCTTTTTGTCGTGGATCGAAGCCTATGGCCCCGAACGGATTATTCTGGGAGCCGACGTAAAGGATGGCCAAATTGCCGTGAGTGGATGGCAGGAGGTTACTCCGCTTCTACTCTTTCCCTTTCTGGAGCGGTATATAAGGGCCGGTATAACCAAGGTAATTTGTACCGATATTGCCCGCGATGGCATGATGGAGGGAGCCTCTGTGGCCCTCTACACTGAAATTCTCAAACAGTTCCCGAATCTTTTCCTCATTGCCAGCGGCGGCGTAAGCCGACTCTCCGACATTGAGGCGCTTCATGCTGCCGGAGTACCTGCTGCCATTACCGGAAAGGCCATTTACGAAGGGAAACTGACACTATCCGAAATCTCCGGCTGGATGGCCGGTACCTAAAGCATACTCCTATGTTGGCAAAACGTATTATCCCCTGTCTCGATGTAAAAGACGGTATGACGGTAAAGGGAACCAACTTTGTGAATCTTCGCGAGGTGGGCGATCCCGTTGAATTGGGCGCCCTTTACAGCAGGGAGGGGGCCGATGAGTTGGTCTTTCTCGATATCACTGCATCGCACGAGGGTCGAAAGACCTTTACCGATACGGTGAAACGTGTGGCTGCGCGCCTTGATATCCCCTTTACTGTTGGGGGCGGCATTGGAGGGCTGAAAGATGTGGAACGCCTCCTGGAGGCCGGAGCCGACAAAATCTCCATTAATTCGGCTGCGTTGCGTAATCCCGGTTTAATCGATGAGATTGCCTCCCATTTTGGGAATCAGGTGTGTGTGGTTGCCATTGATGCCAATCCCACAGATAATCAGTGGTTTTGTTATCTTAACGGAGGTCGGATCCGCACCGAAAGAGAGTTGGTTTCGTGGGCACGCGAAGCCGAATCGAGGGGTGCCGGCGAAATTCTTTTTACCAGCATGTTGCACGACGGAGTGAAAGAGGGATATCCTAACGATGCACTTGCCGCTCTGGCCAACGCATTGGGAATTCCGGTTATTGCTTCGGGAGGCGCCGGGACGATGGAGCATTTCCGCGATGCCTTTGAGCTGGGACGGGCCGATGCTGCATTGGCCGCCAGTGTATTCCATTTTGGCGAGATCTCTATACCTGCGCTGAAAACCTATCTCGCCTCGCAGGGCATTCCCATCAGACCCACGTTGTAGGCTCGTTAAGTTGTCGGGTTTTGGCCGGCAGAATGTAATAGCACTCGTTATATGTTGCCCGCTTTCGCGCAGCAGAATTAAAATGACTCGTTATGTTGCTTAATTTCGAAAAATCGGACGGACTCATTCCTGCCGTTATCCAAGATGTACTCACCGCGAAGGTTTTGATGGTTGGTTTCATGAACCAGGAGGCTTACCAAAAAACGGTAGATACCGGCCTGGTTACCTTTTTCAGCCGCACTCGCAGCCGCCTCTGGACAAAAGGCGAAGAGAGCGGAAATTTTCTGGAAGTAGAACAAATTCTTGTCGACTGCGATGCCGATACTCTTCTGATTAAGGCTAAGCCGAGGGGACCCGTGTGTCACACGGGGCAGGATACCTGTTTTAATGAGGTTAACCACAAGGGAATCGAGTTTTTGGATTACCTCCAAAAGTATATTCAAAAGCGGAAGGAGGAGATGCCTGAGGGCTCTTATACCACCAAGCTCTTTTCGCGTGGTATTAACAAGATGGCGCAAAAGGTGGGCGAAGAGGCAGTCGAAGTGGTGATTGAGGCCAAAGATTCGAACGACGACCTCTTTTTAAACGAATGTGCCGATTTGATGTATCACTATATTGTTTTGTTAACGGCTAAGGGCTTTTCGCTTAACGACGTGGCAGCAATTCTGGAGTCACGGCACAAGTAAACTGAGGTCTGGAGTCCGGAGGTCGGGATTCTGAGGTGCTAATAACATAAGAGGAGGCTGTCGCGGTGTATTGCGACAGCCTCCTCTCTGTTTCGGGGAGTAAAACCGGTAGCTAAATTTTCAATGTGCTCGAGGTTCCGGTATGCATATTGCGAACCTCCATCTTTAACTCTTTTTCGCCTTTGGTAAACTTGCACACGGTGCTCTGCCCGGCTCCAATGGTGTATTGTCCTCCGGCCGAGCGGATTACATAGGGAATGTCAGACTGGTTAGAAAACTGGTAATAATCCCACTTCTCGTCCGACCGGAATTTGCGCCACTGTACTGAAGCCAGAAAGAGGGCTTTCAGATATTCGGGCTTGCCGGCCAGTTCGTTGGCAAAATAGGCAAGGGTGCGCCCGGCAAAGAGCGCCTCCCTGATTCCCGCTTCGCTGTGCTCTTTTACCAATACAAGTGTCATGTTCCGGAAGTGGTCGGTAAGGTTCCAGTCGCTCTCCAGCAAGCCATGCACATCGGTATTGCTGAAAGGAGGGAGGTTCTTGTCGGCACACCACTGTACCACATAGGGATAATATTCGCTCCCGTTGAACACCTCAATGCCGTGAATCTTCTTCTCTTTAAAGAGTTTTTCCTGAAAAGGCCTGATATAGCAACTGTCGGTACTCCAGCCGGGATGGTTCCATAAAATGAAGGCCTTTTGCGCCAGCGCTGCATCTATGGCCCCTTCGGGATCCTCAACCTGCAGTTTGTTGGCATCTTGAATGAAAAGGGCATTAAAGTGGCCTAAATCGGCCTGCTGGCGCGTAATCTCCGCCCCTTTAATCAGGATGATACCCAAATTGTCGGCGGTTGGCTTGGCCAACAGGTAAGAGGAGTTAAAATCGCCTCCCTTGATATACTCTTTGTGGGGCAGGTACTCAATATGGTCGGTAATCGAGAGTGCGTCGAGCCCGTGAGCCCAGGCTTCGTTTACCCGAACCTGAGGCCAAACATTGCCATCCGAAAAGACCGTATGTGTATGGAAGTCGCATTTCAACACCTTATAGCCTAAAATATCGGGAATCCTGATGTTGAGCCGTTCCTGCGGCTTGCGAAGATGCGTATATTTTACACAATTCAAATCTTGTGCAGCGGCCAACACGGTGATGCACAAGGCATAAATGAGGGTAAACAGTTTTTTGTTCATGAAACGGTGTTTTGGGTTTAGTATAAAAAGGGTTTATTACCTGCCATAATTTCCTGTGTGGTTTCGTCGAAGGTTACCCTCATGCCGGTGCGGTAGGCCGCGTTGGCCATGGAGCACGCAATGGCGTGATTGTATCCGGCCTCAACAGGTCCGTTTGTGGTTTTGTTGCCCGCTTTTACGCACTCCATCCAGTTTCGCATATGGGCCGTGGTGAGCGGGTCGCCACCTGTATTGGCACCCGTTGCAGCCGATATATTGGGTAGTTTGTATTCGGCCAGCAGGTTTTCTTGCATATTCATGGCTGCTGCTTCACTTTTCCCGAGTCCGCCGCCCGAGGTTACTGTATTGTTGTCGAGGTTTAGCGTTCCTCCGTTCGAGAAGTAGAGCTCTTTGGTGCCTCCGGCCGAATTGCTGAAGCGTGAGGAGTAGATTACCTGGAATCCCTCGGCAGGGTTGTTAAGTGGGCCGTAGTCGAATACTGCCGTGAGGGTGTCGGCATTGGTACGGCCGTCCTGCCACTGGTAGATACCTCCGTTGGCTGCTACGCTGCGGGGATGAGCCAGGCCGGTAAACCAGTGTACAGTATCAATCTGGTGACACATCCACTGTCCGGGGATGCCCGAAGAGAAGGGCCAGAACAGACGGTATTCCAAATACTTGCGCGGATCCCATTCCATATAGGGGCGGTTCATAAGGAAGCGGTTCCAGTCGGTATCCTCTTTGCGGATCTCGGCACACAATTTCGGAAGCCTCCAACGCCCGGGCTGGTTTACGTTCCAGGTCATTTCGGCCATCACAATCTTGCCGAATTTCCCGCTCTTAATATACTCATTGGCCGACTGGTAGTTTGCGCCACTACGCCGCTGCGATCCAATCTGCACCACGATGCCGGCCTCTTTTACTGCCTTGAGCGCCACCTTGGCGTCGGCCATGGTTTCGGCAAAAGGTTTCTCAACATAGGCATGTTTCCTGGCATTTGCCGCTTCGGCCAGATGAAGGGCATGCTGAAAGTCGGCCGTGCTGATAATTACTGCATCAACCGCGTTGCTGCCGTACAACTCCTCATTATTGCGGTACAGAGCCACATCCCAACCACTCTTATCCTTGATAATCTTCTTGCCCTCTTCGCGACGGCGACTCCAGATGTCGGAGAGAGCCGTAATTTCGAAATTCAGCTCTTTGGCTCCGGCAATAAAACCGGGCAAAAGCGACGATTTAAATCGATCCGAAAAGCCTACTACGCCCACACGAATCAGCTCATTTGCACCGACTATCCGGCTGTAACTTTTTGCACTGAAACCGGGAAGAATTCCTCCCACGGAGAGGAGGGCGCCACCGGCCGCCGCTTTTTTTAGGAAATCACGTCTTGTTGTCATGAAAGATACGATTAGGAATGATGGTTGGGTTCTCTGTGTGCCGTGTGCGCACACATGATGGAGTAAACGGTCTCGAAACAATCAAAATTAGCAACAAAAGAGTGGAAAACAAGGTAATAATGGCAATATTTTAGGCTTTCTGCTTATGCAATCGGTTGCTTTTTATTTACCTTTGGTTCATTCTTTTTTTGGGTGCATAGTAATACACCCTTTTTTTTGTCATACTCTTTAATGTACCTTATATGAATCTTTCGTCTTTGAAGCAATCATTTATCGAAAAGTATGGAGTGGCCGGAGGAGATCCCCGGATTTTCTTTTCGCCCGGCCGTGTGAACCTGATTGGTGAGCATACTGATTACAATGGGGGTTATGTGTTTCCCTGTGCTTTGAGTTTTGGTACCTATTTAGCAATCAGGCCTATCGAAAGCAGCGAGTTTCGTTTTGCTACGCTCAATTTCGAGTATACAGCGTCTATTTCCTTCGATAGTATTGCAACAAAGCGGGGCGATGCCTGGGTCAATTATCCTTTGGGCGTAATCAATCAGTTGGTTGCCAGGGGTATGAAACTGAAGGGTTTCGAGATGTTGTACTGGGGAAATATTCCCAATGGTGCCGGCCTCTCCTCCTCGGCCTCTATTGAGGTGGTCACTGCCTTTGCCCTGAATACGCTCCTCTCTTTGGGTCACGAAACCCTCGAGCTGGTCAAGTTGTCGCAGGCTGCTGAAAACCAGTTTGTGGGTGTGAACTGCGGCATTATGGATCAGTTTGCTGTTGGCATGGGAAAGAAAGAGCATGCCATGGCACTCGATTGCAATACCCTCTATTACGAACATGTACCGGTCATACTGGGCGATTACCGCCTGATGATTGGCAATACAAACAAAAGGCGCGGACTGGCCGATTCCAAATACAACGAGCGTCGGGCCGAATGCGATGCTGCTGTGGTTGCCCTCCAAAAGGTGAGAAATATTCAGACGCTCTGCGAGTTGTCGTTACCCGACTTCCTTTCGGTACAGTCAGTTATCGAAAATGAGGTGGTTTTACGCCGGGCTCGCCATGCCATCTCGGAACACCAGCGCGTAAAAGATGCCGTTGAAGCCCTGAAAGCCGGGAAACTTGAGCTGTTCGGCTCCATGATGAACGCATCGCACGACTCCCTCCGCCACGATTATGAGGTGACCGGCTTCGAACTCGACTCTATGGTAGAGGCTGCGCGAAAAGTTCCGGGCGTAATTGGTTCGCGCATGACCGGCGCCGGTTTCGGCGGCTGCACCGTGACCCTCCTGCACAAGGATAGCATCGAAACCTTCAAAACAGAGGTAGCTGCCGAATACACCGCCAAAACCGGATTAATCCCCGAGTTTTATCTGGCCGAAATTGGCGATGGAGTGAAAGAGCTCTAATTCGCATGAATATAAAAACGGCCCCTAAAGTGAAATGCTTTAGGGGCCGTTTTTATATTCATGCTCTAATGCTATAGTGCTCTATCTTTTCACTGGCCACTGAATTTCCGGTGGAGGGTAACCATTTTGATGGCGGTGATGGCGGCTTCGTCGCCTTTGTTGCCCAGTTTGCCGCCGGCGCGGTCGCTGGCCTGCTCTTGATTGTCGGTGGTGAGTACGCCGAAAATAACAGGTAAGCCATATTTGGTCATTACCCGCGATATGCCTTCGGTGACGCCCATGCAGACATAGTCGAAATGGGGGGTGCCGCCGCGTACTACGCAGCCAAGACAGATAATGGCATCCATGTTGGTGTATTCGGCAAAGAACTGTGCGCCTAAGGGGAGTTCGAAACTGCCGGGAACATAATGGATCTGGATATGCTCTAGATCGGCTCCGTGCTTGAGGAGTGTATTTACGGCACCCTCCTTAAGAGCCTCGGTAATTTCGGGATTCCATTCCGAAACCACCAGCCCAAAGCGCATGCCTTCTGCCGAGGGTACACCACCCTCATTGTAATTCGAAAGATTGGTTGTTGCCATGACTTGCCTCTATTTGGCACTCAAGGCTTCCAGACGGGCTATGTATTTCTCCATGTTGCGACCTTCAGCACTCGAGGGGAATTCATTGCGGATGCGATTGAAGAGAGCTAGTGCCTTTTCGGGCTGATTCGACTGTTCATAGAGCATACCGGCCCGGAAGAGATAGAGTGGAGTCGAAAAATCGTTGACCACATTGTTGGCCGCTTTGAGATAGTAATCGATGGCGTCCTGACTCTTTTCCAGTTCGGCGTATGCGTCGCCGATGGCGCCCAGTGCAATGTTCGAAACCATCTTGTCGGTTCCGTCGAAAGATTTCAGCATCTCAATGGCCTCTTCGAACTGACCTAAATGCAGGTAGCAGACTCCGGCGTAATACTTTGCCAGGTTACCGGAAGGGGTGATGGAGTACTCGTCGGCAACCGCCAAAAATCCCATGTTGCTTCCGTCTCCGTTGAGGGCCAGGTTGAAGGAGTCTTTTTCGAAGTGTTGTTCGGCAACGAACATCTGGGCTTGGGCCTCTGTACCGAGGGGTTCAAGATAGAGTTTGTTGAAGCCTATGTATAGACCGATGGCAAGAATAATGCCTCCTAAAATGATACTGAGGCTCTTCTTGTTCTCCAAAATAAAGATTTCGGTTTTGGAGAGTGCGCTTTCGATATTTTCGAGGGTTTCGGCTTTGGGTGCTTCTTTTGTCGCTTTTGACATGATTGGAATTTTTTAAAGCAGTGGAATCCTGTTTTTAAAATAAGCGCAAATGTACTGTTTTTCGTTCGAATTCACCTACATCTACTCGTCTTTTTTGCCTCGATTATATTCTTTACTTTTGTACGAATCCGTTGCCCGCTGGCTATGTACCTATCGAAACTTACTCTGTTGAACTTCAAGAATTACGAGCAGGTTTGCCTTGAGCCGGGTCCCGGGGTTAACTGTTTTGTGGGGCGCAACGGGGTGGGAAAGACCAACGTGCTCGATGCGGTACACTACCTTTCGCTTTGTAAAAGCTTTTTCCATACCCCCGACACCCAAAATATCCGCCATAATGAGGCCTTCTTTGTCATTGAGGGTGAATACCAAACTCCGGGTGGAATCGAACATATCTATTGTGGCGTTAAGAGAGGCATGAAAAAGCGGTTTCAGCGCAACAAGAAGGATTACGAACGTTTCTCCGACCACATTGGCCTCTTCCCGTTGGTTACCGTTTCGCCGTTCGATTCGGGACTCATCTGGGAGGGGAGCGAGGAGCGGCGGCGCATGATGGACGAGGTAATCTCGCAGTTCGATGCCGACTATCTGTCGCAATTGGTTTCGTACAACCGGGTTCTCTCGCAGCGCAATTCGCTGTTGAAACAGTGGGCCGAAAGCGGTATTCCTGCGCATGGGGTGCTCGAGGCCCTCAATGAACAGCTGGTGGTTTTTGGCAACAAAATTTTTGCTTCCAGAACCCTTTTTATTCAGGATTTGCTTCCCGTTTTCCAAGATTTTTATTCGGTTATTGCATTGCAACGGGAGACGCCGGGTCTGGTGTACCAGTCGGCCCTCTTTGAGTCGTCGTTTCGTGAGTTGCTTCTGGCCTCCGGGGCAAAGGATCTTGCTCTGCAGTATACCTCAGCAGGGATACACCGCGACGATCTCCTCTTTACCCTGGAGGGCTATCCCATTAGGCGAACCGGTTCGCAAGGACAACAAAAAAGTTTTTTAACCGCATTGAAACTGGCTGTGTTTGAGTTTATCAAATCGAAAAGAGGGATAGCACCCATTCTCCTGCTCGATGATATCTTCGACAAGTTCGACGAGGAGAGGGTGGAGCGGATCTTGCAACTGGTATCGGGGGGCAGGTTCGGCCAGATTTTTATTACCGACACCCATCCCGAACGGATGGAGAGCATGTTGCAATCGACTGTCGCCGATTTTCGGCTGTTTGAGGTTTCCGACAATCAAATACTCTCCTATCATGCGACATAGCAAAACCGAAAATTTGGGTTCTCTGATTGCCCAGTTGGTGAAACAGTACCAACTGGAAGGGAAATTGCTAGAGGTGAGGGCTGTTCAGGCTTGGGGAACCCTTTTCGGACCCGCCGTGGCCCGTCATACCGATCATGTGGAGGTAAAGAACCGAATTCTCTATGTGCACCTTCGCTCGTCGGTGGTTCGCAACGAACTGATGATGCAAAAGAGCCGGATTGTGGAGGCTGTGAATGAAAGGGTGGGTCAGTCGGTTATCGATAAGGTAGTGTTTAGGTAACCTCTTCGCGGTAAGGCGTCATCCGCGGCCGGCGTGGTGCGAAATGGTTACCGCCCAATGTGGTGCATGAACTCTTCGCGAGTGCGCGGGTCGCGCAGAAAGGCGCCGGTAAAGGCCGAAGTAGTGGTAATGGAGTTTTGTTTTTGTACCCCCCTCATCATCATGCAGAGATGTTGCGCCTCAATCACCACGGCAACGCCCATTGGATTCAGAGCCGACTGGAGGCAGTCGCGAATCTGCATGGTAAGTCGCTCCTGAACCTGCAGCCGCCGCGAAAAGGCATCGACAACCCGGGCAATTTTGCTGAGCCCGGTAATCTTTCCGTCGGGGATGTAGGCTACGTGAGCCTTCCCAAAGAAGGGAATCATATGATGTTCGCAGAGCGAATAGACCTCTATATCTTTTACAAGTACCATCTGCTTATAATCCTCCTGAAACAGCGCGGAGGCCAGAATCTGCTCGGGATCTATCCCATAGCCCTGCGTCAGAAACTGCATGGCCTTGGAGACCCGTTCGGGCGTCTTGTCTAACCCTTCACGATGGGGCTCGGGATCGATGGTGTTGAGCACCTCCCGGTATAATCCGGCCAGTTTTTCGGTACGCTCCTTGCCAAAACGTTCGATCCGGGCATATCCGGTTTCGTCGTCGCCATCGTGTTCTTTATATATATAGTCCATGGGTCAAATTGTTTTATCTTTGCGCCGGCAGCGCCTCAGTAGGGCGGTCGCCCAAAGAGAGGCAAAAATATGCAATTCATAGGAATTATCCCAGCCCGTTACGCTTCGACCCGCTTCCCGGGCAAACCCCTTGCAGATATTGGCGGAAAAACCATGATCAGGCGGGTGTACGAAAGGGCTTCGGAGGTCTTTTCGCATGTGGTGGTAGCCACCGACGACGAGAGGATCCAAAATGAGGTGCAAAGCTTTGGAGGTGAGGTAGTCATGACTTCGCCACACCATAAGAGCGGTACCGATCGGTGTGCCGAGGCTATGAACCTTGTTGAGTCTGCCACACCGGGTTTACATTTCGATGTGGTGGTGAACATCCAGGGCGATGAACCCTTTATCTGTTCGGAACAGCTCGAACAACTGAAAACTGCTTTTTTGCGCGAAGAGGTTCACATAGCTACCTTGGTTCGTCGTATTTCCGATCTCTCCGATATATCAGACCCCAACTGTGTGAAAGCCGTTTTTGCCCTCAACGGCAATGCTATCTATTTCAGCCGTTCGCCTATTCCCTACCTGAGAGGGGTTGATGCGGCCGAATGGTGCGTCCGACACCCCTTTTACCGGCATTTAGGCCTTTACGCCTACAGAGCGCACGTTTTACGCGAAATTACCCGTTTGGAGCCCTCATCGCTCGAACTGGCCGAATCGCTCGAACAGAACCGATGGCTCGAAAACGGGTATGTAATTGCCACCTCCATAACCTCCGAATCGTCGGTGGGAATTGACACGCCCGAAGATTTACAGCGGGTGATTTCGCTCTATCCCCATTTGCTTTAGTCGCCCTTTTTTGTAGCTTTGCTTTCCAGACCTATCAATAAAAGTTATGGCCGGAAAGTATACATTTACCATCATCAAGCCTTGTGCTGTTAAGGCCGGTTTAACCGGTCGCATATTGTCGGATATCATGGAGGGAGGCTTCGATATTGTGGCAATGAAGTTTGTGAAACTGACCCGCGAACAGGCCGAGTCGTTTTACGGTATCCACAGAGAGAAGGGCTTTTTTGCCGATTTGGTTGCCTTTATGACCTCCGGCCCCATTGTGGTGGCCATGCTCGAGAAGGAGAGTGCTGTAGAAGCCTACCGTACGCTTATCGGAGCCACCAATCCCGCAAATGCTGCTGAAGGCACCATTCGAAGAAAATATGCCAAGTCGTTGCAGGAGAACGCAGTGCACGGATCCGACAGCGACGAAAACGCTGCCATTGAGTGCAGTTTTTTCTTCTCGGCCTGCGAACGTTTTGCCGACTATCGGTCATAGAGCCGGGCTACCCATCATAGACCCTGGTTGCCGATCAGGTTCGGGTTACTCTTTTTCTGTCAGCGTTCTCTTCTGAAAAGGAGTGTTCGGCCGGTTGCTTCGTACCTGCCCGGTTCGTTCCGGGGCACCATTTCGTGAAGTTCCAGAAGGTCGTCTTTGAGTTTCCACTCCCAAAATGCAATGGCCTGCCCTTCGGCCTTACTGGCGGCCTGGCTGCCAGATTGGCTGCCGGCTTGACTGCCGGGTAGGTTTTCGCGTTGACTGCCGGCTTGCCTACCGGGTTGGCCGGCCGAAAATGTAATCAAATCAATGGCTTCCGATACACCGTTGCGCAACACATGAGGTCGCGACGGGGTCAGTCCATCCTCCATCCGATATCGAGTAAAGGGTTTGAATCCCGTAACATTTCCCTTTGGGTCGAGAATCAGTCGGGAGGGGGCATCGGGCTGCGGATTGCGGTTCACATACGATCCGGCCAAAAGAATGGCGGTGAGGTGGTTGGCAATGCGCTCCTCCAACAGGGCTGGCCGCAGTTGGTTGCCCATACCCGTAAAGAGGGTCTCCTCGCTACGGCTTGGGCGTCGGCAGGTAAAGGTGAACTGCCTTCCCTTTTGCAATCGGGAGGTGAGTTTCAGCGTGTCGTTTGCATACACCGGAAAGAGCCGCGGGTGGGTCGCATCGAAAGGGATACCCTCTGTCGAACCGAACTGTTCGGAAGAGAGTCGCTTTCGTCCTATGGCGGTCCAGCGCTCCTTCTCTACATACAACAGGTAGACAGATTCGAGCAGCAGATTTTGATAAGAGTGTGCAATAGAGGCCTTTTTTGGGATAGAATCAATAAAGTCGGTGACCCACCACCATCCTTCGGCCCCTTGCTCTTTGACGGCAGTAAGGCCAAAATCGGGCGGGGTAAACGAATATTCGTAGCCTGCAAGATCAAGGGTTCCATCGGGGTCGATTACCCTCGCGAGGCCTTCGGCCGAAAAGGTACAACTGTTCACAATTAAGGGGAACCGGCCGGCCTCCTCCAACTTCACCATCAACTCATAACGGTGGGGGACGTCTGGCGCCGAGAAACCGAAAATCCGAACCGACTCGTTATCGGCCAAACCAGGGTAGGGGTAAAGGGTTACGGTTTGGTATCGGCCCTGTCGAACCGATAACTCCAGTTCGCCCGAAGCGCCCCCTTTAAAGGCATCGAAGGTTACGATTGATGGGGGCTCGCCGGCCGAAAAGTCGTAGAGGGCCGAGTCGGAAAGGGTAATAAAAGTGTCGAGCCCGCAGGGAATATAGACGTAATGGTTTCCATTGTAGAGGTAGAGTCTGATCCAGTTGCCCCGGAGCGGCTCCACCTGTTCGGAAAGTGCTTTTCGCACCGAGTCGGGTGTGCTCCAATCTGCCCGGAGCGCATCCATCCTGTTTTCGGGCAGGCCGGCAAGCGTAACGAAGAATTGGTTCAGCTCCTGATAGTAATGGGAATCGCGGTTGAAAACGGCAAAGATGGCCTGGTGATACTCATCGGTATGTTCGTTTAGGATGATCTCCAAAGAATCGGCAATCTCCAGCGCGTGCCGCAGCGAGTCTTCGACTAACAGAAAAACAGGCGACTCTTGGGGTAGATGCAATGGCCTGTTCCGTTCGGCGTTATGAACAGGCGACTGTTCAAACCTACACGAAAGAAACGATAGAAAAAGCAGTAACAGAAATGTTTTGTCCATTTGTCAATGCGGTGAATGGAATCATGGGCGGTTCCTCTATCTACCCCTCTATGCAAAAATAGGCAACTTGTACGAAAAATTGTACCTTTGGCCGTTAATCATGTTGCCATGACCTGTCCCGAATCTCAAGTTGCAAATCTCCGATTACTTCTCACTCCGGGTACCTCCGTAGCCCTTATTCCTCACCAGGGTCCCGATGGCGATGCCATGGGTTCGGTACTTGCCCTTTACCATTTTTTTAAGCATAAGGGTCTGCTTCCCACGGTTGTGGTTCCCAATGATTACCCCTCTTTTCTCAATTGGCTCCCCGGCAACGATGCGGTGGTAAATGCTTTTTCAAACAAACAAGAGGCCGAAAAAGCCATTCTGCAGGCCCGACTCATTTTTCATGTCGATCACAACGATATTCTGCGAACGGGGCTTTTGTCCGAGATGTTA
This sequence comes from uncultured Bacteroidales bacterium, assembly GCA_964349835.1. Taxonomy (GTDB): domain Bacteria; phylum Bacteroidota; class Bacteroidia; order Bacteroidales; family UBA4181; genus JAQVSH01. The sequence continues at coordinate 7,040 of CAYGID010000031.1, read as the reverse complement.
GGCAAGAGTTCGGCTCCCCGGGTTTTGGTTGACCATCACCACGATGCGGTTCTCATACCCGAAATCTCGTTTTACGATCCGCAAGCTTCGGCCACTGCCGAGCTGGTGTATCACCTGATTGTGGCACTCGACGGAGAGGAGGCAATAGATCAGACCATAGCCACCTGCATCTACACGGGTATCATGACCGATACCGGTTGTTTTAGCTACAACTCCTCGAGGCCCGATCTGTTTGGTGTGGTGGAGGGGCTTCTGCGCAAAGGGATCAACAAGGATAAGATTTACCGGCTGATTTACGATAACTTTTCGGAACACCGGATGCGGCTGCTTGGCGACTGTCTGCGAAACATGGAGTTGATTCCCGGCTATCAGACGGCCATCATGACGCTTTCGCTCCAACAGCAGGAGGCATTCTCTTTTGTTACGGGCGATGCCGAGGGTTTTGTAAACTATCCTCTGTCGGTTCAGGGGGTGGTCTTTTCCGCTTTTTTTACCGAAAAAGAGGACAAAATCAGAATCTCTTTCCGCTCGTGTGGAGCCTTCCGGGTAAACCGTTTTGCCGCTGCGTGGTTCAATGGAGGAGGTCACGAAAATGCTTCGGGGGGAGAGTCCTCCCTTTCGCTTCAGGAGACTGTAGAAAAGTTTCGGAAGCTGCTTCCGCTGTTTGCCGATGAGCTGAGTGGTGTGCAAGATTGAATTTATTTGCGTAATATTGCCCTCTATTAAAGGGTTTAGCTCTATTGTTGGCACCGATGGCTGACCTGCACATGTAAATTTATATAAAATCTTTGGAATGAGGCTTCTACCTGTATTTTTAGTGGTTCTTACATTTCTAACTTCCTGCGACAAAGACAACAAGGATTACGATGCGTTTAACGAACAGCGGAATATCGATAATTACCTTGCAGCGAACCACCTTGATATTGCTCCCCGCGCTTCGGGCCTCTATTTTCAACAACTTTCGGCTGGGTCCGGTTTACAAACCCCGGCCGATAGCCAATATGTGCAGGTCGATTTTCTGACCCGCCTGCTCGACGGAAAACGGATTGATGGTTCTCCCTATTCTACCAATCGGCTCGATTGGGCTTCGTTCGTAAATATTAGTCCCCTCTATGCACAGGGGAATACCGCTCTTTTCCGCATGGGTGCTACTTACTTTGAACCTTCTTTGAGCGAGGCACTTAAGGAGATGAAGGTGGGCGACTCCGTTCGGTTAATCATGCCTTCGAAGCTCGCTGGCATACCCGGTAACAAGCTGCCAGTGGTGCTGACAGCCAAACTGCAGAACATTATTCCCGATGTGGTGCAGTGGGAGAAGTCGCGTATTGCCGCCTATCTTGATACGATTCCCGATGTGCGGGTAACCGCTCACGAAATGAATGTTCCCGGAACCACCATCAAGGATACCCTCTATCTGATTTCGTATGGAGGGAGTCGCAACGACTCGCTTGCAACGTATGGCGATGTTGTATTGTTAGACTATTACGGAAAATTCGTTGATGGAACCGGTTTTGAGTTACGAAAGGGGGCAAAACTCACCCTCAATAAGGCCAGTTCTGGCCAGGAGAATGCGCTGGTCGACGGGTTTGCCGAAGCGCTTACCCATGTGAATCCGGGTCAGAAGGTGAGTGTGATTCTCCCCTTCAGGCTGGCGTACGGTAAGGCCGATCAGTATGAAACTGTGGGCTCCGTTTCGACCTCTACCGTAGTCGTGCCGGCCTATTCGACGTTGGTGTTCGACTTGGTGTTACACTCTATTACATCCGAATAACATATTATGACGCATTTACTTTTATTGGGCGATGAGGCTATTGCCCAAGGGGCGCTTGATGCCGGTTTATCAGGAGTTTACGCCTATCCGGGAACCCCCTCAACCGAAATTACCGAATATATTCAGTTGTCCGAACTCGCACATGAGCGGTCGGTGCACAGTGCCTGGTCGGCCAACGAGAAGACGGCTGTTGAAGAGGCGCTGGGCATGTCGTTTGCCGGCAAAAGGGCACTGGTTTGTATGAAGCATGTGGGATTGAATGTGGCTGCCGACGGCTTTATGAACGCGGCTATGACCGGGGTAAACGGGGGGCTGATAGTGTTGGTTGCCGATGATCCCTCTATGCACTCCTCGCAAAACGAGCAGGATTCGCGCTTTTATGCGAAATTTGCCATGATTCCCACGTTTGAACCCTCCAGCCAGCAGGAGGCCTACGATATGATGTTCGATGCGTTTGATCTTTCGGAAAAGCTCGAAACGCCTGTTATGATGCGGATTACCACCCGCATGGCACATAGCAGAAGCGGGGTGGTTCGCAGAGAGGTTCGTGCCGAGAATCGGCTCTCTCTCCCGGCCGATGAACGACGCTTTATTCTTCTGCCCGCTATTGCCAGGGGTCGGTATAAACGGTTGCTTCAGCTGCAGAGTGCCTTTGCTTCGGCTTCGGAGCAGTCGGATTATAACAAGGTCTATCCCGGTTCGGATGCCTCTTTGGGCATCATTGCCTGCGGAATCGCCTACAACTATCTTATGGAGGTGTTTGGCGGAGAGCCTTCGCCCTATACTGTGGTTAAGGTTTCGCAATATCCTGCACCGGTGGGCGCTATTGCGCAACTTTTTGACAGTTGCCAAAAAGTGCTGATTCTTGAAGAGGGATTTCCCTTCCTCGAGGAGCAGTTAAAAGGGATTCTCCCTAACGGACCTGCTGTTTTGGGTCGTTTAGACGAGACGCTTCCGCGCGATGGGGAGTTGAATCCCAATCTTGTGGCTGCTGCTCTGGGAAAACCATTGCCCCAACTTCTCCCGATTCCCTCTATCATGGTGAATCGTCCGCCCGCACTCTGCAAGGGTTGCGGACATATCGACACATATCAGGCTTTGAACGAAGCACTCGCCGCAATGGGTTCCGGGAAGGTTTTTGGCGACATCGGATGCTACACGCTGGGCGCTCTGCCTCCATTTAACAGCCTTCATACCTGTGTAGATATGGGTGCCTCTGTTACCATGGCTAAGGGAGCTGCCGACGCCGGTGTTCATCCCTCGGTTGGGGTTATTGGCGACTCCACCTTTACCCATTCGGGTATGACCGGTCTGCTCGATTGTGTGCTCGAAAAGAGTCCTGTTACCATCATCATTGCCGACAATGCCACTGCTGCCATGACAGGTGGTCAACACTCTTCGGCTGCCGGTATTCTGGAGAATATCTGCCTTGGCCTCGGGGTAGAACGAGAGCATTTGAAAGTGTTACGGCCTCTTCCGAAGTTTCATGACGAAAATAGGGAGACACTGGCAACCGAACTGAATTACAAAGGGGTATCGGTGGTGATATTCCAGCGTGAATGTGTTCAGGTAGCTGTTAGAAGAGCTAGGAGTAAATAATTGTAAATCAGGTCTTTTTATGAACCGAGCATGTTTTTCTCAAAACGAAAACTGGCATGAACAAAATCAACATGCGAGCTCCATCCGACCTTTAAAAAGTAATTTTGTTCGGATGAAAACAGATATTATTTTGGCCGGAGTGGGCGGACAGGGAATCTTATCGATTGCCTCGGCTATAGCTGCTGCTGCCCTGAGTCAGAGTCTCTATATCAAGCAGGCCGAGGTGCACGGTATGAGTCAGCGGGGAGGCGATGTGCAGTCGCACTTGCGGATCTCCGACCGCCCTGTGATGTCGGACCTGATTCCCGCGGGTGAGGCCAATTTGATCCTTTCGGTTGAGCCGCTCGAAGCGTTACGCTATCTTCCCTATCTGCATGCAGAGGGATGGGTAGTAACCAACTCCACCCCGTTTATCAATATTCCCAATTATCCCGATCCGGCCAAAGTGTTGGAGGCACTGGGCGAGCTGCCCCGGGTGGTGATTCTGGATGCCGAGAGCCTTGCAAGAGCGTGTGGCATTGAACGCGCCTCAAACATGGTAATGCTGGGTGCGGCTATTCCCTTCTTGCAGTTGAGTCAGGCCATGGTTGAGGAGGCAGTGGGTCGCACCTTCGAACGGAAAGGTTCGGATGTGGTAGAATTAAATATAAAAGCTTTACGTGCAGGGTTGCAGGTTTCGCAAAGCAAAGGGGCATTGTTAACATAACCTTAACAATCCGTTAATACAAGTCGCGATTTGATAAGGTACTTTTGCCCTACATTAGCCGGTTTATGGAGACAATATACCTTCTCGTAGTTCTTTTTCTTGCCGTATTAGCTATTTCCGATCTCGTTGTCGGAGTTGCAAACGATGCTGTTAATTTTCTCAATTCGGCCATTGGTTCCAGGATTGCCCCTTTAAAGGTGATTCTCACCGTTGCCAGCCTCGGGGTCCTGTTGGGAGCTACCTTTTCGAGCGGCATGATGGAGGTGGCTCGCAGTGGGGTATTTCATCCCGAGATGTTTTATTTTCAGGATGTCATGGTGCTCTTTGTTGCCGTCATGATGGCCGACGTTCTTTTGTTGGATATCTTCAATACTTTTGGGCTGCCCACTTCCACCACCGTCTCGCTTGTGTTCGACCTTCTTGGAGCGGCCGTGGCGGTTTCGCTCTTTAAAATCAGGCAGGCCGGTGAGAGTTTTTCCGAGTTATCAAAATATATCAATACCGATAAGGCTCTGGCCATTATAGGCGGAATCCTTATTTCGGTGGTGATTGCTTTTGTTGTGGGTTTGGTCGTTCAGTATATCGCCCGGTTTCTCTTTACCTTTAATCACGAGCGTACTTACCGAATCTACGGTGCCCTGTTTGGTGGATTGGCCATCACATCGATTGTCTACTTCATGATTATGAAGGGAGCCAAAGGGGCTTCTTTCATGAAGCCGGAGTATCTGCTTTACATCGAAACACATGCCAAAACGCTGCTTGTAGTGAATGTGGCATTCTGGACTCTTCTGCTCCAGATGCTAATGCTTCTCAAAGTCAATATTTTCAAGATTGTGATTCTGGCAGGTACCTTTGCTTTGGCCTTCGCCTTTGCCGGTAACGACCTGGTCAATTTTATCGGGGTTCCTTTGGCCGGACTCTCCTCATTCAAAACCTTCCTTGCCAGCGATGAGGCGGCCGACTCCCTATTGATGGGGTCGCTTCACGATCCGGTGCAAAGTGCTACTATCTATCTCTTATTAGCCGGCGCCGTTATGGCTGCCACACTTTGGTTTTCGAAAAAGGCCCACCGGGTAATCCAAACCTCCCTTAAGTTGAGCGCTCAATCTGAAAACGAAGGGAAACAACAGTTTGAATCGACTGCCCTTTCCAGGGCTATTGTAAGGGCCACGCTTCATATGGGTCAAACCATAAGCCCACTGATTCCCGATTCTGTGTCGGATTTCGTGTCGACCCGGTTTGAAAAAAAAAAGAGTCCAACCCCACAACAATTCCGACGAGAGCCCTGTAACCTTCGACCAAATCAGGGCCTCGGTGAATCTGATTACGGCTAGTATCCTCATTGCATCGGCCACCTCCCTCAAACTTCCTCTCTCCACCACCTATGTTACCTTTATGGTGGCTATGGGAACCTCGCTGGCCGATGGGGCATGGGATCGAGAGTCGGCAGTCTATCGTATTTCGGGTGTGCTTACTGTAATTGGTGGCTGGTTTCTTACGGCGCTTACCGCATTTCTCTTCTCGTTTATTCTGGCCTGGCTTATCTCTCTTGCCGGATTATGGATGATGGCTCTGCTGGGTACGATTGTGCTCTTTTTTCTGATGCGCGATGTGCTTTTTGGAAAACGCGAAGAGGTTGTGAACGATTCTGAAAAGCAGAATGCCATTGCTTCGGTTGACCCGGGTAGTATGTCGAATGTGCGGATGTTTGAGATTTGCAGCGAATCCTCGCTTTCGATGCTTCTGAATGCCTCCAAAATCAGTTACCTCACTGTGCTGAGTCTTATTGGCGAGAAGCGCAAAAAGCTTAAGCAGTTAAAAGAGGAGGCCGAACAGTTGAATGCCAATACCAAAGAGCAGCGTTCGATGGTCTATAACTCGATCCTGAAACAGAGTGCCGTTTCGGTGGAGTCGAGCCGAAATTATGTGCTGGTTCTCGACTCCATGCGCGAGATTTCGAACTGTATCCTCTTTTCGGTTCGTCCGGTCTTTGAGCATGTCGACAACAACCACACCCCGCTACTCGAGCCCCAGGCGGCCGATCTTTCGCAGTTTAACGAGGAGTTGGCCTCCTTCTTTAATGAGGCGGTGCATATCGTGAAAAACCATCGGTATGGACAGCTTTCGGATTTGATTCTGCAGAGAGAAAAATTGCTCGAAAACCTCGAAAAGATGCAGAAACGACAGCTCAAACTGATTAAGCAACGCGAAGTATCCACCCGCACCAGTATGCTCTACCTCAATTTGTTGTCGGAGTTTAAGAATATGATTCTGCTCATTTCCAGCATGGTAAAGACGCTGCACGCCTTTTCGCAACTTCCCGACGCCAAAGTTTCAGCAAAGGCCGATGTAAAGCAACTCTTCTAGCGCAGATAAAAGGATCGTAAGGTAATTGTGTCTGGCAAAGGGGCTAAGCGATCTCTTCGGCGGGGTGTCCCACGTACTTGTAGCCTACGCCCTTAATGGTTTGGATAATGTCGTCGCCAAGTTTTTCGCGCAATTTTCTGATATGCACGTCGATGGTTCTGTCGCCCACGATGATGCCGTCGCCCCAAACCGTATGGAAAATTTCCTCCCGGGTAAAGACCTTTTCGGGTCGCGAGATTAACAGGCTGAGCAATTCGAACTCTTTCTTGGGTAGCGAGTAGGTTTTTCCTTCCGAAACCACGATGAACTTCTCCCGGTCGACCACAATACGACCTGTTTCTATAATTTCTTGCAGCGTTGATTGGGTGGGGGCTGTTTCGGTGCGGCGTAGCAACGCCTTAATCCTCGAGATTAATACCTTAATCTTGATGGGCTTAGATATGTAATCGTCGGCGCCCGCTTCAAAACCGGCCAGTTGTGAATAGTCTTCCGAACGGGCGGTGAGGAAGGCAATTAAGACATGAGCTGTTTCGGGCAGATTACGAATCTGTTCGCAGGTCTCGATTCCGTCCATCTCGGGCATCATCACATCGAGCA
>CAYGID010000030.1:7486-25869 GCA_964349835.1 uncultured Bacteroidales bacterium | reverse complement strand
TTTTAAAGGTCGGATGGAGCTCGCATGTTGATTATGTTCATGCAAGTTTGCGTTTGGAGAAAAACAGGCTCGGTTCATATGTTTTATTATTTACTGGTATCTGATGAAGTGAGAAATTGAAGGTAGGCTAAGGTGAGATTGTAGGCATAGAGCGAACCGGTATAACCCAGATTCTCCTGCGACCATCGGGTTTGTGCCATCAGCACATCGTTGGTGCTTACAAGCCCCTCGGCATAACGGTTCTCAAGAATTCGTAACGACTCGGCCGCCTGTTTAACCGAAACCTCTTGTTTCGAAATCCGGAAGCGGGCACTCTGAAGATCACGATAGGCTGTATTAAGTGCAGCCTGCCCCTCGGCTTTATAGCTCTCGACCTGAAGGCGTGCCTGCTCCTGCTCATGTCGTTTCGCGGTGAGCGAATGACGGTTTTTGGTTCCCGAAAAAATATCCCACGAAAGAGAAGCTCCTGCCATGTACGAACCGGCTCTGAATCCGGCGACCTCGCTATCGTTCAGCTGGTACGAGGCAAAACCGTTTAAACGCGGAAGGCGGCTCATTTCGGCCGATTTCACCATAAAGGAGGCTGCCTCCAGCGCTTTATCCATAGCCTGGTAATCGGGCCGATGAGCAGGCACCTCATGAGCCAGTCGGGCCTCGTCGGCACGCTGGGCCGACAAAGGAGGAAGAGCCACATTGGTGAGGGTATCGCCCATGACGAGCCCCAGCCTTTCGAGCGCACTCTCGGCCTGATTCTTAGCCTGGTTGTATTCCGACTCGAGGGTCGAAACATAGAGAAGCGCGTTTAACTCGTCGGATTTTTGCAGAATTCCCTGCGCAACAAAGTTTTGTGCAATGCGGTACATCTTACCGCCCTTTTCGAGTGCCTCCTCAAGGAAAGCGGCCGAATGGCGTGCCATCTGAACCTCCATAAAGGCCTTTTGCACCTCGAACAGCAAGGCCTCGCGCCTCCTTTCATACTGTAATCCTACACTCTCCGAACGGGCCTGCAACGCACGCCGTTGCGCCCACAAATCGAGATTGATGAGAGGTTGCTGAAGTTGGGCCTGCGCCGAAAAATCTTGTGCAGCAGCCGGATGGTTGAGTCGGGCCGGATCGAAATCGGCCTGACCGATGGCCTGCTGCTGTAATTTTAATCCAAAAGCATGCAACGGGTTATCGGTTGTGAGCGCGCTATAACTTACCGTTACCTGTGGCAGAAAAAAAGCGTTGGTCTGCTTGAAATTGGCCTCAGCGGCCAGTTGCTCCGCGTGCGAAGCCCGAAGGTTACGATTATTTCGGAGGGCACTTTCTACTGCCTCTTCTAAAAGCAACTGGCGCGGGCTCTCCTGTGAATATCCGGCATAGGGCACAAGAATAACGGCAAGCAAAGCAAGGATCAGCGCTATTCTCAAAGGGTCTCTTTTGTGTGGCATCATACGGTTTACCTGTTAAATTCGGGTACAAAAGTAGAGAGCCCAAAATGCACCGTCGGCTACTTTTGTTACACAAGCTCATTTGGGGCGTTTCTTTCCGAAAAAATTCGCGCGAAATTTTCTTATAATAAAAAACGATTTGCAGATTTTTGTTACTTTGGCTTCTAATCTCCGCTCATCTCTAACCGAACCTACATGGCCGCCCTTCCCCGTTTCTGTCTGACATCCTTTGTGCTCTTCCTGACTTTTTTGACGGGCGTAACCGCTCAGGATAACCCCCGACTCGCTGAGACACTCAGGGAAAAATTCGAGAAGGAGGCCCAAAAGCGCACACTGTACGCTCCCGAACAGATTCACCTCTTAACCGACCGTAATGTCTATGCAGCCGGCGATACCCTTTGGCTGAGCGCCTGGGTACTCAACGACCAGACGCTCGAACCCACCACCCGAAGCCGGATGCTCTATGTCGACCTGATTGACCCGGAACAGAAAGTTGTGCAGGACCTGGTATTGGAGATTATCAACGGAACCGCGGTGGGCTCTTTTGTTTTTTCAGAGAATCAAAAGGAGGATGCCTTTTTTCAACTGCGAGCCTATACACGATGGTCGCTGAATTTCGATTCAATTTATACCTTCCATCGGATTATCCCGGTTTGGCAAGATCCCAAAGTGGCTGCTGCCGACTCTACGAACCAGGTCAATTATGTGCGGGTAACAAAAGGAGCCAGCGAACGGCAATTCTGGCAACGGTCAAGAGCCAGAGAGAGGCAAACATCGGCTATCTCGGATCCGACTGCGATTGACTCACTGCTTTTAGATCTCAGTTTCCTTCCCGAAGGAGGCACCTGGCTAACAGGATTCCCATGTAGAATGGCTTGGAAGGCGCTGGCATCGGATGGGTACGGAGTCAATGTGGAAGGAGATATTCTCGATCAGAACGACTCAGTGATAACCACTTTTCGGTCGGACCATTTGGGTATGGGATCCTTTCTGATTGTTCCCGAAGCAGGCAAGAAATACTCGGCCAAACTAATTACCGGTCAGCGGATTCCCCTGCCCGATCCGGCTAATTCGGGAGCCACGCTCCGAACCGACCTGACAGGTTCGAACCGAGTGGCGGTTACGATTCATACGTCGCCCGATCAGATTTCCGCAAAAGATCCCTACTATCTCACCGTATCGGCTCCCGGCTACAATCCCTATACCTATGCAGTGCCCAGAGCTAAGACCCGGATGAGCCTCGACATTCCGCTCGAAGAGCTCCCGGGGGGGCTGGTACGGTTTACCCTCTACACCGGAAAGGCCGAACCGTTGGCCGAAAGGCTGCTCTTTTTACCCTCAGACTCGCGACAGTTGCATTTTAACATCGAATCGGAGATAACCCCCACCCCGGTTCCCGGCGACGGGTCGGGCACTATGCTCAAACTGAAGGTGCAAACCTCGGCAGGAGCCACGAAACAGCCCACATCGGCTCTTCTGGCGGTTTCGGTCACCGACAGTCTATTCGCGGTGCCCGACAGCTCGGTCTCCACATTGCGGAGTCAGATGCTTCTGGAGGGCTTCCTGAAAGGGAAAGTGGAAAATCCAGAGTTCTACTTCTCGCAACCATACCCAATGATTGCTTCGCAACTCGACCTGCTGATGATGACCCAGGGCTGGAGAGGATTTGCCGAACCCAAACCGTTGGTTTTGGTCGAAAAAAGGGGAAAAACAACGACATTAACCGGCGAGAAGGCGCTGCGGTATGAACCCGAAACCCGTTTCGACCTTTCGGGACGCATAGAGAATCTCTTTGGAGGATCGGTAGCCCGGCAGTTTCTTTCGCTCCTCGCACAGGGCGATTACTCCTTTGCTCAGGATAGGATTACCGACCAAATGGGCCGATTTTCGTTTCTGGATATGCCCTTACAGGGAATGACCAAACTGACCCTTATTGTACAAAAAAACAATAAAGAGCGCAGAACCTTCAATATCGGATTTGAGATTGATTCAACCATTATGTTCAAAAAACCGCCCGTATACACCCCGGTGCTTCCTTCCGAAAGTATGGGTATCCAAGCCGTTTTGGCCGATTTCAGAAAGAAAAAAGCCGCCGACAGAATTTTTATCGACAGTCTTTCAACCCTTCCGGGAATGCACTACATCGAGGAGGTATCGATTACATCGAAACGGATTGTAAAAAACTCCTTCAATAAGAATGGGCCGGGCAATGCCGATATCGTATTCGATGAGCAACGACTCGGAAAATACGACCGTTTTAACAGTTTGCTCGAGGTATTATATAATGAGATTCCCGGCTTTGGAAAGGGATATGTTACTCCCGATTTGCTCTTCTTTAGTAAAGTGGCACGAGAAGGTTACGAACCTACCGCAGTAATCGGAAAACAGAGGGTCTATTTCAGAGTGGATGGCTCTGATGCCACCTATTTTGCACTCGACAGCATGGTACACCAGTCGGATCTGGATCTGGGAGGAGGAGGAACCATTGAGCCTACGCTGTTTGCCAAAGAACAGATCTACAATCAACTTATGGCAAGGCTCAACCTGATTCCGGTTTCACAAATTGTGGGGATAGAGGTAATGACCTCCCGGAACTATGTGTGGACCTACATGAATGAGGCTTTTATCGGAAAGTCGCTCGATTATATTCCTCCCAGTGTGATTGAGATTACCACCAAATCGGGAAAAGGGCTGGGAATGAAAGAACCCGGTGGACAAATTACACTACAGATGAGAGGATTTTCGACCCCAAGAATCTATTATGTACCCAAATATATCCCCGTCGATTTCGTGGATAGGCTTGAGTATCATAGAAAACCCACGCTTTTCTGGACCCCTTCGGTTGCCACCTCCGATGGGGGAGTGGCAGAGATTTCTTTCCCGATTGGCCGCAATTATCCGCGAACACTCCGGGTCTCGGTATCGGGTTACGACTTGCAGGGAAAGGTGGGCAACGGAGAGACTTTTATTCTATCGGGAAGAGAAAGAGGAACCTGGTAATCACAAAATCGTGATGCGGTTGCGACCCAACTTTACCCGACCGCCGTCTTCGAGCTGCTTGAGCAGCCGCGATACCACAACCCTTGCTGTGCCCAGTTCGTTGGCCAATTGCTCGTGGGTAACGGCTAAAACTTTACTGCCGCCGAGTTCCTCTTTTGTTAATAACAGCGTTAAAAGTCGTTCGTCCATCTTCTTGAAAGCTACAGCATTCACCACTTCCAACAGCTCCTCAAAACGCTGGTGATACAACCGGAAAATGTAACTGAGCCATTCGGGGTGCTCCTTGATAAGTGACCCCATCTTGTCGACCGGAATAAAGAGCACCTCTGTCTCTTCGCGGGCAATGGCAGTCACCTTACTGGTGTCGTGCGAAAGGCCACCCAAAAGCGACATAATACAACTCTCGCCCGATTTGATATAGTAGAGCAATAGTTCGCGACCATCTTCATCGGTTCGGATCACCTTAATATTGCCGCGCGTAACGATGGGAATTGCCTTTACATAGGCACTCTCCCTGAGGATGGTTTCGCCCTCGGAAAAAACCTTCGATGTTGCGTACGCCATGATTTTTGCCCTGATGGCAGGCGACGACTTAAACTCAATAATATCGTTTAATACATCCATTTCCGATGCCTTTGTTGCGACCCTAAAGATATACATTTAGAGCAGGAAAAGTTTATCTTTGTGAAACGATTAAGGCACAGCAAGCGAGGTGCAACCAGCAAATTCTCCCCGAGTCAGATGATGCAAAACCAAAAACATCGGCAGTATCTCCTCCTTATCACCATCGTTGTAATGTGGCTATTGATTGTTAGGGAGCTTGACTATTTTATGCAGGCCTTTCTTGGCGCCATTCTGGTCTATTCCATTGTGCGGAAGCTGCAACAATACCTCACCGAACGCTGGCGATGGAATGCTTCGCTGGCTGCTCTCACAATTATCCTGAGTTCGACAGCCCTTCTGGTGCTCCTCTTTTCCGAGATTGTAAATATTGTGCTCTCCCGGGTTTCGAACATCGATACCCAGCCTCTAACCGGAGGGTACTTGATTTTACAGGAGAAAATCGAAACCTGGGCCGGAGCCGACCTGCTTCCTTCGGATCTCGGACAGCAAATTGCCGATTATCTGGTAAACCTGCTTCCTACCCTTTTCAACTCGACCTACTCGCTGGTGGTCAATTTTCTCATGATGTGTTTTCTGCTCTATTTTATGCTGATCGATTCCAGATCGTTCGAGAAGGGGCTCTGGGAGTTGATTCCTCTGTCGGAAAGAGGTCTGGCTCAGTTTAAGGAAAGGGTAAAGAACATGATTATGTCGAATGTGGTAGGGGTTCCTATCATGATGATTATCCAGTCGATAACAGCCATTGCGGGATATCTTATCTTCGGGGTGAGGGAGCCTCTCTTTTGGGGGTTGATAACCGGTTTCTTCAGCATTTTCCCCATCGTGGGAACCACCCTCATCTGGGCGCCCCTGGGCGTTGCCCTGCTGACGCAGGGAGCCATCTGGCAGGGAGCCGGATTGCTCCTCTTTGGGGCGCTTATTGTTTCGAATATCGACAATATCTTCCGGTTCATGGTGCTTAAGAAAATGGGTAATATTCACCCCCTGATCACGGTTTTGGGTATCATTATCGGGCTGGGAACCATGGGATTTATGGGCATTATTTTTGGCCCGGTTTTCCTGGCGATTGCCATTCTGATGGTAAAAATTTACCGGCAGGATTATATGCTGACCCATAGCGGGGCTGATAGCAGCAACGGAACGTCTCCCGGGGCAGGAGTTGCCGAAGCAGACAAAAATCTGGCATAATTCGGCCATTTGTTGTACGTTTGTGCCCGAGGAGCCATATAATGAGTACTATGAGTCAAGATTCCAGATACATGCAGCGGGGCGTCTCGGCCTCAAAAGAGGATGTACACAATGCCATAAAGAATATTGATAAAGGGATCTTTCCCAAGGCCTTTTGCAAAATTATTCCCGACATTTTGGGAAACGACCCCGACTATTGCAATATTATGCATGCCGACGGGGCCGGCACCAAATCTTCGCTCGCCTATATCTACTGGCGCGAGACAGGCGACCTCTCCGTTTGGAAAGGCATTGCGCAGGATGCCCTCATCATGAATATCGACGATCTGCTCTGCGTGGGCGCTGTGACCAATGTTTTGGTTTCGTCTACCATTGGCAGAAATAAGAGGCTTATTCCGGGCGAGGTGATTGCTGCTATCATCAACGGAACCGAAGAACTCATGCAGGAGCTTCGCGAAATGGGGGTGATGGTATACGGTACCGGAGGCGAAACCGCCGACGTAGGCGATCTGGTGCGTACCCTTATCGTCGATTCGACCGTAACCTGCCGCATGCGTCGCGACCGGGTCATAGATAACGCCCGGATTGCTCCCGGCGATGTAATTGTGGGCCTCTCCTCTTCGGGACAAGCCACCTACGAAAAGGGGTATAACGGAGGTATGGGTAGCAACGGGCTCACTTCGGCCCGCCACGATGTGTTTGCCAACTATCTGGCACAAAAATATCCGGAGAGTTACGACAACGGGATAGACCCCTCGCTGGTTTACACCGGGAGTTACTCGCTTACCCGGCAGATTGAGCATCTGGGCATCAACGCCGGTCAACTGGTTTTGTCGCCCACCCGAACCTATGCACCGGTGGTGGTGGAACTGCTCGAGTCCATGCGAGAGAAGATTCACGGCATGGTACACTGCTCAGGAGGTGCCCAAACCAAAGTGCTTCATTTTGTTGACAAGCTGAAAATTACAAAAGATTGTCTCTTTGCTGTACCTCCCCTCTTCCGGATTATCCAGCAGGAGTCGGGTACCTCATGGCAGGAGATGTATAAGGTATTTAACATGGGTCATCGGTTGGAGATCTACCTTGAGCCTCAATACGCCGACCAGGTGATTGCCGTGGCCAACCGTTTTGGCATCGACGCGCAGATTGTGGGCCGTTGCGAGGCTTCTGAAACGAAAAGCCTCACCATCCGGTCGGAGGAGGGCACTTTCCATTATTAACGGGTCCTATGAACTTCCTGCATCAAACCGCCCGATATCTATACCGTTCGCTGGGTAACAGGCTGTCGGATTGTTGCATCGTTTTTCCCAATAAAAGAGCGGGGCTATTCTTCTCAAAAGAGTTGGCAGGACTTATCGAAAAGCCCCTCTTTTCGCCCCAATACAAAACCATTTCCGATCTGATGCAGGAACTTTCGGGCTGGCAGCAGGCCGATTCCCTCTATCTGTTGGGTGTTCTGCACCGCATCTATTGCCGTTGCACAAAAAGGGAGGAGCCTTTCGAACTCTTCTACCCTTGGGGCGAGATGCTCCTCTCAGATTTCGACGACATCGACAAGAATTTGGTCGATGCCGGCGACCTCTTCCGCAATCTGTCGGAATTGAAAGAGATCGATTCGCACTTCCACTACCTGACCCCTTCGCAGCTGGAGGCCATTCGCCTATTTTGGAACCATTTTTCGGAGGGCGAAGAGGGAGTGGTAAAAAAAGATTTCTTGCAGCTTTGGTCGCAGTTGCACAACATCTATAGCGAGTTTACCCAGCACCTCAGCCAATCGGGCAGATGCTATCCGGGCATGATGTACCGAAGATGTGCCGAACAACCCCACTTAATTCCAAACCCGCTTCACTCTTTCGAAACCTATCTATTTGTGGGGTTTAACGTGCTGAGTTCCGCCGAAAAGCGACTTTTCCACACGTTGCAGGCAGAGCAGAAAGCCCTCTTTTTTTGGGAATACGACAACTACTACATAGAGAACAACTGGCACGAGGCAGGCTATTTTATGCGGACAAACCTGAAAGAGTTTCCCATGCCCGCCGATTTCTTCTACGACCCGAATCAACTATCACAACCCCGTTCTATCAGAATCATTGCCACTCCCTCGACGGTGGGACAGGCGGTGAAGGTAGCCGAAATCCTCTCGACCGAAATCACGCCCGAAAGCCCCTTGCAGCAAACCGCTGTTGTTTTGCCCGACGAACAGCTTCTCTTCCCCCTCCTCGACCATCTGCCCCATACGATAGCTCATGTGAACGTCACCATGGGATATCCCTTTGCATCGACCCCCGCCTTCTCACTGTTCGTGATTCTTGCCTCTCTGCAGAAAAACATAAGCAACACGCAGGGCGAAGAGAGCTTCTACTTTAACGATCTCCTCGATATAACGGCTCATCCCTACATACAAAAGAGCGAGCCTGAAGTGACCCCGCTGCTCCGACAGTATATCAACCAGAACAACAGAGTCAGAGCCACCCGGACGGAGTTATTGGCCCTTACCGAAAAGAGCCTTGAGCCGTCGTTATATGCCCTGCTCTTGCACCGCTGCAACGACCTTCGGTCGTGGATCGACTGTTTACTGGCTTGCACCGAACGGATGCTCAATACCTTCGGCAGTGGCAGCGGCAATAGACAACCTAACGATGAGGAAGCGTCGGATTCGGGATTCGACAGTGAGTTCCTCTATCTTTTTTACACCGCTCTGAAACGTGCGGCCTCCAGCATATCGGAGCTTGGCCTGTCAATGAATCCCAATACCTTCAACCAGTTGTTCAGGAAACATCTCGACACGCTTCGCACCCCTTTTCAGGGCGAACCGCTTGAAGGGTTGCAGATTCTGGGAATTCTGGAAACCCGGGTGTTGAGTTTCGAAAACCTCATTATTTGCTCCATGAATGAGGGATATCTGCCCAAAACCACAACACCACCCTCCTATATTCCCTACAATTTGCGCAAAGGGTTCGGACTGATGACGCCCGAGCATCAGGATGCCATGTATGCCTACTATTTTTATCGTTTGCTTCAGGGAGCAAAGCGGGTAACCCTCCTTTACAATCCGGAGTCGGGCGACAGTAGTGGCGGAGAGATGAGCCGCTTTTTAAGCCAGCTGATGTACGAACCACTCTTCAAACTTTCGTTCGAAACCGTACATTTCAAACTCCTCCCGGCAGCCGAACCCCAAACCGAAATTCTGCGCACACCGCAGATACAGGAGATGCTGCATCGAAAATATGCTTCGGCCGAAAGCGGCGGATACCTGTCGCCCAGTTCGCTCACGACATGGATCCAGTGCCGTCTGAAGTTTGGTTTCAGCTATGTAGAACGGCTACGTGAGGCAGAGAGTGTTTCGGAAGAGCTCGACGATGCCATGTTTGGAACCCTGCTGCACAAAAGCATGCAAACCCTCTACGCCCCCTTTGTGGGAACAGAGCTTACCGAAGCGTTGCTTGAAAAACTTATAGCCAACCCGAATCATTTACGCAAACAGATAGATGAGGCCTTTGCCTCCGAGTTTTTCCACTCTCCTGTAGAAACAGCTGCCAAGTGGATTACGGGCAGGAATCTTATTGTCAGGGAGGTATTACTAAAGTGTATCCTGCAAATCCTGGAGGTCGACCGAAAGCGAGTCCCCTTCACCCTTCATGCCCTTGAAATGGAGCTGACCGAATCGAGAGCGGTTCTGTCAAAACCCGGTTGGGTGGTTCGGATCGGGGGAAAGATTGACCGCATTGACCGTTTTGGGCGCGAACTGCGGGTCATTGACTACAAGTCGGGTAAAGCGGAGTTAAAATTCGGAGGTGTCGACGAGCTTTTCTCGGGCAGGCACGATAGATCGCCATTGTTTCAAATTCTCCTTTATGCGGGGATACTGGGGCGCAGAGAGCCCTCCTTCGGCCCGGTGAGTGCAGGCATATTTGGCATTCGAAGCCTCTTCGACGAAACCTTCGATGAACTGCCCCTCCTCGCAAAGCATCCGCTGCACGACTACGACACTATCGGCCCGGAGTTTGAGAGCTATTTAGACCGCATTATCGACGAAATCTTCGACAACGAAAATCACTTTACCCCAACAGACGACCGTCGGCGCTGCAAATATTGCATCTACAAAAAAATCTGCCACAGGTAAACGATACGAGCCTGAAGAGTTTAGATCTCGTCTTGGACTAACGAAAGAAGATAGCCGTTACAATCCTCAATTATGCACTCGGTAGCCCCGTACAGGTTTTGATGAGGCGGAGCCAACACCTTAACCTGCTCTTTCAGTTTGCGATAGAGCGCAGGTAAATCGTCGACCTGAATGGTGAGAATAATTCCTGAGCCACGTGCCGAAGTTTCGGCCAACGAAAGGGTAGACACCATCGATTGGCGGAGGCGAAACATGATGTTTACATAGCCGTTCTCTACAAGCACCCATTCGAACGGCTCCTTCGAAGGAAAGTGCATGATTGATACGAAGTTTAGCTTCTCCGAATAGAAACGAAGGCTCTCCGAAATATCGTCAACCAGCAGACAGGGGGTGAGATCAACCGCTTTCATCTTATTGCTTCACTACCCAGAAATCTTCAAAATCTTTGAGCCCGTTCATAAAGTTATAGGCCTCGGTGAGCGTCTCAAAATTGGCCGCCGCCACCGGAGTGAGCCCATTGCGCAAGGTTGGCAGCGATTTTGGCGACATCCCCTTACTGCTGAGGCTCTGCACCATGTTGCTTACATTGCTACTCACCTCAAAACTGCCTAAAACCACATAGTAGCGGGGAGTCGTCGGAGCTGCAACAACCGGAGCTGCCGGGGCGGGCTGCTGCGGTTCAGGCACAGGTGTGACAACAGGCACAGGTGTGACAACAGGAGCAGGGGTGACCACAGAAGCAGGGAGTTCAACGGGAGTCTCAACCACAACGGATTTCGATGCCGGCATTTTTGTAATGTACCATGTGCCAAGTCCGGTAACCAACATGGCAGCAACCACAGCCACCACTATCATGGTGGTTTTCGATCCGGAATTCTCTTCTGAATGGCTCATATCTCTGATTTTTTAGGGTCTGAACAGACGCCGTTTAATGCAAAGTTATACGAAAAGGCCCAAAAAGCAAGCTAAGAAAGGGGTAAAAGGGCCGACACCTCTCTTTGGCGCATCGCCTCGAAGGTGATGATTGCAGTTGAAACCGAAACATTAAGCGAATCTATCTTGCCCCGCATGGGTATCTTGATGCGGGCATCGGCGTGCGATAACCAGAAGGGGGTAAGTCCATGGGCCTCAGTACCCATAACGATGGCCGAAGGGCCGGTAAAATCGGCACAATGGTGAGGTATTGAGGCGGTTAATTCGGCAGCAAAAACCTGTATCCGATTTTTTCTCAGCCAGATTAAGCTCTCTTCAGGGGTCGAGACGGCTGTAGGTACAGTAAAGAGGCAGCCGATGCCCGAACGGATTACATTGGGATTATAAAGGTCGGTAAGCGGATCGCACACAATCACAGCATCAACATTTGCTGCATCGGCTGTGCGTAGCACCGCGCCCAGATTGCCGGGCTTCTCGACCGATTCCAGCACAATAACAAAGGGATTAGGCGTCAGCTCAAGGCTTTTGAGCGAATGAACGGCAGTGGCCGCCACAGCCAATAACCCATCGGAATGCTCACGATAGGCCATTTTGGCAAAAACCCCGGCAGTAACCTCCACCACCGGAACGGAGGGCGGAAGCGATGAGAGTAGCTGAGAGGCCTCGTTCGAGAGCTGCTCCCCACAGACAAACAGTATCTCCGGAAGATATCGCGCGCCAAGGGCAAACCCAATCTCCCTGGCTCCCTCCATCACAAACCGATTCGAGGTTCTCCGCTCCTTCGATTTGGTACTGAGCTGAACAAAGGCCTTCACTCGCGGATTTTGCAGGCTGGAAATTCTCTCCATATTCGTATTTTTGTAGCCGGATTACACCTATGGTACAAAATAACAAAATATTCGGCTCTCTTCGGGCCCTTGCCCTCTTTCTCTGCCTCTTTTTGGCGACACTCCCTGCAGTGCTCCAAGCGGCACCTGTTCAGACAGCACCTGTTCAGACAGTAGCGCTCCGGGCAGCAGCTCTCCCCTGGCATCTCGACGAACCCGATTCGGCCAATGCCCAAAGGCTCACCGATCCGTTTGGATCCACAGCAATCAGCATGCTGGCCATCGATCTCGATAGCGGAGATACCCTCTGGTCGGCCTCTCCGCGGCAGAGCCTTACCCCTGCCTCCAGCATGAAGGCCATTACCACAGGGATGGGATTCCTCACCCTTGGGAGCCGTTTCCGTTTTTGTACAACTGTGCGATTCTCGGGCGAAATCCGGGGCGACACACTCCATGGAAACCTTGTACTCACGGGAGGGGGCGATCCGGCCTTTGGTTCGACCCTATTTGACGAAGAGAGCGAAGAGTCAATTTTCGGGGCTATTGCCGATATGCTGCATCAACACCACGTTGCCTATATCACGGGCGACCTGGTTGCCGACAGTCGCATTTTTTCGGACGACCCGGTACATCAGGCCTGGAACTGGGAAGATATTGGTAATGGCTACGGAGCAGGTGTACATGGCCTCAATTTTAACGAGAATAAGTTTGTCGTTACCGTAAGCTATAGACCCGACAACGGCATTTCGGTACAATGGCCCCAATGGTTCCTGCAGTCGGGTAATAGAGCACGCATCGACCGTCAACCTTTTCGGGCAGGGCAATCGCCCTCCCTCATAGTTTTTGCGGCGCCCCATAGTGCCGAATTTACCCTTGTGGCCCGAATCCCCGAGAATAGCCAGAGCTATGAAGCTGAGGCGGCGATTACCCGCCCCGGGCTTCTTTGTATGGAAAAACTGGGCAACCATTTGCGTTTGGCAGGCACCACATACGGGGGCTCTGTTAGAATGGCCGGACCGCTCGATTCGGCTGTTTCGCAGATAGCCGGGCAACTCTGTTCGCCCCCCTACCCTGCTTTGGCAAAAAAGATTAACGAACTAAGCCACAACATAATGGCCGATGCCATATGTAAAACCATCGGGCTGCAAACAACGGGATACGGCTCCTTCGAATCGGGTGCCTGGGTAATGGATTCTCTGCTCAGAGCCCAACTCCCCAATCAACAATCGTTTCGCATTCTCGACGGAAGCGGTCTGGCCAGGGCCAATGCCCTTTCGGCCTCACTCTTTTGCGACTTTCTGGGGTTGATGTACCGCTCACCCTGGTTCGATAATTACTACAACTGCCTGGTGGGAGTAGATGCTCCCGCGTTCGCCACATTTCTGAGCGGAGTGGCTCCCCGAACCACCCTGCGCCTGAAAAGCGGCTCCATGAGCGGCGTGCGCTGTTACACCGGGTATGTAAGGAGCATGAAAGGCAAGATGGTCGCCTTTGCCTGGATGGTAAACGGGTACACCGGCAGTGCAACAGAAGCCAAAAAGAGTGCCGAAGTGTGGCTCAAGAGGCTCATCGAAATGAACTAAACGGATGGAACCTATGACCGGAACATTCAGAAAATTAGAGACCAGCGAACTGAATCGCCTTTCGGTCGATGCATTCAGGCAGTCGGAAAAGATTCCGGTAGTGGTGGTGCTCGACAATCTTCGCAGTCAGCACAACATCGGCTCCATTTTTCGTACTTGCGATGCTTTCCGGGTAGAGAGGCTCCTACTGTGTGGGATATCTGCCACACCCCCCCATCGCGAAATCCACAAAACCGCGCTGGGAGCCGAAATGAGCGTGGCATGGAGTTACCACGAATCGACCCTTGAGGCCATGGACAAACTTCGCGAAGAGGGCTACACCCTTGCCGTGGTAGAACAAACGGCTCACAGCATCCTACTCGAGAATTTTGAACCCAACATAGGCCAAAAATATGCTTTGGTATTCGGAAACGAAGTGAAAGGGGTGCAGCAAGAGGCTGTTGAGAGGGCCGGGTTTTGTCTGGAAATACCCCAGTTCGGCAGCAAACACTCGTTTAATGTGTCGGTGAGCGCTGGCATCGTTCTATGGGCACTCTACCAAAAGATGCAGTTCACCCTTCCGCTGGCCCGATGAACCAACCCTACCGTTACCTCTTTTTCGATCTGGATCGAACCTTGTGGGATTTTAATACAAACTCGGCAGAGACCCTCCGCGAGCTGTTCGAGACCCGGAGATTAGGCGAACGAGTCCCTTCGTTTCACGATTTCCTGACTACATGGAACCACCACAACGAAACCTTGTGGAACGCCTTGCGCGATGGGACAATCAGCAAAGCGACCCTGCGGACAGAGCGGTTCGAAGCATCGCTGCAGGCTTTTGGTATTGACGACCCGGCGCTGGCCGATGCCCTCAATACCGAATATCTGCGGATTTGCCCCATGAAAACCGGACTGATGGAGGGCGCCTGCGAAACCCTCGACTATCTGCGGTCGAGATCGTATAAACTCTACATACTGAGTAATGGGTTTACCCGGATACAAAAGATAAAAATGGCCTCTTCGAACCTGGACCCCTATTTCGAAAAACTCTTCACCTCCGAATGGGCCGGCTGTTCAAAGCCGAAGCCTGGAATTTTCAGACGGGCCTTTTCGAGTGTAAATGCAACCAAAAAATTGAGTCTGATGATTGGCGACGATCCGATGGCCGACATTCTCGGCGCCCGCAATTTCGGGGTCGACCAAGTGTGGTACAATCCTTCTGAAAAAGAGCAGGTTATACCCCCGACTCACGAAATCACCCGACTCACTGATTTGCGCGACAAACTGGGACTCTAATTGTTTTTTTACTACCTTTAAGGCTTGATTTTACCCCAATTTCAGAGACTTTACCATGAATTTGTCCCCTTCGGAAGAGGCCGAAATTTACGTTCAGCAAAGATTCGATGCTTTGATGGAGATTTGTGCCCGTTCCGAAAAGACGGAGAATCTTGAATTGATACGTAAAGCCTTCTCAATTGCCTATGCCGCACACAAGGGGATGTGCAGGAAGTCGGGCGAGCCCTACATTCTGCACCCGATTGAGGTAGCGCGGATCGTAGCCGAAGAGATTGGCTTGGGAACCACCTCGGTGGTGTGTGCCCTGCTCCACGACACAGTAGAAGATACCGACGTAACCCTGGAGTTTATCAAAACAGAGTTTAACGAGAAGGTAGCCTCCATCATCGACGGTCTCACCAAAATTTCATCGGCCTTCAATGTGAATGTCTCTTTGCAGGCCGAGAATTTCCGAAAGATGCTGCTCACCCTCTCCGACGATTTGAGGGTGATTCTCATCAAACTGGCCGATCGACTCCACAATATGCGGACACTCGATGCCCTTTCGGACGAAAAACAGATTAAAATAGCGGGCGAAACCGTTTCACTTTTTGCCCCTCTGGCCCACCGCCTCGGGCTCTACTCCATTAAACAGGAGCTGGAAGACCTGAGCCTCAAGTACCGGCATCCCCTCATCTACAATGAGATTGTCGCAAAGATCAAAGCGGTCGAGGAGGATCAGATGAACTTCTACAACGAATTCATCATCCCCCTGCAAAGCGTACTCAGAACACAGGGAATACAATTCGAGTTTTCGGGTCGACGCAAATCGATCTACTCCATCTATTACAAGATGCAGCACAAGGAGATTCCCTTCGAAGAGATTTACGACCTTGTGGCGGTAAGAATTGTGTTCGAACCGAAAGAGGGCATCTCCGAAAAGACCCAATGCTGGGATCTTTACTCGGCCATCACCGATATTTACACGCCCCGGCAGGACAGAATCCGCGACTGGATTACCACCCCCAAGGCCAATGGGTACGAAGCGCTGCACATTACCGTAATGGGGCCCAACGGGCGGTGGGTCGAGATCCAGATCCGTACCCGGCGGATGGACGAAGTTGCCGAGCGAGGGTTTGCCGCACATTGGAAATACAAAAGCAGCGGTGCACAAAATTCCGAACTCGACCGATGGCTCAAACAAGTTCGCGAGGTACTGGCCAATCCGTCGGCCGATGCGCTCGAATTTCTCGATGAATTCAGAATGAATCTCTTCACTTCAGAGATTCAGGTTTTTACCCCTAAGGGCGATATTCATACCCTCCCAAAAAACGCCATTGCGCTCGATTTCGCCTACAGCATCCACTCAAAAGTGGGACAGTTAGCCATTGCCGCCAAGGTAAACCACAAGTTGGTTCCCCTTAATCATGTACTGAAGAGCGGTGATCAGGTGGAGATTATCACCTCCGACAAAAAAAAGTCGCAGGTTGAATGGCTTCACCAGGTAGCCACCGCAAAGGCCCGGAGCAAAATCAAACACGCCCTCTCTACTGAATCGAAAAACCGGATCGAAACGGGGCAGGATCTATTAGAAAAGCGGCTGAATGAGTTAGGTCTTTTGCCCAGTTCGCGTATTTTCAAGAAGCTACTCCCTGAGTATAACGTCACCTCGAAAGACGAACTTTACAGCGGCATTGCACTAGGCATCATCGACCTGAAGAACCTCGACAAGGTGCTGAAGAAAAATGCCATTAATAAGTTCATGCGCTATTGGGAGTTGCAGTTTTTGGGGGTACGAAACAAAAAGGGATCCTCTTCCGAAGGTTCGAAGGAGACAACCGGTAAAGGGGCCAAATCGCCCGAAACCTTTCTGGTAAAAGAACATATCGACCAAACTAGCGAACCATCATACCGTTTGGCCAGTTGCTGCAACCCGATCCCGGGCGACGATGTGATGGGTTATCTCACCATAAGCGGCACGGTGGTAATTCACAAATCGCGTTGTAAGCATGCCATTACCCTCGCCTCGAGCATGGGAAACAGCGTGGTTCCGGTAAAATGGGCCACCTATAAAATCATGTCGTTTCTGGCCAGGATATATATTCAGGGTATCGACCGCTTTGGAATCCTGAGCACCATTGTTACACTTCTCACCAACGAACTGAAGGTGAATATCCGCACCCTGAATATTGCCAGCCACGACGGGATTTTTGAATGTGAAATCGGCCTCTATGTGCACGATGTACAAAATCTGGAGGAATTGATTGTAAAACTCAAAAAACTGAAGGGTATCGACAAAGTGAAGCGAATCGAGACCTTCCAGCCCGAAACCGAAGAGAGCATACCCACCGCCTGATACCGGCTTTATCACTGGAGGAAACCTGTCATGACCGAACAAAAACAGAAGACAGCCGCAGCCATCTTTGCGGAATACCTTAAAAAAACGGGGCTCCGTAGAACACCCGAACGTTTCTCCATTTTGGAGGAGGTTTTCCGGCACGATTCGCATTTCGACATCGAGACGCTTTTTGTGCTGATGAAAAAAAAGAACTACCGTGTGAGCAGAGCCACACTTTACAACACTATGGAGCTGCTACTCGAAAGCGGATTGGTGAATCGGCTCCATTTCGGAAAGAATCTCTCTGTCTACGAAAGAACCCTGAATCTGAACCCCCACGACCACCTGGTTTGTACCGACACTAACGAAACTATTGAATTTTCGGATAGCAGAATCCGAACAATTCTCGAAGAGGTGTGCAAACAGAAGGGGATGACCATGGACCGATATGCGCTATACGTCTTTGGAAGGAAAAGTAATGGGAAGTGTTAACCCCCGTTACGATCTTTTTTTGTAATTTGCCGCGTTTTTGCGACGGCCGCAAGGTGCCGTCGAATGATTTTAATGGATAAGAGAGATGACAAAAATTGATGTATTGCTCGGTCTGCAGTGGGGCGACGAAGGGAAAGGTAAGATTGTAGATGTTCTCACGCCCAAATATGATATCGTGGCTCGATTCCAGGGGGGTCCCAATGCCGGGCACACTTTGGAATTCAACAACATAAAACATGTGCTTCATACCATTCCCTCGGGAATTTTCCATCCCGAACAGATTAACATAATCGGAAATGGTGTAGTGATTGACCCGGTCATTTTCAAAAAGGAGATTGATGCGTTACTCCCTCACAAGATTAACCTGAATCACCTCTATATCTCCAAAAAAGCCCATCTGATTCTTCCCTCTCACAGGGCACTCGACCGGGTGTACGAGGAGGCGAAAGGGGCAGGAAAGATTGGGTCTACCCTCAAGGGAATCGGCCCCACCTACACCGACAAAATTGGAAGGAGCGGGCTCCGCGTGGGCGATATCTTCACGCCCGATTTCAAAGAACGCTATATGGCTCTGGTCCAAAAGCACCA
>CAYGID010000030.1:4230-7386 GCA_964349835.1 uncultured Bacteroidales bacterium | reverse complement strand
ATCGGGAAGGTGTTGGGTATTGTTAAGGCCTACTGCACCCGTGTGGGCAGTGGACCCTTCCCCACCGAACTGGAAGATGCCACTGGCGAACAACTCCGCGCTGTGGGGCATGAATTCGGTTCCACCACCGGACGTCCCCGCCGCTGTGGCTGGCTCGACCTACCCGCCCTTCGATATGCCATCATGATTAACGGCGTTACCGATCTGATTCTTACCAAACCCGATGTACTCTCCGACTTCGACGAAATCAAAGTCTGCACGGCATACAAGGTGAATGGGCTCGTTACCCAGGAGATACCCTTCGATGTAAAGGCCGAAATCGAACCGGTCTACACCTCCTTCAAGGGTTGGAAAAGCCAGATTTCGCATCTTCGGTCATGGGAAGAGGTACCCGCCGAGTTGAAGCAATACATTGCTTTCATTGAAAAAGAGACCGGGGTTCCCTTCAGGATTGTTTCGGTGGGACCCAACCGGAAAGAGACCATCGTCAGGTAACCCACAATAGCTTTTGGCCTCCTGTTGCACATGCTATCTTCTTGTGCAGCAGGAGGCCAAACTATTTTCGGAGGGCAGAACGGCGGAGACTACGCCTTTTCAATCCATGCGGCGAGCCAGTCGCCCACCTCCGAAGTACTCCGGGGAGTGGCACCTTCCACAGCAATATCGGCGGTTACAAAGCCCTCACGCAACGACGCATCGCAGGCGGCGCGAATGAGCGCCCCTTCGGCAGGAGCCTGGAAAGCATATTCGAACATCAATGCCGCCGAAAGAACGGTTCCCACGGGATTGGCAATATTTTTGCCTGCAGCCTGCGGATAGGAGCCGTGAATAGGCTCAAAAACAGAGGTATGGATCCCGATCGAAGCCGAAGGTAACAGACCCAGCGAACCGGTAAGCACACTGGCCTCATCGGTGAGGATGTCGCCAAAAAGATTTTCGGTAACCACCACATCGAACCGTTTGGGCCAGGTAACCAACTGCATGGCGGCATTATCAACAAACATGAACTCCAATTCGACATCCGAAAACTCCGCTTTATGGAGATCCTGAATGGTTTCGCGCCATAAGCGCGAAGTGGGAAGCACGTTGGCCTTATCGACCGCTGTAAGCTTATTCCTGCGTTTGCGCGCATAGGCAAAAGCCAGGCGAGCCACACGCTCCACCTCTGCACGGGTATAGATACAGGTTTCGAAGGCTGTAAGGCCATCCTCCGAGCGACCCCGGGGTTCTCCAAAATAGAGCCCACCGGTAAGTTCGCGAATCACCAGGAGATCAACCCCTTCGACCAATTCGCTTTTCAAGGGCGATTTGTGCAGTAATGAGGCAAAAGGCGAAACCGGACGCAGATTGGCATACAACCCCAACTGTTTGCGCATACGCAGAAGCCCCTGTTCGGGACGCACCTTTGCTTTGGGGTCATTATCGAACCGGGGATCGCCAATGGCACCAAACATCACTGCATCCGAAGCCATGCAGAGCGCATGTGTTTCGGCAGGATAGGGGTCGCCACAGGCATCAATGGCACAAGCGCCGGTGAGTGCTGATTGGTACGAAAAGCGGTGTCCGAATTTTTTCTCCACAGCCCCGATTACCTTCAGAGCCTGTTCCATAATTTCGGGCCCGATGCCGTCGCCCGCCAATACTGCAATCTTTTTTTCCATACAATAGAACTGGTTTTATGTGGCCGGGCAATAACCCTGAGGCCATTGGTTCAATTTAAGCGATAATATTTAACATCTTTACCGTAGCTTTAATGGCCGCTACGGTCTGATCGGGGTCGAGCCCCCTCGATTTGAACTCCCTATTTGGCGAACTCCAGGTGATAACCGTTTCAACAAGGGCATCGGTTTTTCCGCCCGGGGGAATCGTTACCTCGTAATCGGCAAGCCGGGGTAGGCTTTTGCCCAAACGGGCGTATATCTTGTGTAGCGCATTCATAAAGGCATCGTACTGACCATCGCCCGAAGAGGTCTCCTGAAAGTGCTGACCCTCTATCTCGATCATCAAAGTGGCCGAAGATTTCAGCCCTTCGGCCACGGTAAGGGCGTAATTCACCACCCTGATCCGCTGGGTAACCGACTCGTTGTGAAGCACATCGGCAATAATATAGGGAAGATCCTCGGCAGTAACATTCTCTTTCCGGTCGCCCAGCTCCACAACACGGCGCGTAACCTTCTTCATAATCTCCGGATCGAGTTGGATGTCGAGCTCCTCCAGATTCTTTAAAATATTCGATTTCCCTGAGGTTTTGCCCAGCGCATATTTTCGGGTTCTGCCAAATCGTTGGGGCAGGAGATCATTGTAATAGAGGTTGTTTTTACTGTCGCCGTCGGCATGCACCCCGCAGGCTTGCGTAAATACATTCTCGCCTACAATCGGTTTATTGGCCGGAATGCGTATGCCAGAGAACGACTCCACCAATTTACTGATGCGGGTAATCTTCGCTTCATTAGCATTCAGCGATATTTTGAGGTGATCCTTTAAAACAGCCATTACACTGGCAATAGGGGCATTTCCAGCCCGTTCGCCTAACCCGTTAATGGTGGCATGCACCCCCTTTACGCCGGCACGCACGGCCGCAAGGGTGTTGGCCACGGCAAGATCGTAGTCGTTGTGTGCGTGAAAATCGAAATGGATCTCCGGATAGGCCTCTACCATCTCCTTACAAAAAGCGTACGATTGATCGGGGGTAAGCACACCCAGTGTATCGGGAAGCATGAAACGCAAAAACCCTTCGTTCTGCAAACTGCTAATCAGCAGATGTACATATTCGGCCGATTGAACCATGCCATTGCTCCAGTCTTCGAGATAGATATTGGCCTGCATCCCCTTTTGGTGCACATATTGCAAGCCCCTCTTGATATCGGCGATGTGCTCTTCGGGTTTCTTTCGTAGCTGACCTATAAGATGTTTCAGCGACCCTTTTGTGAGCAGATTAACCGTTTTGATTCCGGCCGAATGAGCCCAGTCAATCGATTCGGTTCCATCGAGAAAACAGAGCACCTCTATACGGTTCACCAAACCTCGGGTTTGCGCCCACTGCACAATTCGGCGTACTGCCTCCAACTCTCCCTCCGAAACCCGTGCCGAAGCCACCTCAATCCGGTCGATCTTCACATCCTCGAGTAGCGACCGGGTCACCTGCAACTTCTCTTC
>CAYGID010000030.1:0-4130 GCA_964349835.1 uncultured Bacteroidales bacterium | reverse complement strand
AATCTCCTGCTTTTCGAGATCTATGCAGAGCTCAGTGGCAGGATCCTGCAAAATCGCTTCGAACAGGCGCGATAAAAAAGCGGGCGACACCTGTACGGGCAGAATGCCATTATTGAGCGCATTGCCCTTGAAGATGTCGGCAAAGAAACTGGAGACCACCGCACGGAATCCATAACCGCCAATAGCCCATGCCGCATGTTCGCGGCTCGACCCGCAACCAAAATTCTTGGCGGCCACCAGAATGGAGCCTTTGAAGGTGGGGTCGTTTAAAACAAAAGAGCCAACCGGCTCGCCCGAAGCATCGTAACGCCAGTCGCGGAAAAGATTGTCGCCAAAACCCTCTCGGGTGGTGGCCTTAAGGAAACGGGCGGGAATAATCTGGTCGGTATCGACATTCTCTACAGGAAGCGGGACCGCCGTTGAACGTAATATTGAAAAGGGTTCAGTAGCCATATTATGCTGATATAAAATGCTTTAAATTAACAGAGTGTACGGGGATCTGTGACTCGTCCGGTAACAGCAGCCGCAGCTGCCACCAACGGGCTCGCAAGAAATGTGCGCGAACCGGGACCCTGTCGTCCTTCAAAGTTGCGATTCGAAGTAGATACGCTATACATTCCGGCAGGAACCTTATCATCATTCATGGCCAGGCAGGCCGAACATCCCGGTTGGCGAAGTTCAAAGCCGGCATCAGCCAGAATCCGGTCGATTCCTTCGCGGCTCAGCTGTGCTTCTACCTGTTTCGAACCGGGGACAAGCCATACTACCAAACCAGGAGCCTTTTTACGACCCTTTACAAAGTCGGCAAACATTCTGAAATCCTCAATCCGGCCGTTGGTACAGCTTCCCAGAAAGACATACTGAACCTCCTTGCCCTCGATGGGTTGCCCTGCCTCCAGGCCCATGTATTGCAGTGCCTTCTCGAAGGTCACCTTATCGGACCCCTCGAGCTCTTTTGCATCGGGTACCCTTCCATTTACCTTCATCCCCATGCCTGGATTGGTACCGTAGGTAATCATCGGTTCAATATCGGAGGCATCAAACACCAGCTCCTTGTCGAACACAGCATCGGAATCGGTCGAAAGAGTTTTCCAATAGGCAAGGGCCTTTGCCCAAGCTTCGCCTGCCGGAGCATAAGGACGACCCTCAAAATAGGCAAAGGTCTTTTCGTCGGGGGCAATCAGGCCGCCTCGCGCACCCATCTCAATGCTCATGTTGCAAAGCGTCATCCGGGCCTCCATGGTGAGGTCGGAGATGGCCTGGCCGGCATACTCCACAAAATAGCCGGTGGCACCTCCCGCCGAGATTTTCGCAATAATGTAAAGAATAATGTCTTTGGCGGTAACGCATTTGCCCAGAGATCCCTCAACGCGGATGCGCATGGTTTTGGGTTTGGGCTGCAGAATACATTGGGTAGCCAAAACCATCTCCACTTCGCTGGTGCCGATGCCAAACGCAATACTCCCAAAGGCACCATGTGTGGAGGTGTGGCTGTCGCCGCAAACAATGGTCTGTCCGGGCAGAACAATTCCCTGCTCGGGTCCCATCACATGCACCACTCCCTGATTGGGGTGGTTCAGTCCAAAATAGGTAATGCCATGACGTTGCGTATTCTCGGCCAGCTTCTCTACGGGAATTCTCGATGAGGCATCGGCAATAGGCAGATGCTGCCTGATGGTGGGCACATTATGGTCGGCCGTGGCAAAGGTTTGCCCCGGACGGAGCACCTGCAAACCCCGCTTTTCCAATCCGGCAAATGCCTGAGGGCTGGTCACCTCATGCACCAGATGGCGATCGATATACACTACACTGGGTCCATCGGGTATTTCGCGCACTACATGCGAGTTCCAAATCTTATCGAATAATGTTTTGCTCATAAAGAATCACTATATGAATTTTGAAATTGCGTCAATAAAGGCTTCGGCCGAAGCGGTAACCACATCGGTATTGGCCGAAAAACCGTAGTAAATATTGCCTTGGTTCTCGACCTGGACATGCACCTTACCCACTTCGTTGCTACCGCGGGTGATAGCCTGTACCAGATACTCTTCGAGGGTAACCTTTCGGTGAATCAACGCCCTGATAGCGTTAAAGGCAGCATCGACAGGTCCGCTGCCCTGCGCGGTAGCGGTACAGACCTCGCCATCGATGATCAGCTGAACCGTTGCCATAGGAATGGCCGATTTTCCGCACACCACCTGCAGGTATTTCATTTTCAGACGGTGCTTCTGCTCCGACTCGGTTACCCCGGCAATGATAAAGAGATCTTGGTCGGAGATATCTTTCTTGCGGTCGGCAAGCGCCAAAAACTTTTTGTAGGCCTCATCCAACTGCTCGGCAGTAAAATTGATCCCGATTCGCTCAAAGTGATGTTTCAACGCAGCCCTGCCACTACGAGCACTGAGTACTATGGAGGAGTCGCTCAGCCCGATGTCGGCCGGATCGATAATTTCGTAACTCTCGCGGTTTTTCAAGACCCCATCCTGGTGAATTCCCGAAGAGTGGGCAAAGGCATTTCGCCCCACCACCGCTTTGTTGGGCTGCACAGGCATACGCATCAGCGTGGAGACCAAACGCGAAGTCTTCATGATATTGCGGGTTTCGATGGCCGTTTCTACCGGAAGGTCTTTATGGCTTTTGCAAATCATGGCAATCTCTTCGAGCGAGGTATTTCCGGCTCTTTCGCCAATCCCGTTGATGGTGCACTCCACCTGACGGGCTCCGTTGAGAACGCCGGCCAGCGAATTGGCAGTTGCCATACCCAAATCGTTATGGCAGTGGGTAGAGATAACGGCCTTATGAATATTCGACACATTCTCCATCAGGAACTTGATCTTCTCGCCATATTCATAAGGGGTACAGTAGCCGGTGGTATCGGGGATATTCACCACCGTAGCGCCGGCCTTAATTACCGCCTCAATTACACGAGCCAAATAGACATTATCGCTACGCCCGGCATCCTCGGCGTAGAACTCCACATCCTCGACAAACCGTTTGGAATACTTTACGGCCTGAATAGCCCTTTCGAGCACCTCCTCGCGGGTGGCGTTGAATTTGTGCTTAATATGGTAATCGGAGGTTCCGATTCCGGTATGGATACGCTTCAGTTTTGCATAGTGGAGCGCATCGGCGGCGGCATCGATATCTTTTTCGACTGCCCTGGTGAGGGCGCAGATTACGGGCCGTGTTACAGCCTTCGAGATTTCGACCACTGAATTAAAATCGCCGGGGCTGGAGACAGGAAACCCGGCTTCAATAATGTCGACACCCAGTTCTTCTAAAGCCTTAGCTACCTGTATTTTCTCAACAGTATTCAGCTGGCAACCCGGAACCTGTTCGCCATCGCGAAGGGTTGTGTCGAAAATAAATAATTTCTCTTTCATAGTTCTCCTTCCTTTTTAATAAAAAAGCCACCCTGATGAGGATGGCCTGTTCAATTTCACAATGAGAACGTATCAATGCACCACCCTTTCTGTCAGCTCTCTAGAAGCAGAAGAATACCCTTTAGACTGGTAATAATTGTGGTAGGCATAGAATACGATTATTATCTGTTTGACTCTGCAAAAATACAAAAATATGTTTAATAACATAATCTTCTCTATTTTTACATCACCCAAAGAAAGTCCAAATGTACGATAAAATGGATACGCTCAAAAAAAAAGCAAAAGAAAAGTGAAAGGCATTTCAGAATTGGAATTTTGTTGTACTTTTGCAAACCGTATTCACAAGGGCTCATATAGAACTGAGAATCCTACATATTACACACGAAAATAATTTACAGCGATGAACTTAATGCAAGTGGTAAAAGCCCAGTTAGCTGTTGAGAATGCCTTTCCTAAATTTTCTGCCGGCGACACCGTAACGGTGCACTACAAAATCAGGGAAGGCAACAAGGAACGTATCCAGCAGTATAAGGGTGTTGTTATACAAAGAAAAGGGTCGGATATTACCGCTACCTTTACAGTTCGTAAAATGTCGGGAGGCGTTGGCGTAGAGAGAATTTTTCCTTTGTCTTCGCCCTTTATCGACAAAATCGAAGTAAACAAATATGGCAAAGTACGCCGCGCCAGAATCTTCTATCTGCGCAACCTCACCGGCAAAAAAGCCCGTATCCAGGAAAAGAAATTCAT
>CAYGID010000029.1:24034-25963 GCA_964349835.1 uncultured Bacteroidales bacterium | reverse complement strand
AAACCTCTTAATCGAAATCCCTTATGAAGCATCTCTTCACACTACTGGTTTGCCTCCTCCCGTCGCTGCTCCCGGCTCAAAAAGAGTCTCAGTGGCGAGGCCCCAACCGCGACGGCATCTTTGCCGAAACCGGGCTATTGAAAGAGTGGCCTGCCGAAGGGCTCAAAAAGCTCTGGGTATATGAGGGTCTGGGCGATGGCCATACCTCTCCCTCGATTGCCAACAATCTGATTTACATTACCGGCGCTCAGGAAAAGCAAGGTATCCTCTATGTACTCAGCCTGGATGGCAAGGTGGTAAAACAGAAACCCTACGGTGAAGAGTGGACCGAAAGCTATGAGGGTTCGCGTTCGTTTGTAGTGGTGAACGACGGGATGCTCTATATTGTGACCGGCATGGGAAAAGTACTTGCCTGGGACGAAAAGACATTGAACCCGGTGTGGGAGAAAGATATGTTGGCCGACTTTGGCGGCCGGAACATCACCTGGGGCATCACCGAATCGCCTCTGGTGGTCGATGAAAAGATTATACTCACGCCCGGAGGCACCCAACACAACGTAGTGGCGCTCAACAAAAAGACAGGAGCTCTCATTTGGAGCACGCCCGGCGAAGGGGGAAAATCGGCTTATGGCTCGCCCATGT
The DNA here is from genome assembly GCA_964349835.1 of uncultured Bacteroidales bacterium. GTDB lineage: Bacteria > Bacteroidota > Bacteroidia > Bacteroidales > UBA4181 > JAQVSH01. The sequence continues at coordinate 25,321 of CAYGID010000029.1, read as the reverse complement.
TGGTGAAGGGGCATGGTGCCCCCATCGTAGTGGTGATGACCGAAAACCATATTCTGGGATTAGATCTGGCCTCCGGCAACAAAAACTGGTCGGTCGAACACAAAAACCAGTATGCTGTGCATCCCAACACCCCCATTTACAGCGATGGTCTCCTGCTCTGCACCAGTGGTTACGGAAAGGGTTCGGTGATGTTGAAGATAGCACCCGACGGAAAGTCGGTCGAAAAGGCTTGGGAAAATGTAGAACTCGACAACCGAACCGGAGCAATGGTGAAAGTGGGCAATTATCTGTATGGTTCGGGCGATAAGAGCCGGAGTTGGTTTTGCGCCGACTGGAAAACGGGAACCATTACCTACAGAGAGAAGGGCTTTTTCAACGGCTGCGTGATGTCGGCCGACGGCATGCTATACTGTTACAGCGAAAAGGGCGATGTGGCTCTGGTTTCGCTCTCGACCGAAAAATTCGACAAAAAAGGGGCGTTCGTGGTGACAGAGGGTACCGCCCAGCATTGGGCCCATCCGATTGTACACAATAAGATTCTCTACATCCGGCACGGAAATGCCTTAATAACATACGACATCGCGGCTAAATGAGAGGGAACCGATACTTCAGACCTATCCTCTTTCTCTGCTTTTCTCTGGTATGCAACGGGTTGTCGGCGCAGACATTGGGTTGGCGTGCACACGATGGTTCAGGCCATTTCAAGCAGGAGAGCGGGCTGTTGAAAGTGTGGCCTGTTGGCGGGCCAAAAACTATCCTCACCATTTCGGGGCTTCCCGAAGGTTATTCTCAACCGGTTCTGGCATCCGCAAAAATTGTGCTTACCGGCAAAAGAGACACCTTGGATGTGGCCATGGCTTTCAACATGAAGGGCGAAAAGTTGTGGGAAACCCCGTACGGACGGTCGTGGATACGGTCGTACGATCTTACCCGCACTACCCCGCGCATCGAGGCAAACAGGGTTTGGGTTACTTCGGGAATGGCCCATGTTGCCTGCCTGGATCTAAGTAACGGAAAACTCTTGTGGAAGAAGGATCTGTATACACTCTATGGGGGCGAAGAGGCCACCTTCGGCTATTCCGAATCGCCCCTGATTTGCGGGAATCTCTTGATCTATACCATTGGCGGAAAAAAGGCTACGGTGGTGGCACTCAACAAAAACACAGGTGCCGAGGTGTGGCGCTCGGCCGTATTCGACAAATCGGCCTACTGCTCGCCTATTTTCGTGAACCACAACGGGAATGCAATGTATGTCAACGTGGGAGCCAAGTATATTTTTGCCATTGC
>CAYGID010000029.1:0-23934 GCA_964349835.1 uncultured Bacteroidales bacterium | reverse complement strand
ACAACGGGAATGCAATGTATGTCAACGTGGGAGCCAAGTATATTTTTGCCATTGCTGTCGACTCGGGCAAGTTGCTGTGGACCATCGACTACACACACTGGATGAACCCCAACGACACCAATAACAATACCAACAACCCGCTCTATGCCGACGGAAAAATTGCAGTAACCAGCGGGTACAATCACGGAACCGTACTGATAGAGCTTTCGGCCGACGGAAAGAGCGCCACCCAATTGTGGAAAAACGAGGATCTTGATGCACACCATGGAAACATGGTAAAAGTGGGAAATCACCTCTACGGCTCCACATGGGATAATAACGCCACCGGCAAATGGGCCTGCATTGACTGGACCACCGGTAAGAGCAACTATGTACAATCTTGGGAATCGAAAGGCTCCATCATTTCGGCCGACGGCATGCTCTACTGCTACGACGAAAAAAACGGCACGGTAGGGTTGGTGAAACCCAATCCGCAAAAGTTCGAGTTGGTGAGCTCTTTTCGCATGCAAGGAGGAAAAGGTCCTCACTGGGCTCATCCCGTAATTCACAACGGGGTACTCTACATAAGGCACGGCAATACGCTCAATGGGTACAATATCAAACAGAATTAACAGGGCATACAGCCCCTTTTCCATCATAAACCCCTACAAATATATTTTATGAAGAAAGCCTTCCTGACCCTGCTTCTCCTCTCTTTCGTCGCCTCTTGGGCCCCCTCTCTATTTGCACAAACGGGTGTAACCGGATGGCGTGCCAGCAACGGATCGGGGTCGTTTACCTCCGAAAAGGGGTTGCTAAAGACCTGGCCTGCAGAGGGTCCCGCAAAGGTGATGGTTATCAATCAGATTGGCGAAGGCTACTCCTCGCCCGTCATTACGCGCGGTAGAATTTTGGTTACCGGCAAGCGTGACACGCTCGATGTGTTGATGTCGTTTACCCTGAAAGGCGAAAAGCTTTGGGAAACCGTCTGCGGAAGCGGCTGGGTCAGGTCGTACGAACAGACCCGGTCAACCCCAAGGGTTGAGGGCAACAAGGTTTGGGTGGCAACCGGGATGGCACAATATGCATGTCTGGATTTCGAAACCGGGAAAATACTCTGGAAAAGAGATCTCTTCAAGGATTACGGAGGCGTTCCTCCCTTCTTCGGTTATTCGGAATCGCCTGTTGTGGTGAACAACCTGGTGTTGTACAATGTGGGAGGAGCCAAAACCCTGATGGTGGCCCTCGACAAAAACAGTGGCAAAGAGGTTTGGAAAACCGAACCGTTCGACAAAGACCCCGCCTATTGCACGCCTCTGTTTGTGAAGCATAACGGGGTTGAGATGATTGTGAGCGTATCGGCAAACTTCATTTTTGCAGTGAATCCGGCCAATGGCCAGCTCTTGTGGAAGTTCGACTATGCCCATGTGGAAAATGCACCCGCCCGCGACACCAACAACAACACCAACACCCCCCTCTACCACGAGGGTCGTATCTTTGTAACCAGCGGATACAACCATGGCGCGGTGATGATTGAACTGGCCCCCGACGGTAAAAGCGTAAAGCAGGTGTGGCTCAACAAAGAGTTCGATACGCAGCATGGCGGTGTGGTTAAGGTGGGCAACTACCTGTACGGCTCTACATGGGATAGTAACGCCAACGGCACTTGGCTATGCGCCGACTGGAACAGCGGCGAAACCCGCTATTCTACCCAGTGGCTCAACAAAGGCGTAACCGTTACCGCCGACAACATGCTCTACTGTTATGAAGAGAAGGGGGGCACACTGGCGCTTGTGAGGCCTACCCCCGAAAAGTTCGATGTGGTAAGTTCATTCAAGGTGACCGATGGTTCGGGCCCCCATTGGGCCCATCCTGTTATCTGCGACGGGCTCCTCTATGTGCGACACGGCAACGCTTTAGCTGTTTACAAGATAAAATAACCTACTGTATAGTGACACTAACCAAAAACAGGATCCGAGCCATCACTTGGGGAGTGGTGGCGCTCTACGCTGCGATGCTGGTGTGGTGGTTTGCCGGCAACCCCTACGCCTCTCTATCGCTGCAACTTCCCGGCAACGACGGTCGACCCGACTCCATTGCCCGAAGTGCCGACGAAGTGAGAATCGGGGAGTTTTTCATGCAATATGAAGAGCCCTCTTCGGTAATCAACACCTCTACCGAGCAGTGGAACCGATTCAGAGGTCCCGACCTCAACAACCGGGTGGAGACTCCGCTGGTAAAGGAGCCCCCCTCCCCCTTTACCACCCTTTGGAAGGTTACCACCGGTGAGGGACATGCCGCGCCGGCCATCTTCGGCGGAAGGGTCTATCTGCTAGATTACGATGAGGCACTTCGCGCCGATGCCTTGCGCTGTTTTTCGCTCGAAACGGGGAAAGAGCTCTGGAGACGATGGTACCGGGTTGCCATCAAAAGGAATCACGGCTTTTCGAGAACCATCCCCTTTGTAAACGAAAAATTTGTGATTTCGCTCGGACCCAAAGGACATGTGATGTGTTGCGACCCCATTACGGGCGAAATGAAGTGGGAACTCGATATCGAAAAAACCTACAAAACCGAGGTGCCCTTCTGGTATACCGGACAGTGTCCTATTGTAGAAAATGATGTGCTGATTATTGCTACCGGTGGTGATGCGTTACTGGCAGGCATCGACTGTGCCACAGGAGAAGAGGTTTGGCGCACACCCAACCCCAATGGCTACAAGATGTCGCACTCTTCGTTGATTCCCATGGTGTTGGGCGGACAGCGCACCTTTGTCTATATGGCTATCGGCGGCATTATTGGCGTCGCGGCCGAAGGTGCCGACCTGGGCAAACTACTCTGGCACACCGCCGAATTTCAGCCCAATGTAATAGCTCCCTCACCTCTCCAACTCAGCTCGAGCCGGGTGTTCCTAACGGCCGGCTACGGCTCGGGGGGAGCCCTTATGGAGGTGTCGCGAAATGGAAACAGCTTCTCGGCCAAAATTCTACAAAAACACAAACCCCGCGAAGGAGCCTGCAGCGAGCAACAGACTCCGGTGTTGGTGAATAATATGGTGATTACGGTTATGCCTAAAGACGGAGGAGGATTGCGCGACAGGCTGGTCTGCTACACGCCCGACAACCTGCTTCAGCCCGTATGGACTTCGGCCCCCGACGAAAAATTCGGACTCGGCCCCTTTATGATTATCAACAATCGGCTCTATGTCCTGAAAGACGACGGAGAGCTCTATATCTATCAGGTGGGTAACCGCGAATTGTCGCTCCTGCGAAAGGAGCGAATTCTCGAGGGTATCGATGCCTGGGGTCCCATGGCCTACGCCGACGGAAAACTGCTAATCCGCGATGCACATAACATGCTGTGTTTAAAACTCAATTAGTATGACTAATAGATCGGCGGTTATTACCAACTGGCTTATCCTGCTCCTGATTGTGGGATTTGCCGCTTTTATATGGCTACAGTCGAAAACGCCCGAAAAAGCTGCTGCGGTTGAGCTCACCGGAAATCTCCCGCGCGGAGGAAACCCGCTCTTTGAAGAGGCAGGCAGCTTTCGCACCGCGAAGCCGGTGCAAGCCTTTTGCGTAGGCGACAGCCTGATTTATGCCGCCATGGAACGAACCCTCACTGTCTACTCCCTAACCGGAACCCCTGTAACACAAATCGATGTAGACGAGCCGGTTTCGGCTATGGCTCTGCATGGCGATACGCTGTATGTACTCCACCCCGGCGGGCTGGCTCTATACACCGCCTCGCTGCAAGCGGTTGGTCGGTGGGATCCCTGCAGCGACAACGCCTATTACTGCGACCTGGCTATCGGCAAGAGTCGGGTCTACATTTCGGATGCCGAAAACAAACTGATTGCCACCTACTCGCGCGAAGGGAATTTCGATGGGTTTATCATGCATCGCGAACGCTTTATAATACCCGGTTCCGAATTCCCCCTGGCCGAGTATAACGACACCCTTTACGTGGGCCATGCCGGCGCCCATAAGGTAGAACTCTATACAGGGAAAGAGCAATTTGTTATGGCCTTCGGACGTACCGGAACCTCCGAGGGGGCCTTCCCGGGGTGCTGCAACCCCTGCGGTCTGGCCATCGACCACCAGGGGCGCATCCTCACCGCCGAAAAGGGGCTGGCCAGGGTGTCGCGCTACAGTAAAGAGGGTCAATACGAGGCGCTGCTCATTTCGAACGAGATGTTGCAAAAAAGTCACGTTGCCCCACGTATACAATACAAGAACCATCATTTGTATCTTGCTCATGCAGGAAAAATTAGCTGGTACCAAGAAAAATCCGATTCAAATGGAAAATAAAACCTACAACAGACGCCGGTTTTTGCAGAGAGGACTCTCTGCACTGGCAGGGCTCACCCTCACGGGTTCGGCCGCCTGGCTGGCCAAAGGATACGCTAAGGATGGGTACGTTTGGCAGATTGATCCCAAAAAGTGTATTCAGTGCGAAAAATGCGAAACCACCTGTGTACTCTCGGTTTCGGCTGTGAAATGCGTGCATACGGTGCAAATTTGCGGCTACTGCGATCTGTGCGGAGGCTACTTCCAGCAGAACGCCAAGAACCTGAACACGGGAGCCGAAAACCAGCTCTGCCACACCGGAGCCATCAAGCGGAGTTTTGTGGAGGATCCCTATTTTGAGTACCATATCGATGAGGAGCTCTGCAATGGATGCGGCAAATGTGTAAAGGGCTGCTCCTCGTTTGGCAACGGATCCATGTACCTGCAAATCAGGCAGAACATCTGCGTTCAGTGCAACGACTGCGCTATTGCCCAGGTCTGCCCGTCGGGTGCCATCTCCAGAATTCCGGCTTATCAGGCCTACTTATTAAAACAGGGATGATGAAAACACGTTTGGCCAAATGGGTGCTGTCGCTTCTGCTTATTGCAGCAACCCTTCCGATGCTGGCGCAAAACCGGTTTCCTAAACCCGATTTTGAGTCGGGCTACCAATACCCCTCTGAGACCCATATCATGCCTCCCGGCCTCGCAGCCGACCTGCTCGACATAGCCATTCTCTTAGGAATGCTCTCGGTGGCAACCTGGGCTGTTCTGAAAAGACGCTCACGCCGTTGGGTGATTGGCATCTCGTTGGTTTCGGTCGCTTGGTTCGGCTTTATTAAAGAGGGCTGTGTATGTCCGGTGGGATCCATTCAGAATGTGGCTCTGGCCCTCGCCGATCCCTCCTATATCCTACCCATCTCAGTATGGGCCTACTTCTTTATCCCCCTCTTTTTTGCACTTCTTTTCGGACGAATTTTCTGTTCGGGGGTCTGCCCCTTTGGGGCACTCCAAGATCTGGTTCATGTAAAAAATTATCCCCTCTCTAAAGCAGTAAGCGGATTTTTAGGATTGTTACCCTGGATCTATCTGGGCATTTCTATACTCTTTGCCATAACCCGTACCAGCTTTCTGATTTGTAAGTTCGATCCCTTTGTAGGGTTTTTCCGGCTCGGAGGGCCCTCCAACATCATGATATTCGGAGGCTTGCTGTTGGTAGCTTCAATTTTTACCGGCCGCCCCTACTGTCGTTTTCTTTGCCCCTACGGTGCGCTCTTGAAAATATTCTCGAAGGTTTCACTTACCCATGCGGTGATTACTCCCAAGCCCTGCGTGTCGTGCGCTCTCTGTATGACGGCCTGCCCGTCGGATGCCATTCTCTACCCACAGACCAACCAGGTTGCCGAAACCCGAAATGAGGGTGTGAAACGGATTCTCCTCTATTTTGTGCTACTGCCTTTGATGGTGCTGCTCGGTGCCTGGACCTTCGGCCAAATGGCTCCTTCGTTTGCTATGAGCAACAAAACAGTGGTCATGTCGGAAATTCTGAAGCAGGCCGACCCTTCCGAAATGGAAAACAGCCTTGAGATACAGGCCTTCCGGTCGCAAGAGGGAAACGAAGAGCTCCTCTTTGCCGAGGCAGAACAGATTCGCGGCACCTTCTATATGGGCATGCTCATAGTGGGCGGATTTATCGGGATGCTCTTCGGAACACTCCTGATCTCCCTCTCGCTCAAGCGGAAGAGAGATACCTACCTCATCGACAAAGGGAATTGCGTGTCGTGTGCGCGCTGTTTTTCCTACTGCCCCTTAAATCTTAGTTCGAACGATTCAAAAGAAACCCCGAAATGAAAATATTGTGGAGAAATCTGGCCGTTGTCTCGGCACTCTTTGCCGTTCTATTCGCGGTCCTGCTGGCCTTAAGCCAAATCATGTACACAACCACAGGACCGCTCGACATACCCGCTCTGACAGCGCTACGCGAGCAACTCGACCAGGAGCCCGACAACACGGCGGTGCAAGAACAGATCCGCGAATTGGATCTCTTGTCGCGAAAGGTCTATTTTACAGGGCGACATCAGATTGAAACCGGCACTTGGATTCTCCTGTTCACCTCGCTGCTTCTGATTGTATCGCTCCGCATGTTGTATGCCCGATACAAATCGCTTCCGGCCAAAGAGCTCGACCCTTTCGATGCCTGGATCATGCAGAGTATGTCGCGAAAATACCTGGGTTACGGGGGTACACTCCTGATGGCAGGGGTGTTGCTCTTTCTCTTTCTGACACGCCCTCCTGCCGACCCGTCGACCGGGAATGGCGGAGAATCCGGAACCGAACTCCTTGCAGAGGGATCAGAAACAGGATCGGAAGAGGAGAATATGTCCGAAACCGGGCAGCCTGAAGCAGCCTCCGAGGCCACAGATACCACGGGCGCAGCGGTCGAAGGTTTGGCATCGACCCAAGATTCGGCACCCACCGATGCCGCCCCGGGCTCAGCGTCCGAAACAGCTTCGGTTGCCATTGCACCGGCGACATCGGGTCCCGGCTCTACTGTGCCCAATTTCCGCGGCACAGGGGGTAATGGTCACTCTCCGGCCCGTAATATACCCACCGATTGGGATCTGGCTTCGGGCAGAGGCATTCTCTGGAAAGTGGAGGCGCCGCCCAAATCGGGATACAGTTCGCCCATCATTGCCAACAACAAAGTCTTTATTACAGGAGCCGACAATGCAGCTCGCCAGCTCTATGCCTACGATCTTTCGACCGGCAAACTGCTCTGGACTGCTACTGCCGACAATATTTCGGGCAGCCCCGCAACGATGCCCGAAGTAACCGAAGACACAGGACTGGCAGCCGCTACGCCTGCCACCAATGGCCAGCAGGTCTACGCCATTTTTGCCTCGGGCGACCTTCTCTGTACCGACACAAACGGGAAACGGCTCTGGGCCAAAAACCTGGGTATCCCCGACAATCACTATGGCCACTCCTCTTCGCTGATTCTCTATAAAGGGCTTGTTATTGTGCAGATGGACCACAACAAGGGGGCCCGACTGATTGCCCTTGATGCTGCCACCGGCGCCGAAAAATGGGTACAAACCCGAAAGTCGAAGATATCATGGGCTTCGCCCGTAATTGTGAACACCGGTGCCCGCGATGAACTCATTACCACAGGCAATCCCCATGTAATCTCAACCAATCCCCTTACAGGCCAGCAATATTGGCAAACTGAGTGCATGAGTGCCGAAGTGGGTGCCAGTGTGGCCTACAGCGCCGGCATTGTGGTGGCCGGAAACGAAAATGCCACTATCGTAGGGCTGAAGGCATCCGACGGCTCCCAAGTATGGGAGATGAACGACTATCTGCCCGAGGTGGCCAGCCCGGTTGCCACCAGCGAACAGGTGTTTGTGGCCACCAGCTATGGCTCGCTTTCGGCATACGATCTAAAAACCGGAGTCTTGGGCAAAACCCACGAATTTGATGCACAGTTCTACTCTTCGCCCATGATTGTAGAAAACAAGCTGTTTGCCATGGATATGTCGGGGGTTCTGTTCATCTTGAACACCGATAAGGCGTTTGAACTGGTCAAAAAAATTGAAACCGGAGAGAGAACCCACACCACACCCGCCTTCGTGGATGGAAAAATTGTGATTCGAACCGAAAAGAGTCTCTATTGTGCAGGAAAATAAGATGAGTTGTAGCTGTAATCACGAGCCTGTTGTTAACATTGCCGAAGTAACCGATACCCTGATTCAGCGTATCGGCACCGAACGCGATAAGATTATTCCGTTGCTCCAGGCCATCCAAAACGAATGGAATTTCATCCCCTCCGACGCCGTAAAACGGCTCTACGAGAAGACGGAGATCGACAGGGCTCAGTTAATTAGTGTTTCGTCGTTCTACCAACAATTCCGGATGGTTCCGGCGGGTGATCATATGATTAAGGTTTGCACCGGAACCGCCTGTCATGTAAAGGGCGCTTCGAATGTCTACGACGCCTTTCTCCGCGAACTGAAGATTACCGATGGAGGAAGCACCTCGCCCGATATGCTTTTCTCGGTCGAAAAGATTGCCTGCCTGGGCTGCTGTACACTGGCCCCGGTGGTACAGATCGACGAGAAAACCTACGGCCATGTGGCTCCGGGCAAAGTGACCGAAGTGATCTCCGATTTTCTGGCCTCCCGCAATCAGGCTAATACCGCAACTGCCGATAACGCCGTAAAGGTGCCCACTGCCGGAGAGATTCATCTGGGTATGGGCTCCTGCTGCATGGCCAGCGGAAGCCGCGACATCTACAACCAAATTGAGATTGCCTGCCGCGAACTGGGCATTCATGTAGAGGTAAAATCGGTGGGGTGTGTAGGAGTGTGTAAAAAGGTGCCCCTGATCGATGTGGTGACGCCCGAAGGGGGCAAAGTACGGTATCCCAATGTAAAAGCCACCGAAATCAAAGAGATACTGCACAACCACTTCAAGCCGGCATCGCCCATCAAAAAGTGGAAAAACAACCTGCTCAACCGTATCGACAACTGGCATACCGACCTCACCTGGGACAATGTTCTCTGGACGCCTGCCGAAGAGCGCACCCGCGTAATCAACAGCTTCCTCAGCAAGCAGAAGCATATCTCAACCGAAGGCTATGGAGAGATGGCCCCCCTCGATCTCGACGATTATGCACAAAGGGGAGGGTTTGCTGCATTGGAGAGTGCCCTGAAGAGCAACAACCCGCAGGCCGTTTTACAGACGGTACTGGAGAGCGGCATCAGAGGACGCGGCGGCGGCGGTTTTCCTGCCGGGAAAAAATGGGAACTGGTTGCGGCCTCCAACGCCCCAAAAAAATATGTAATCTGCAACGGCGACGAAGGCGATCCTGGAGCCTTTATGGACAGAATGCTGCTTGAGTCGTACCCTTTCAGGGTAATCGAGGGGCTCATTCTGGCTGCCTTTGCCGTAGGCGCCACACGAGGTCTCTTCTACATCCGGGCCGAATACCCGCTCGCAGTTGAACGGATTGCTAAAGCGTTGGTTATCTGTCGAGAAAAAGGGTATCTGGGCAACCGCATTTTGGGTCAGGCCTTCTCGTTCGACCTCGAAATTTTTGAAGGCGCAGGTGCCTTTGTATGCGGCGAAGAGACTGCGCTGATTGCCTCCATCGAAGGGGAGCGGGGATTTCCCAGGCAACGCCCTCCTTACCCGGCCGTGAAAGGGCTGTATGGATGTCCCACAGTGGTAAACAACGTGGAAACCCTTAGCCAGATTCCCTTTATTCTGCGCAGCGGTGCCGCCGGATACCGCAACATTGGCACCCAGGGAAGTCCGGGCACCAAAGTGTTTGCATTGGCAGGCAAGGTGGTAAACGGAGGGTTGGTCGAAGTTCCGATGGGAATCAGCCTGAATGAGGTGGTTGAGGAGATTGGCGGAGGGGTAGAAAAGGGCCGCAAATTTAAGGCGGTTCAGGTGGGAGGCCCCTCAGGGGGATGCATTCCCGCCGATAAATGCGATCTGCCTATCGATTTCGAGGCCTTCAACTCGCTCGGAGCCATGATGGGTTCGGGCGGGCTGGTTGTGCTCGACGACACCGACTGCATGGTCGACATGGCACGCTACTTCCTCACCTTTACCTGCGAACAGTCGTGCGGAAAATGCACCTTTTGCAGGGTAGGCATTCGCCGCATGCTCGATATTCTCGAAAAAATCTGCTCCGGAAAGGGGAAACCCGAAGATCTCACGTTGCTCGAATCGCTGGCGCTGCAAGTCAAAGAGTCGAGCCTCTGTGCCTTGGGCAAGACAGCTCCCAACCCGGTACTCACCACGCTGCGCTACTTCCGCGAAGAGTATGAGGCGCACATCAACGGCATCTGCCCCACTGCAACCTGCACCGGAATGATTAACTACGTGGTGCTTGACCATTGCAACGGGTGCACCAAATGTGCCAGAGTCTGCCCCGTCGACGCCATTCCTTACCTGCCCTACCAAAAACACAGCATCGACACCGAACTCTGTGTGAAATGCGGACTCTGCCTGGAAGCCTGTCCTATTGAGGCCATAGAAAAACAAAACATCGCCAAGATCAAATCATGAGCGCGCAACTTTACATAGACAATAAGCCTTACCCCTTTTCGCCGGGCGAGACCATCTATTCGGTAGCCTTCCGAAACGGGATATTCATTCCCACCCTCTGTTATGCCGAAAATGCCGTCCACAAAGCCTCCTGCATGGTTTGTGCGGTAAAAAACAGTACCAACGGGCAGGTCATGCCCTCCTGCTCGACCGCGGCATTGGATGGAATGCAAATTGAATCGGAGAACAGAGAGATTGCGGCCATCCGAAAGTCGTCGCTCGAACTGCTTCTCAGCGACCACAGAGCCGATTGTGAGGCCCCCTGTCGCAGAGCCTGCCCCGGATCGCTCGACATTGCCGCCATGAATCGCTATATCGAAGCGGGACAAAACGATAAGGCGCTTCTTCTGCTTCGTAACGACCTGGTCTTTCCCGCTTCGCTCTGTTATATCTGTAAGGCACCCTGCGAGAATATCTGCCGCCGGGCCGAAATCGAAAAGGCAGTTCCCATCAGGGAGATTAAGAAACGGCTTGTCCGCGAAGAGAAGGAGACCCTTCTCCCCGTTCCCCTTCCCCAAAATGGGAAACGGGCTGCCGTTGGCCCCTCAACCCCTGCCTCGTTGGGGGTTGCATGGCAGTTGATGCGCCTGGGATGGGACGTAACCATCTTCGATGAACAGGAGAACCCGGTGAAACCCCATCTCGCCGATCCCTCTGCACTGCCCGATGACATTCTCACGCACGAACTGGAGATTCTTCGGAAAGCCGGAATCCGGTTCGAACTGGGGAAAAAGAGCCCCAAACTTGAGGGGTTCGATGCCATAATCGAGGCCGGAGGGGGTATTTGGAACCCTGCGGCACCCTTTTCGGTTCTATACAAGGTAAAACACCCGGCCCGTCTGGTAGCCGAAGGGATAAAAACCGCGCTTCAGGTGCACCGGGCAGTGGTTCCGTCGCCCCTTCCGGAGGTTCTCCATCCCATAGAAGACCCCTATTACCGTTTTCAGTCGACCTTCTTCAAGCTCGACAAGGGCGAAAAAGAGACAATCCGCGAAAGCAAGTTCTTTGATACCTCTACCGGATGCCTCTTTTGCGACTGCGATGCCAAAGAGAACTGTCGGCTTCGCAGCCACAGCTCCTATCTGGGTTGCAGTGCTTCGCTCTTTAACAAAGAGAGCAGCCGCAGAGCAGGCCGCATGCATCTGCACGGGACCCTTTGGTTTGAATCGGCCAAATGCATCTCTTGCGGACTCTGTGTTTATAACACCACCAACGGCGCTACTTTCCAATATCGCGGGTTCGAAATGAAGGTGGTGATACCTCCCGAGAATGCACTCAACGTACCCGAATCCATTGCTAACCTCTGCCCCACGGGAGCCCTTTATCTTATGGAGGGAAACCCGGCAGAATAATACGGAATGCTATGTGGAACAAACCTCACAGTCGCTTTTACCTGACCCTTCTTTCAGCCTTTCTGCTGCTTGCAGTAACCGGCTGTTCGCCCTCAGCCTCAAAGAACGGAGCAGGCGAGGCTGCTTCGGAACAGACGTGGAGCATCTTTCGGGGCGATGCACAACTGCAGGGGGTTACCACAGCAAAACTCCCCGACGAACCACGTTTACTTTGGAGTTATAAAACCGGCTCGCGAACAGTCTCTTCGCCCGTTGTGAGCGAAAAGGGGATTTACTGGTGCGACCGCAGAGGGCTGATTAAAGGGGTCGGACCCGACGGCAAAGAGATCTTTTCGCTCAATCTCGATACCGCCATTGAGGCCTCGCTCCTGCTGCACGATTCACTTGCCTATGTGGGAACCATCAATGGCACGATGATAGCCGTTTCGCTCAACACAGGCCAGGTAAAATGGCGCTATGAAACCGAGGGGCAGATCTCCGGATCGGCCAATCTCACCCATATTGGCGGGAAAACCCTCCTGCTATTTGGAAGTTACGACTATTTCTTCTATTGCCTCGATGCCGAAACCGGTTCATTAATCCGGAAATTCGAATCGGGTTACTATCTTAACGGAGCCGCGTCGGTATCGGGCTCTCTGATTGCCTTTGGGGGGTGCGACGCCTTTCTGAGAGTAGTTGATATTGAAACCGGCCTTGAGGTGCGTAGCACAGAATTGGAGGTCTATATTCCCTCTTCTCCGGTATTCGACGGACCAAACCTCTATGTGGGCGATTACAACGGCACCATTTACCGTATTTCGGTAAATGACACCATAATGAGTAAACTCTTTACCCCGGCTTCCGATAACGGTTCGTATATAGCTTTACCCGCCGTTGGCAAGAAGCATCTGATCTTCACCTCCGACGACAATAAAATCTACTGCCTCGAAAAAGAGAGCGGCAAAGAGCTGTGGTCGTACCTTCTGGGCGACGCCTGTGAGAGTTCGCCGGTTGTGGCCAACGGCAAGGTGCTGATCTGCACCAAAAACGGAAAGGCCTATATTTTGGATGAGAAAACCGGAAAGAATCTCTGGTCGTGGGATGCCGGAGAGATGATTACAGCCTCACCGGCAGTGGTTGAAGGCCGCTTTTACATCCTCACCTCAAAAGGTTCGCTCTTTTGCTTTGGCAACCTGTCGGAGGCATCTCACTAAAGCCACGACCCATGAAAATCTTAATCATCACCACCGGATCGGGCGACTCCTTTTACTGCGGAAACTGCCTTCGCGACAACACCTACGCCCGTGCGCTTCTGGCACAAAAGCACGATGTAACGCTTATGCCCCTCTATCTCCCGGTACAGGAGGTATCCACAGGCAATAGTCGGCCTGAGCAATCGAAGCAATCACCCATCTTTTTCGGGGCTGTATCCTTTTTTGTGTCGCAACAGTGGTTCCGCAACAGGGGGCTTCCTGCATGGCTCGAAAACTGGCTGAACCGACCTGTTTTTTTGCGGCTGGCAGCACGGATGGCGGGAAGTACCCGCGTAAAAGGGCTCGAAGAGCACACCCTATCCATGATTGAGGGCCGAAATGGATCGTTTCTTCTGGAGGCCGAAAAATTGATAGAGTGGATCGAAACCGATCTTCCCGAGGTGATTCACCTCTCTAATACCCTGATTATCGGATTGGCTCCGCTCCTGAAAAAACGTCTGAAAGTTCCGGTGGTTTGCTCTTTACAAGATGAGGACACCTGGATTGATCTCATGGAAGAGCCTTACCGGAGTCGTGCATGGCAGGGCATTCTGCACAATTGCCGTTATGTGGACGGATTGGTAACCCCCAGCCACTTCTACAAGCAAAAAATGGAGGCAAAGCTGCCCGGTATCGGGCCTATATCGGTAGTTCCCACCGGATGGGCCGAAAAGCCGCTCTTCACTGCGACCCCCGACGGCAATCTTCCTACCCTATTCCAAAGCGGGGCTAAGGCACTTGATCCGCCGGTAATCGGTTTTTTGTCGCGGATGAATGAGCTTAACGGTCTCGATATATTGGCCGAGGCCTTTGTTTTATTAAAACAGAAGGGTACCCTGCCACAACTCCGGCTGCATGTAGCGGGAGGCAGCACCCACGATGATGCGGCTTTTATGAAGAGGGTCCGCAAGATTTTGGCTCCCTACGCCCACAGCGTAAGCATTGAAGAGCACGACTTTCTGCATACCGACAAAGCAAAATTTCTGCTCAACATTTCGGTACTATCGGTTCCCCTTCGTTTCGAGGAGGCTTTCGGGCTCTATCTTTGCGAAGGGTTTGCCGCCGGCGCCCCCGCTGTGCAGCCCGATAGCGGCTCGGCCCCCGAAATTGTGGGTAGGGCGGGCGTTGTTTACAGCCCCAATACCCCCCAACAGCTGGCCTCCGAGCTGGAGGCTCTCCTCACCGCAAAAGAGCGCTTCAGAGCCATGCAGGCCGAGGCATTGGCTGTTACAGAGAACCACTTCGGCACACTGGCAATGGCCGGAGCACTTGAACGCTTTTATCGCGAAAGCATAGAAAAACTGCACTAATATGGCGCTGATCGAACTGCTCAACATTACCAAAACCTATCTGCACGCGGGTGCCGACAGCCATGTGCTGCAAGGTGTCGACCTTACACTCGAAGAGGCCGATTTTATTGCCGTTACAGGCCCCTCCGGATCGGGCAAATCGACCCTGCTGCAACTGCTCGGAGGGATGATGCCTCCCACCTCGGGTTCTCTCCTCTTTAGAGGGGCAAACCTCTATGCTCTGTTGGACGAGGGACTGGCAGGTTACCGAAACGCTTCGGTAGGGTTTATTTTTCAGGATCACAAACTGTTACCGCAGTTTACTGTGCTCGAAAACCTCTTGCTGCCCATTCTGGCAAAAGAGAAGACCACCACGCTCCTTCATAAAGAGCGGGCCATGCAGCTACTCGAAAAAACAGGAATGGAGTCGCTCGCCGGCCGCACACCCCTGCAACTTTCGGGCGGTGAATGCCAAAGGGTGGCCATCTGCAGGGCTTTGATGATGAAACCGGCGCTTATTTTGGCCGACGAACCCACCGGTTCGCTCGATGCCCACACAGCCGACGGGGTAGTTTCGCTCCTTTCCGAACTGCAGCAAAGCGAAAGAGCAGCCGTAGTGCTGGTAACCCACTCCCAACGGATTGCGTTGGCAGCCCAACGAAAATATGCCCTCGAAGAGGGGAAACTGCAACTACAGTAAACCGCAGCCATGAATCGCCGCCAAACCCTTCTCCAAAATATCCGCTACTACCGGAGGTATTATCTTCTGGCCGGATTGGCTGTTATGCTGGCCAGCGCGGTGGTTACCGGAAGCCTGATTATCGGCGATTCGGTAACCTATACACTGGTACAGAGAGTCAGTGAACGCCTGCAGAAGATCCGGGGCATCGTTTCGGCCGGATCGGGTTATCTCTCCGAACCTACCCCCGGAAGGGGATCAGCGCAAGGGGGTTCTCCGACAGAGGGAAGCCAAGAGGTTGCCGGCGTGCTCTACAGCAACGGCTTTGTGCAGAGCTCTTCGGGAGGAGCCCTGATTCCGGTTGATGTGTGGGGCATAGATAGCACCTTTGTGCCGATAACCCAAACCACACCCTATATTCCTCAAACCTCCGAAGTGATTCTTAACCAAAGAATTGCCGACGAATTAAAAGTCAAACCGGGCGACGATCTGGTAGTCCGGCTCCCCGCCAGCGGGCTCATCCCTTCGGGATCGCTCTTTGTAACCCGCCAATATACCACCAGTCTCCGGCTCACGGTGAAGGCCATTGCCCAAACTACACAAGGGGCCGACCTCAGCCTGCGCAACGAACAGGTTCGTCCGTTTAACCTCTTTCTTCATAAGCCCGAGATGGGCGAGGCCCTCAAGGCCGAAGGCCGGAGTAACCTGCTGTTGAATGCAGCCTCCTTTGCGGGCGACTCACTCACGGGATGGAGCCCGTCGCAATCGGGGCTCCATGTATCGGATAGGGGCAACTGGCGCGAAATTACAAGCGACCAACTCTTCCTCCCCTCGCACGTCACCGATACGCTCACTGCCCGACTCGACCGGGCGAACCGGCTCTTCTCCTATTTTGTAAACGATATAGCCAATCCCCGTACAGGGCAGAGTATCCCATATTCCTTTGTCACCGCCATAGATCAATACGAAGAAACTGCCCTGAAAAGCAACGAGATTCTGCTCTCTGATGTGGCCGCCAAACGAATTGGCGCCAAAGTGGGCGACACGGTTCGCTTGGCCTATTTCGTTGCCGGACGGCTGAAATCGCTAACCGAAGAGACATCAGCATTTGTGGTTAAGCAAATCTGTCCCATCAGCGACTGGGTTAACGACGGCCATCTAAGTGCTGAGTTTCCAGGGCTGTCCGATGTGGACAACTGCACCGACTGGGATAGCGACCTCCCCATCCAAATGGAGCGGGTGGGCACTATCGATGAGGAGTACTGGGACCTCTACAAAACTACTCCAAAAGCCCTGATAGCCTATCAAACCGGGGCAGCTGCCTGGTCGAACCCGTTTGGGAATGCCACCTCTATCAGGGTAGCCCACTCTGAAGCCGAAACGGCTCAAACTGTAAACCGGCTCCTCTCG
Source organism: uncultured Bacteroidales bacterium (assembly GCA_964349835.1). Taxonomy (GTDB): domain Bacteria; phylum Bacteroidota; class Bacteroidia; order Bacteroidales; family UBA4181; genus JAQVSH01. The sequence continues at coordinate 7,584 of CAYGID010000029.1, read as the reverse complement.
CCCTCCGATTTCGGGATTCAGGTGGTGAACGATCCTGCTGGCGCAGGCACCTTGTCGGCCCTTGAAGGGGTCGACTTTAAAGGGCTCTTCATCGCGCTGGCCTTCTTCGTAATTATTGCCGCTCTGGTGCTTGCGGCCCTTCCCTTGGTTCAGATGGTCGATGACCGGCGCCAGGAATGGGCCTTGCTGGCCGCCCTGGGATTCACCCCGAAACAGATTGAAAAGCGATTACTGGCCGAAACCTTTTGGGTTATCGTCATAGCGGTGGCAGCCGGACTGCTTCCCGGATTGCTCTATAACCGGCTGGTACTCTTCGCGCTCGAAGGTGTGTGGAATCATGCCGTACATACCGAAGATTTTCTGGTTCGGATTCCGCCCGGTTCACTGGCCGCGGGATTTGTTGCCACTCTGGGCGTATCGTGGCTTTCGGCATGGTATGTCTTGCGAAAAAAGATGAGCAAAAAGAGCGCGAAGAGTCTCAAGATTGCGGCAAAACGACCCTGGCAGATTCCCGCAGCCTCGGGACTCCTCTTTGCTGGTGCTGCCGCAGCCTCATTTTTCTTTCCCTCATCGCCCGCGCTCTTTATGCTAACCGGCCTGCTCTGTCTGATCTTTGCAACGGCTCTTTTCCACCTTGTGGTGTTCGACAAGGCACACCGGCCCTCTCCTCTAAACAGATGGGGGTTGGTGGCAAAAAACCTGTGGCATCATCGCAAAACCAACCGGCTGTCTATCTGGGTACTCACCTCGGGCATGTTTATCCTCTTCTCTACCGGACTGAATCGGCAGGGCTTCACCAACGAACAGAAGCGAATGGCCGGAACAGGCGGATATGCCCTCTGGGCCGAAACCACCGTGGCTTTTCAGCACGATGTAAACGACACATCGGTAAGGGCAGGACTCGGCCTGGCCTCTCTTTCGCCCAGCGTACACTTCACAGCCCTATTCCGGCATGCAGGCGATGATGCCAGCTGCCTGAATCTGAATCGAGCGCTGCAACCCACCGTTTTGGGAGTACCCATCAACGATATGGAACGTTCGGCCTTTGGGTTCAGCGAGGCAATCGATGGGCTTTCTACCGACTCGGTATGGAACTATATGCAGGTTCGCCACAACGGAGCCTACCCTGTGGTCGCCGATCAGACCGTTCTGCAGTGGGGTTTATTTAAAGCACCGGGCGACACCCTGCACTATCGCGATGAGAAGGGCCGGGAGGTGGTACTGCTCATTGCCGGTGCTCTAACCAACTCTATGTTTCAAGGTAATCTCCTGATGGATGCCAATCTCTTCTCGCAACTCTGGCCCTCCGAAACGGGAAGCCGAATCCAGTTGGTGCAATCGCCCGATGGGGAGAGCGAAGCGCTTCGGGATCTGCTGCAGCAGGCTCTCTCCAATTGGGGTGTCCGCGTAGAGTTTACCTCCGATCGGCTAAAAATGTTTAACAGCGTTACCGATACCTATCTCACCATCTTCTTGCTGCTGGGAGGTCTGGGGCTGATTCTGGGTATCTTGGGAATGGCTCTGATTGTACAACGAAACATGACCGGTCGCCGAAGTGAACTGGCCACGCTGCTGGCTCTGGGCTATTCCAAAATAGAAATTAAGCGGCTCTACCGCACCGAAAATCTTCTGGTACCCCTTTACGCCGTGGGTATGGGCACCGTCTCATCGCTCCTGGCTGTAATTCCCACGGCGGCAAACGCCACGGGCGCTGTATGGGCAATGATGGGTGCCCTTGTACTCATCCTCCTCCTGTTGGGCATCCGTTTTACAAAAAGGGTAGTCGACAGAGCAATCAACGAGGTGAAGATAGAAACCGGCCTATAATTGCTAAAAAATCGTAAAAAGCACCGCGAACCGTTGATTGAACCCTTCTAAGGGCGTTGCTATTCGGCCAATAATTTTATATTTGTAGAATAAGTCCGTTTTCGAACCCATAAAGAAAGGTACATGAGTCTCCGACCCGGCGCTTCGCGATTATTTTTGATTTGGGCGCTTTTTCTTCTTACAGGCCTCACTGTGTTGGGCATTCGTATCTCTGCAAACGCAAGAGAGGCCGAACCGATTGCCGCAGAGGTTGCACCTCCTACACCCATCAACCATATTCTCACCAACCAGCTGTCGGATCTTGAGGAGACCCGCAGAATGGAGAAAACCCTTGAGAGCTTCTTGCGTCAGAACGAAATCAGGGGCGCCTCGCTGGCCATCATGAAGGATGGAAAGTTGGTGTACAGCAAAGGATTTGGGTACGCCAACAAAGAAGACACTATTCCTACGGATGTACAGCATATTTTCAGAATTGCCTCCGTTTCGAAACTGATTACGGCAACCGGCATCATGAAACTGCACGAAGAGGGGAAACTGCAACTCAGCCAGAAGGTGTTCGGACCCGAGGGAATCCTGAGCGACTCTCTCTTTTGCCAATTTAAAGACAAAAGATATCTATCGGTTACTGTCGAACATCTGCTTCGCCACCGGGGAGGGTTTTCGCTGCGCCGGGGCGACCCGATGTTTGCAACGCTCGAGATAGCCCGGAAAATGAATGCGCCCCTTCCCCTCACTCTTGAAACGGTGGTGGCATACGAGTTAACAAACTCGCTGGGATATACCCCCGGCCAGAGAACCTCCTATTCGAATTTTGGATATGCACTCCTATCGCTGATTATTGAAAAAGTGAGCGGAAAAGCGTACGAATCATACATACGCGAGGATATACTTGCTCCGGCCGGATGTTACGACATGCATCTTGGGAATAATCGGGAAGTGGAGCGTTTTGCCAACGAGGTAGCCTACTACGAAACCGCACAGTCCGAAAAGGTTCCGGCGGTAGATGGCAGCGGCCAACTGGTGGAGAAATGCAATGGGGGCTCCGATGTGCACGGATTGTACGGGGCGGGCGCCTGGGTGGCTTCGCCCACCGAACTTTTGCTCTTTGTGTCGGCCATCGACGGAGATCCCTCGATTCCCGACATCCTGAAACCCGAATCGATCAGGATGATGACCGAGGAGAGAGATGATGCACTCCCCATTGGCTGGATGCAGACCCTCAGCAATGGCCAATGGAAACGAACCGGTACCCTTTCGGGAACCAGTGCCATCATTAAGCGTCAACCCAACGGGTACACCTGGGCCTTTGTGACCAATACAGGGTCGTGGCGGGGAGCCAGTTTTACTTCGCGCATCGACGCAACTGTACAAAGAGGGCTGCAAAGTGTAACTTCCTGGCCCGATAGAGATCTTTTCCGCGAGGCCCAGATTGCTGTTGCCCGTTAGGCGCTAACCGGCTCGTTTAATCTGCAGCTACTTACTCCTGATCATTGTGAGAACCATCTTGAACCGTTCAACGGCATGCAACGAGTGAGGAATACCGGCCGGCATCACGATCGTTTCACCGGCCGAAACCATATGCTTAACGCCATCTATCAAAACCTCAGCCTTTCCGTCGACCACCGAAACCACGGCATCGAAAGGAGCAGTATGTTCGCTCAGCCCCTCATCTTTATCGAAGGCAAATAGCGAAATATTTCCGGTTTCTTTCTTCACAATATGCTTGCTGACCACGGCCTTTTCGGCATAGCCAATCATCTCATCATAGCTAAATACTACTCCTTTGTCGACTTCGTTTGTTGCCATGAGCTACAGAATTTAAGGTTCAAAGTGTCTACCGGCAAATATAGGCTATTTAGGTAACCCATGTATTCGCACCCGAGCAACGAAAAGTGCTATTTGTCTCTTTGGAGGAACCGCTCCATTTTGGAGAGCAACTCCTTTTTGATGATGGGTTTCGAGATAAAATCGTCGAAACCGCTTGCCAGGATGCGCTCCCGATCAAAGGCGTTGGCATAGGCGGTTTGGGCTATCACAGGCAACTCCGGACGGAGAACCTTTATGCGTTTGGTAGCCTCGTAACCATCCATCACGGGCATCTTGATATCCATCAGCACCAAACAGATCTCGGGGTTGGCAACAACCCAGGCGATAGCCTTTTCGCCACTCGCTGCCAACAACACCTTGACACGTTCTCTCGACAACATGTGATTTAGGAGAAGCCCCGAAGTTTCGTCGTCCTCCACAACCAGCACCGTGGGGTCGGGTGGCGGAGTTTCGGCTATTGGCAGGGATTTGTCGGAAAGTCCTTGCCCCTCTATCAAAGCAGACGAGAGCGGAAGGGTAAGGTAAAAGGTAGAACCTTGTCCGGGCTGAGATTCATAACTGATAGAGCCGCCCATCTTTTCGGCATACGCCTTCGAAATGGCAAGCCCCAAACCAGAACCTTCGAATCCTTTGTTAAGCGATTCTACCTGCCTGAAACGGTCGAAGATGATGGCCCCGTAAACCGGATCTATCCCGACTCCCGTATCCGAAACAAAAAAACGGACTTCGCCTTCCTGAAAACGGTAGCCAAACGAGATGGAGCCGGAAGCGGTAAACTTTACCGCATTTTTCAGGAGATTCGAAAGAATCTGAGACACTCTCTCCCGGTCGGCACAGAGCAACTGACCGGCCATCTCAGCAGGCCTGCGCAAGGTGAAGGCAAGTCCCTTGGCACGGGCAAGCGGTTCGAAATGCGAAAACAAGCGGTCTATCTCCTCCTCGATCCGGAACCATCCAAAAGTTACCCTGATCTGCCCGGTCTCAATCTTTGCCACATCTACCAGGTCGTTAATAATATTCACCAACCGTTCGCCCGACTGTTCAATCATGGGAAAATAACTATTGCGGGCCTCGTCGGAGACGCCCTCAAATTGCAGCAAGCGGGTAAATCCGAGTATGCCGTTCATGGGCGTGCGAATCTCGTGCGACAGATTTTGCAAAAAAGCGGTTTTCAATTTATCACTCTCTTCGGCCCTCTCTTTTGCAGCAATTAACTCCTGCAACATGGCCTTTCGCTCCGAGATGTCGTTAGCTACAGCGTACAACAGCGTCCGCTCCTCAACCAATATCCGACTACAGTAGACCTCAATTTCGCGCAATTCGCCTTTGGGTGTACGAAGGGTAAATTCAAAAAACCGCCGACCTGCCAACATCTCCTCTTTAATCTTCGCGAGCGTCTCTGCGTCGGTTACAATCATATCGAGCAACGAAGCCGAAAGCAACTCCTCCCTACTCATCCCAAAGAACTGTTCGGCCGAGGGGTTTACATCGACCAGGCTGCCATCTTCGGGGTTAATCAGCGCCATCACCAACAGATTGTTTTGGAAAAGGGAACGAAAACGCTCCTCGCTGTGCTTCAGAGCCCTATCGGCCCTGACCTTCGCATCGCTCCTCTCCTTCTCATCGAGTGCATGAAGGATGGCCGACCCCAAGCGTTTCATCTGCTGCTTCACCACATAATTCGAAGCCCCGGCCAAAATACAATCTACCGCGGTGTCCTCATCGACCGATCCGGTAACCACAATAAAGGGAGTTTTCGGAACCTCACGCAACGCAAGCTTCAGAGCCATCAGGCCGCTGAAACCGGGCATGATGTAGTCGGACAATATCAGATCGGGATGAAAATCTGCAAGAGCCTCCAAAAAGGTGCCCTCCGAAGCAACCACCCGGAATTCACAATGCGGGAGAACCTTTTTTGTCTCAAGCATATTGAATTCCGCGTCTACCGCATCATCCTCCACAATCAGCACCTTGTACCTCTTATCCCTCATAGCCAGACAATAACGACATGCAAGGGATGCAGCCGGGCATCAAACCCAAAAACAATCCGTTGCAAAAAGAATTTTAATGTCGAGTAAAGATAGAGAAGCGCTCAACTATTATCAAACTTTTGTCCATTATTTTCATCGTTGCATCGGCGAAGGGCTGATACTGCCACCAGAACCCCAAAAAACGTTCTGAGACGTAGAGTAGGATATTGAGGGATTTCGTACTTTTGTGGCTAATGCTGCGTGGGTTAACTCCCACAATCTAACGTCGAAATAATATGATGCGCCACCTCTTTGTTCCTCTTTTTGCTACACTCTGTGCAGCCTTATTTCTGCAGACTCTGCCTCTCTCTGCGCAGAAAAAGAGTGCCTCGCCCATTGCGGTCGAAGCAGGACTCGATTTGGTGAGTCGTTACATTTGGCGAGGTCAGGAGTATGGACAGTCGCCGGCACTCCAGCCTTCCTTATCGGCCACCTGGAAAGATTTTACTGTGGGAGCCTGGGGCTCATACAAAACCAGCGGAGCCGGGTGGCAGGAGACCGACCTCTTTATTTCGAAAAGCTTTGGACCGGTTACTCTCGAAGTCTGGGATTACTGGACTTTTTCGGATACCCTGAAAACCGATTTCTTCGACTATAAAGAGCGTTCAACCTCGCACCTCCTTGAGGCTCAGGTACTGCTCTCGGGAGGCGAAACACTTCCTCTGAATCTACTGGGAAGCTATCTCTTTTACGGCGCCGACCCCGATAGGAGCATCTATCTGGAGCTTCAATACCTCTGCAGCACAGGAGATACCGATCTGCAATTTTTTGCGGGCTACCAGCCTAAGGGGAGCTATTACGGCACCCAAGGTTCTTTTGTAAACGTGGGCTGCTCGGTAATCCGAAACCTGAAAATCACTCCTTCATGGGAGGTACCGCTGAATATCAGTCTTATTGCCAATCCCAATAAAAAGAGCCTCTACCTAACGGCAGGCATCAGTCTATGAAAACGCTGGGAATCTACGACAGAATCCTCCGCTTTTTATTAGCCGTTGGATTGCTGTTTTTTCTCATTCTCCTGCTTCTCATTGCTCTTAACCAGAAGCAGGAGCGGATGTTTGTGGAGGCATCGGAAGAGCAGCTCGCTATCGAAGCTGCTTCTCTACTGAATCTGCGAAGCAATATGCAAAACCGGGTGGTGCACGACTACACCTTCTGGGATGAGTTTTATCAGGTGGCACGTGCACCTGTAGATACGGCGTGGTACGATAACAACATCTTGACCCTGCTTGAATCATTCCAGTTTGATTACGTCGGGGTGCTGGATACCCGGGGCAACCTCCTCTTTGAGGCCGGCCCGGATGATTTCCACGATCGAAATCTCCTCTCGGCCGAAATACTCGATACCATACAAAAGAAGCGGATGGTTCACTTTTACCACAATACCTCTGCGGGGCTGCTTGAGGTAAGTGCAGCCACCATACACCCTACCAACGACCCTTTGCGACAACGCACCGCTCCCGCTGGAATTCTTGTAATCGGAACCTTATGGAGTCGCAGCTATCTCGACGAAGCCGAGCAACTAACCAGTTCGTCGTTATCCATTCTGGCCCATCCCGACACGCTTATTCCAGCCATAAAGAACCGGATTTCCGTTGATCTGCCCCTTCCCGACGCGTTGGGAAGTCACTCTGCCCACCTGCTCTTCAGCAGAGAGTACAAAGTATTACAGATGTACCGAAAGATGACGATTCTAATGCTGGCCGTACTCTTTACCTCCTTCTTTCTCATTGCATTGCTTTTTCACCGAGCCTCCCGACGCTGGATCAGTAGACCGCTTCAGTTGGTTTCCGACATTCTGAAAACCGAAAAAATTGCCTATGTGCGGTTACTAAAACGATACCCCGGCGAATATGGGCAGATTGGACAGCTGTTTGAGTCGTATATTCGGCAAAAGGCC
>CAYGID010000028.1:0-26373 GCA_964349835.1 uncultured Bacteroidales bacterium | reverse complement strand
CTCTTTTAGTGAATGAGAGCGCTAATGGGTCGCAGAACTTCGACCGTCGAGGATTCAGTTACATACAAATTAGTCGCAAAATATCGACTGTCGAAGATTTAGTTGCATACAAAGATGTAGTGAAATGTAAATTATGGAATTTAAAGTTTCGGTATTGGGTTGTGGTTCGGCTTTTCCTTTGCCGGGGCGCCTCTCTTCGTCGCAACTGGTGCAGGCCGACGGGAATTTCATGCTGCTCGATTGTGGCGAAGGCACCCAATTGCAGTTAAGACGGTTTGGATTAAAGATGCAGCGCATTCAGCATGTGCTGATTTCGCACCTTCACGGCGACCATGTTTTTGGCCTTCCCGGACTTCTTTCGACCTTCAATTTACTGGGCCGAAAGAGTGACCTCCACATTTATGCCCATGCCGAGTTGAAAAAGCCTCTCATGCAGAATGTATACGCCTTTATGCATGAACTTTCGTATAAAATTGTATTTCACCAGCTCTCGAAAACCGATAGGGAGATAATTTTCGAGGATGAGAAGTGGGAGCTCTTTTCATTTCCCCTTTCGCACCGCATTCCAGTGTGCGGCTTCCTGATCAGACAAAAGCCGGGCGCGCTCCATCTGCGAAAACATGTGAAGGAACTTTACCGCATTCCTCTGAAGAGTATTCCCCTGATAAAAGGCGGAGCCGATTTCACTACCGATACAGGTGAGTTGATTCCCAACCACGAGTTGACGTTTCCACCCGCTCCCCCCTGTTCGTACGCCTATTGTACCGATACCCTGCCTCTCGAGAATGCTGTGCCCTATTATGCCGGAGCCACGCTGCTCTATCATGAAGCCACCTTTTTGGATTCGGACGCCTCTATGGCTACCGCCACGTTTCACTCCACTGCCGTTCAGGCGGCCAGGATGGCCACTCTCGCGGGTGCTACGCATCTGTTACTGGGTCACTATTCGGCAAGGTATTCTGACCTCATTCCGCTTTTGGTCGAAGCGCGCGGCCACTTTCCGGAGGTAACTCTTGCTTCCGACGGTTTGAAGATTGAGATTGGGAAGGGGGTTGTTCAATTCGGCCTGCCGAAAAAGGGCGGCTTACCCCACCGGGAATCCGATACTCATTACACTCCCGAGTAATCTTTCCATTTCTCTTTTCGGGCGTCGGTTTCTCCCTCCGGATGCGAAAATTCGAGCGAAAATCCCTTGATCAGCGCCTCAAAATCCATCTCTTTGTCGGCCTCCCGGGCAATAGAGAGTTCGCTATTGGCGCAACGGTAGGTGGGGTAGGGGTAACGCTTTAACAGGTTATAATTGTGGGTAGCCACTACCACAGTCTTTCCCTCCTGTTGTAGCTGGCTGAGCAGATCCATCACCTCGTACGAGGAGTCGGGATCGAGGTTTCCGGTGGGTTCATCGGCCAGGATAAGCGCCGGGTCGTTGAGAAGTGCCCTGGCAATACATAATCTTTGCTGCTCGCCTCCCGAAAGCTGATGGGGCATCTTAAAGGCCTTTGTCGACAATCCAACCCGTTTGAGCACCTCTTGAATCTTTTTGTCGATCTGTTTCTGTGCGGTCCATCCCGTAGCCCGTAATACGAAATCGAGATTTTCGCCTACAGCGCGATCCGACAGAAGCCGGAAGTCCTGAAACACAATGCCGATTTTTCGTCTGAGAAAAGGAATCTGATTCGGGCGAATATGCCGTAAGTCGAATCCGCAAACGGTTGCTTTCCCGTTGGTTACCGGAAGTTCGGCAATCAGAGTTTTAATTAGCGACGATTTCCCTTCGCCCACCCTTCCGATGATATAGATAAAATCGCCCATAGAGACATCGATATCAACATCTTTGAGCACCAGATTCTGGTCGCGGTATATGCTTACCTTTTGGAGGGAGACAAGCGGACCGGTTGTGGAGAGACTGTTCATACGCAATCGATAATGCTTCGTGTACAAGAGATCCGATAGTGAAATCTCGCATGAATCATTCTTTGCAAATGTATGAATTTGAACGGGAATCCCACTCGTCGCAACCGCTTTTCTCCCCGCCCGAAACGTGCTAAATCGAGCTGAAATGGTGAAAAGCTCGTTCCTTTTCGTTACCTTTACGGGTTGTTACGAAGCCCTTTTTTGCTTTGAAATATCATTCTTTTGCCGGGTTTAACTAATACGATATTCATGGCCACTCACAAATTGCTCATTACGTTATGGCTGGGCCTGCTGGCGGGTTTTCTTCCCCTTTCGGCTCAAAATACTCCCGGGCGGGAGTCTCCTGCAGCGATGATTCGCGAAGCCTCGGATCTCTACGAGGCCGGTCAGTTTGGCCAAGCCCTCAGGTTATTCGATAGGTTGGCTGTTGAGCAGGCAAACAGCTATGTTGCCGAGCAATCCCGATTTTTCGGGTTGGCATGCCGTTTAGAGTTGCAGCACCCCGAAGCCGACCAACTGTTGGCCAATTACCTTCTCGATGCGCCCCTTTCTCCTTATCATTCGAAGGGCGCTTTTTTGCTGGGTCGCAACTATTTCATGCAAAAGGATTATCTGCGTGCTTCCGAATGGTTTGCCAGGGTGAACCGCAACAGGGTCTCTTACGACGATTTGGAGGACTACCTGTTTGAAACAGGCTATTCTGCTTTTCAAAATGGCGATTTCGATGGTGCTGTACCCTGGTTCGAAGAGATTGCCGGCAGTGTTTCGGTATACAACGCGGCCGCTGTCTACTATCTGGCGCACATCGATTTTACCAAAGGAAGGCTGGCCAATGCACTCAACGGATACAGGAGGGTCGAGAAGGATCCCGGTTTTGGAAAGATTGTACCCTTTGCTATTACGCAGATCTACTATATGCAGGCCGATTACCGGCAGGTAATCGACTATGGAACCTCCTCTCTTTCGGCGGTTTCGGAGCAGCAACGCGGCGAGATGTCGGGCATGATCGGGTCGGCCTACTTTCAGTTGGCCGATTATAAATCGGCCTATCCCTATTTGCTGGAGAGTGTAAATTCCGGATCGCCCGGCGAAGAGATCTATTATCAACTGGGTTATTCGGCCTATCGCGAAAAACAGTATGATGTGGCTGCTACCTATCTCGAGAAGGTGTCGGCTGTTGATGGACCCAGTGGGCAGAATGCCCTCTATTATCTGGCCGACTGTTATATAAGGAAAGGCGAAAAGAATAAGGCGCGACTCGCTTTTGCCTCTGCGTCGCGTATGGATTTCGACAAGGTGCTGAAAGAGGATGCTGCCTACCAGTCGGCTGTGGTCAATTTTGAGCTCGGTTTTTCGCCTTTTAACGAAATTGTCAAATCGTTCGAGGATTTTCTGCAGGCCTATCCCTCTTCGTCGCGAAGAGAGGAGGTGTACAAACACCTGGTTGCCGCCTATACCCAATCGAAGAATTATGGGGCAGCTCTCGCATCGCTCGACAAGATTCCGGTGAAGGATGCCGCCATGGAGAGGGCCTATCAAAAGGTGGCGTTGTATCATGGGCTGCAGTTGTATAACGATCAGCAGTTTGTGGAGGCACAGGCCCTGTTCAACAAGTCGTTACAGTATGCCCGTTACGATGCCGACCTCGAGGCTCGCGCGGTCTACTGGAAGGCCGAAGCACTATACCGTACCGGTAATGATGCTGAGGCCGGTCGTCTCTTCAGGCAGTTTCTTTCGCTTCGTAACGCGCCGCGTCTGCGCGAATACCAGCTTGTGTACTATAATTACGCCTATACCGGCTTCAATACCAAGGACTACTCTCTGGCACTCGATGGGTTTACACGGTTTGTGCAGTCGTCGGGTTCTGATGTAGATCTGCTTGCAGATGCATGGAACAGGATTGCCGATTGCCACTTTATGGCGGGTTCGTTTACTCAGGCTGTGCAAGGCTACGACAAGGCCGTTTCGTACGGCACGCCGGCAGCCGACTATTCGCTCTTCCAAAAGGCCATAGCACTCGGTCTTTCGAGAGATTATCAGGGCAAGTCCGAAACACTCCGCAGATTGATGCAGTTGTATCCGCAATCGGGGCAACTGCCTGCCGCCCTTTTCGAACAGGCTAAAAGCCTGGTGGCCATGAACCAGTCGGAACAGGCCTCCACGCTCTTCCAACAGCTCTTGCGTACCTATCCCCAAAGCCCCTTTTCGGGCAGAGCCTATAATGAGTTGGCATTAATTGCTTACAATGCCGGCAGAAATCAGGAGGCCATAGACTACTATAAAAAAGTGGTTTCGCTCTTTCCTAATTCGCAGGATGCCCGGAGTGCTCTGCTAGGAATGAAGACCGTCTATGTGGATGCCAACGGTGCCGATGAGTATATCGGTTATGTGGAATCGCTGCAGGGCGGAATGGCAAATATTACCCCAAACGAACAGGAGGAGTTGCTCTTCCAGTCGGCCGAACAGCTCTATATGGCGGCCGATTATGCAAAAGCTACCGGATTGCTGGAGCGCTTTCTGGAACGATTTCCCTCGGGTCCCTACTCGCCCAATGCCCATTACTATTTGGGCGATTGCCTCTTTCGGAGCGCGAATCAGACAGGTGCGCTGAAGCATTTTGAGGCCGCTGCCGCATCGCGGAACTCCTTTACCGAACAGGCTCTTTTGGTTGCCGCCCGAATTCGTTATGCTGAAAAGCAGTATGAAGCCGCTTTAAACCACTATATCAGGCTCACAGCCGAATCGGAAATTGCCGAAAATCGTGTGGAGGCCGCGGTGGGCAAGATGCGTTGCTACTATCTGCTGAAACGCTATGCTGAGGCGGCTCCCGCAGCCGAAACCGTTTTGACGTCGGGCGGACAATCGGAGGAGATTAAGCGCGAAGCCACCTTTGTCAAGGCAAAATCGCTCTTGGCAAGTGGCAACCAGAACGGTGCTCTCGCCGAATTTCGCAAATTGGGGAGTGAAACCAACAGTGCAGAGGGGGCAGAAGCCAAATTTCGGGTTGCTGAGATTCTTTTTGCCCGTCAAAGTTGGGATGAGGCCGAAAAACTTGTTTTTGAATTTGCCGACAAGGGAACTCGGCACCTCTTTTGGATGGGACAGTCGTTCCTTCTGTTGAGCGATGTGTATATGGCTAAGAAAGATTACTTCCAGGCAGTTCACACACTGAGGAGTATCATAGAAAACTACGAGGAGAAGAGCGATGGGGTTATCGAAGCTGCCAGGCAGAAACTGCAAAAGGCAGAGGCATTGGCCGGTGCCCAAAGCACACAGCAGAGCCGGGATGTAGAGATTAACCTGAATAAGTAATTTTACGCTGAGCGATATGAGGAAAAATCAGATATTTCTTGCCGGATTTTGGGCGTTGACCCTTTTGTTTCCCGGCTATCTGCCGCAGCTTTTGGCACAAGAGGCCAACCGGGCCAACGATCTGAACAAGGAGGTAGAGGTGGTTAAGCCCTACACACCCGATGTGGCCGATGTGCGCAAAATAAGCCGTCTTCCCGAAATGAGCGATACCGTTTGGGTGAGGCCCACCTTTGGATATTCGCTTCTTACCGGTGTAGCCCCTTCGGTGTACCGTCCGGTTGCAGCCAGCCCCGTTAAGATTTTGCCACCCGAGTTGCCGGCGCTCTACAGAGGGTTTGCCCGTATCGGACTGGCCAATTATTCCTCACCTCTTGTTGAACTCTTTCTGCATTCGGGCCGTTCCGACAGACGAGAATATGGGGCCTCCTTCAGGCATGCCTCTTCGTTCGGGAAAATTAAGCTGGCCGATGGCGTGAAACAGAGAGCCCCTTTCGGGACTACGATGATTGAGGGGTTTGCCCGCAGCTACCGCTCCATCTCAACCCTTTCGGCCGAGGCCGGCGTTTCGCATCACTTTGTGAGTTATTACGGGGTCAATCCGTTGTTGGTTTCTACCGACCCTCCCATCCTTGAGATGCCGCTTTCGTTGGGCAAGATAGGCCAGAATTTCTGGAAGGGGTGGTTGGGCGGAACCATTCAGAGCCGGCCAAGGGAGGGATTTAACTACCTTCTCTCTCTACAGACCTCTGTTCTGAACGACAAATTCGGATTCTTTGAGAATGTTTCCAAAATGGCATTCCTGCTGGGCTCCTCGTCCGAACGGCTCGATTGGGGTATGGAGGGCGATGTGGAGCTCTTTTTTCGTAACAACGACTTTGAGCGGGTTGCACGCCAGTTGCAAAACTATTCGCTGGTGCCCTTTGTCGGAATCAAGAACGAGGAGGTCATTCTGAAAGTTGGCGCCAGGGCTACGCTTGCCGCTACGGAGGGAAACCAAAAGTTCTATCTCTTCCCAAAGCTCGATCTCGACCTGCTTTTGGGCGGACCTTCGCTGCATATCTTCGGAATTTTAGGTGGTGGGGTTCATACCAACTCCTACACAAGTCTCTTGTCGCAGAATCCCTTCATCTACCCCGGGCAGGTTGCCCGCAATTCGATCGAACACCTCGACGCTTCGGCGGGCATTCGAGGAGAGGTGGGCTCGGTGTTCCAATTTCGGTTTGCGGCCGGTTACGCTATCTGGAAAGATTATCTCTTCTTTGCCAATATCGATGCCCCCAACCAGATTAATACCTGGGCCGACAATGCCTTTGTGCCGGTTACCGACGATGTGAACCTGTTTAAAGTAGGCGGTGAATTCTCCGTAACCTGGACCGATTTTTTGAGTACAGTGTTGGGAGGAAACCTATACGATTGGCAAACCGACCGGTTGCCCTTTGCTCCACATAAGCCCGACTGGGATCTTTCGCTTGCGCTGAAGTATCAGTTCGGGAATCGTTTCTTCGCTACAGTTCAGAGTACCGCAATGGGCGAGCGCCCGGCTTTCAGCGTCCGCTCGTTCGAAGGAGAGGATACTCCGAGTGTGACGCTCGACTCCGAAATAGACCTGAACCTTCTGTTAAAATACCAACTGAACGACAGATTCTCTGTTTTCCTGAACGGCTTTAATTTGACCAATCAAACACAGTATCTTTGGAATCAATTTCCCTCGCAAGGGATTCAGATTCAGGGAGGCGTAACGATAACCTTTTAAATAATTCACTTGAATTACCTTCAATTACGATAGTTATAATATGGATCAAAAAGAGATTAACCAAGCATCCGCATCTGCAGCCTATTCTGCCGACAGTATCCAGGTTCTAGAAGGACTCGAGGCAGTGCGTAAACGTCCGGCCATGTATATTGGCGACATCAGTGAAAAGGGGCTTCACCACTTGGTTTATGAGGTGGTCGACAACTCCATTGATGAGGCCATGGGTGGATATTGCGACATGATTACAGTGGTAATCAATAAAGATGGTTCGGTGTCGGTAACCGACAATGGGCGGGGTATTCCTGTTGACCTTCACGAAAAAGAGAATAAGTCGGCCTTAGAGGTGGTCTTAACCGTTCTGCACGCAGGGGGTAAGTTCGACAAGGGTTCGTACAAGGTTTCGGGCGGGCTGCACGGGGTGGGCGTTTCGTGTGTGAATGCCCTATCGATTCATCTTCGTGCCGATGTGTACCGCGAAGGGAAACACTACTCTATGGAGTTTTCGGCCGGAAAGCCTACAACCGGTCTTATAGTAGAAGGCAATACCAACCTAGCGGGCACCACTATCACCTTTTTGCCCGATTCGTCGATCTTTACCACCACCAGCTATCGCTACGATATTCTGGAGACCCGGCTGCGCGAACTGGCCTTCCTGAATAAAGGAATCACCCTTACCATCACCGACAAGCGCTGTTCGCCCGAAGATGACGGTGAGGAGAGATTTAACTCCTTCCACTCGGAGGCGGGTTTGCGCGAGTTTGTTGCCTATCTCGATGCCAATCGCGAGAAGCTGATTGATGCGCCTATCTATCTCGATACCGAAAAGGGGGGGGTGCCGGTTGAGGTGGCCATGCAGTATAATACCTCCTTCTCGGAGAATTTGCACTCGTATGTAAACAATATTAACACCATTGAGGGAGGTACCCATTTAGCCGGATTCCGGCGCGGGTTAACCACCACGCTTAAGAAATATGCCGACGAAAAGGGATTTCTAAGCAAATTGAAGTTCGAAATCGACCCGGCCGACTTCAGGGAGGGTCTCACAGCCGTAATCTCTGTTCGGGTGGCCGAACCGCAGTTCGAAGGGCAGACCAAAACAAAACTGGGCAACTCTGAGGTAACCGCCTCTGTTTCGCAGGCGGTTTCGCAGGCGCTCGAGAATTATCTGGAAGAAAATCCGAAGGAGGCCCGCCGGATTGTAGAAAAAGTGGTTCTGGCTGCCACAGCGCGCCATGCGGCCCGTAAGGCTCGCGAAATGGTTCAGCGGAAAACCGTTCTTTCGGGTGTGGGACTTCCCGGTAAACTGGCCGATTGCGCCGACCGGAATCCCGAACATTGCGAGCTCTTTCTTGTTGAGGGCGATTCGGCCGGAGGTACAGCCAAGCAGGGCAGAAACCGTGCATTTCAGGCTATTCTTCCCCTTCGCGGAAAGATTCTGAATGTGGAGAAAGCCATGGATCATAAAATTTTTGAGAGCGAAGAGATCCGGAACATTTTTACTGCCCTCGGGGTCACCATTGGTACCGAAGAGGATAGTAAAGCGTTGAACCTTTCGGCGCTTCGTTACCACAAGGTGGTGATTATGACCGATGCCGACGTGGACGGAAGCCATATTGCCACGCTTATTCTGACCCTCTTCTTCAGGTATATGAATGCAATGATTCAGAGCGGACATGTCTATATAGCCGCTCCGCCTCTCTACTTGGTAAAAAAGGGGAACAACGAGGTGTATTGCTGGACGGAAGATGACCGTTTGCGTGCCATTGAGGAGTTAGGCAAGGGCAAAGAGAGTTCGGTTCATGTGCAGCGTTACAAAGGTTTGGGTGAGATGAATGCTTCGCAACTTTGGGATACTACCATGAATCCCGAACATCGCACGCTCAGGCGGGTAACTATCGAAAGCGCTGCCGAAGCCGACCGGATCTTCTCTATGCTGATGGGCGATGAGGTGCCTCCCCGTAGAGATTTTATAGAAAAGCATGCCCGGTATGCAAAAATCGACGCATAAGGCCGAACTGGAGATTTGTGTCTATTCGCCTGAATCGTGTCGGGATGCCTTTGCGGGAGGAGCCGACCGTGTGGAGTTGTGTGCCTCGCCCCCCGAAGGAGGGGTAACTCCTTCGTACGGGGCCATCTGTTTGGCACGCGAATATTTTCCCAGGCAGTTGTTTGTAATGATTCGACCCAGAGGAGGTGATTTTTGCTATTCTGATGCCGAATTCCGCACTATGGAGGCTGATATCCGCATGGCAAAGCAGGCCGGTGCCGATGGGGTGGTGTTGGGCATTCTGTGCACCGATGGTACGGTCGATGTGGAGAGAACGCGAAAGCTCACCGCTTTGGCTTCACCTCTTCAGGTCACTTTTCATCGGGCCTTCGACATGACCTCCGACCCCTTTGCAGCACTCGAAGAGGTGATTGTTAGCGGTTGCCACAGGATTCTCACTTCGGGGCAGAAAGCCACGGCGCCCCTTGGGGCGGTGCTTATCGGGCAACTGGTAGCGCAGGCTGCAGGTCGTATTGAATTAATGGCCGGAAGCGGGGTGTTACCCGAAAACGCGTTGCTCCTGCTTGATACAGGGGTTCAGGCCCTGCATTCGAGCGCGCGCCGAATGGTCCAGAGCCAGATGCTTTTTAGAAGAGAACAACTCTCTATGGGACCGCAGGCTTCGGAGCGGGAATATGACGTTTGGGGCTGCGATAGCCGAACGGTAAGGCAGTTAAAAGAGCTGACAGGGCTCTGAGTTTAGAACAAAATTGAGGTATATTTGTCGGGAAGCAGCGCAAAGCGTAGCAGATGAAGACGGCACATTTGAAATAAACAATAACAGTACATTATGGAAAATCAGGTAAAAAAAGAGATTAGCAAAGAGAAGTTAAAGGCGCTTCAACTGGCTTTGGATAAAATCGATAAAGATTACGGAAAAGGTACTATCATGAAGATGGGCGACCGCGCCGTGGTTCAGGTTCCCTGTATCCCCACAGGCTCCATTGCCCTCGATGTGGCTTTGGGCATTGGGGGATATCCCCGCGGAAGGGTGGTAGAGATTTACGGCCCCGAGTCGTCGGGAAAAACCACCCTGGCC
The DNA here is from genome assembly GCA_964349835.1 of uncultured Bacteroidales bacterium. Classification (GTDB taxonomy): domain Bacteria; phylum Bacteroidota; class Bacteroidia; order Bacteroidales; family UBA4181; genus JAQVSH01. Next base: position 16,308 of record CAYGID010000028.1, on the reverse strand, counting down.
ATTCATGCCATTGCCGAGGCCCAGAAACAGGGAGGTATTGCCGCCTTTATCGACGCCGAGCACGCGTTCGACCGGTCGTACGCCGAAAGTTTGGGTGTCGATATGGACAACCTCTACATTTCGCAGCCCGACCATGGCGAACAGGCACTGGAAGTGGCCGATTCGCTGATTCGTTCGGGAGCCATCGATATTGTAGTCATCGACTCTGTGGCCGCTCTTACGCCAAAGGCTGAGATTGAGGGCGATATGGGCGATTCGAAGATGGGGCTGCAGGCCCGCTTGATGTCGCAAGCTCTCCGAAAGCTTACTGCAAATATCAGTAAAACAAACACCTGCTGCGTTTTCATCAACCAGTTGCGTGATAAAATCGGGGTGATGTTTGGAAATCCCGAAACCACCACCGGTGGTAACGCTTTGAAGTTTTATTCGTCGGTTCGCCTTGATATTCGCAAGGTGACTCAGTTGAAGGATGGCGATGAGGTGAGCGGAAACCGGGTAAGGGTAAAGGTTGTGAAAAACAAAGTAGCTCCCCCTTTCAGGAAAGCAGAATTCGACATTGTATTCGGTGTGGGAATCTCCCGAATTGGCGAGATTGTGGATCTTGGCGTGGAACACGGGATTGTAAAAAAGAGCGGTTCGTGGTTCAGTTATGGCGATACCAAACTGGGGCAGGGCCGCGATGCCGTAAAGCTGCTTTTGCAAGACAATCCTGAATTGGCAGAGGAATTAACCCTTAAAATAAAAAATGCACTCTTTTCGGCAGCCCCTTCGCACGACGAAACTGACGCGAAAGGTTAGAAGTTTTTTGCTTCTTTCTGTTTTGTTCTTCGTGGTGACCACATCTTCACTCTCTTTTTCGAGCTGTTCGGGCACCCCTTCAGGGGAGTCTGTAGCTCCGGTAATTGCCCTGACTCCCGACGAAATCGCCGGAAAACGGCTTACTCCCGAGATTTTGTGGAAGTTTGCCCGAATGGGTGAGGTGCAATGTTCGCCCGACGGGTCAACCCTGGTATTTCCGGTAACACGTTACAATCTGGAACAAAACAGCGGGCAGAAGCAGCTCTATACGCTCCCTGTAGCGGGAGGGGAGGCGGTGCCGGTTACCCCGGAGCCCGGTGCTTACGCCAATCCGCGTTGGCATCCGGTGAGCGGGAAGATTTGGTATCTTCTTACCACCCAGGGCGAGGCTCAGATTTGGGAGATGAATCCCGACGGATCGGAGTCCCGCCAAATCTCTTCGATAGCAGGGGGAATATCGGGGTTCGAAATTGACCCTGCGGGAGCCCGACTTCTCTACCTCAAAAAGGTAAAGCTCGAGCCCGACATTCACGACCGGTATCCCGATCTGCCCAAAGCCGATGCGCTGGTTATTTCGCAGTTGGGCTACCGCCACTGGGACTCCTGGCACGACTTTTCGTACAGCCATCTCTTTGTGGTGCAGGCAACACAGTTTCCCATTGCAGAGGGAATCGACCTGATGGAGGGCGAGAAATGGGATGCCCCCTTGCGCCCCTTTTATGAGCAGGCAGAGGTTGCCTGGATGGCCGATGGAACCCAAATTGCCTATACCAGCCGAAAATTGCCCGAAACGGAGGCCATGCAAAGCACCAACTCCGATATTTATCTCTATACACTCGAAAGCGGGCAAACCCGGAATCTCACCGAAGGGATGGTGGGGTACGACCGAAATCCGCTCTTTTCGCCCGACGGAAAGTATATGGCATTTCTGAGTATGGAGAAGCCCGATTACGAAGCAGACAAAAACCGATTGATGTGCCTTCAGCTTGAGACCGGGGCAATTACCGATCTTACAGCCGGTTTCGATCAGGATGTCTCCTCGGCTGTCTGGACACCCGATGGTCGTTTTCTCCGTTTTATCTCGGGGAAGGAGGCTACGCACCAGATTTTTGAGGTGGAGTTATCAACCGGAACCATCCGACAGATTACCCGGGGCAACCACGATTATACGCAACTCGTGACAGATGCTCCCGGGCTGCTCGGCGTGAAGATGTCGATGTCTATGGCGCCCGAGCTCTTTGCCATCCATGAACAGACCGGCGAAGAGAGGTCGCTTACCTCTCTGAATGGCGAAATCTACAAACATATCGGCATGGGAAAGGTCGAGGGGAGGTGGATGCCCACCGTCGATGGCAAGCAGATGTTAACATGGATTATCTATCCGCCCGATTTTGACCCGTCGCGAAAATACCCCACGCTGTTGTTCTGTCAGGGCGGCCCCCAAAGCGCTGTGAGTCAGTTCTGGTCGTACCGATGGAATTTCCAGTTGATGGCGGCCAACGGCTACATTGTGGTAGCACCTAACCGACGCGGTCTGCCCTCGTTCGGGCAGGCTTGGAACGACCAGATTGCAGGCGATTACGGCGGGCTTAACATGCAGGATTATCTGCAGGCAGTTGATCTGATGAAACAAGAGCCGTTTGTCGATGCGGATCGTATCGGGGCTGTAGGAGCCAGCTACGGCGCCTACTCAGTTTTTTGGCTTGCGGGGCATCATGAAAATCGGTTCAGTACCTTCATTGCCCACTGCGGTATCTATAACCTGGAGAGCCAATATGGGTCGACCGACGAATATTGGTTTGTAAATCACGATTTGGAGGGTGCCTACTGGAATGAACCTCGTCCTGAAAGTTATCGGTTCTCACCCCATCTGGCCGTTAACCGTTGGGATACCCCTATCCTGATTATCCATGGAGGAAAGGATTTCAGGATTCCTTACACGCAAGCCATCGAAGCGTTTCATGCCGCTCAGTTGCGCGGAGTTCCTTCACAGTTTCTCTTCTTCCCCGAAGAGGGGCACTGGGTGTTAACACCGCAAAACAGCATCGTTTGGCAGCGTGAGTTCTTCGGTTGGCTCGACAAATGGCTTAAGTGAGTTTTTTACTACCTTTGCCGGAATCACTAACGCTTTGTCTTTATGCTCAAATGTGGGGTATTTCTTCTCCTTTGGCTGGTTACCTGCACTTCGCTCCACGCACAAAGGCGTGAGATTGTAAGGGCAGAAGCCCGTTTTGCCGCTGGAGAATACCTCAAGGCTGCCGAATTGTACCGGAAGTATGGCGCGAAGGTGAAGGAGCGGGAGTTGCGTACCAAAGTGCTGTTCGATTTGGCCGAGTGTTACCGACTTACTAATCAGCCCCAGAGGTCCGAAGCAGCCTACAAATCGGCCATTGCAAGAGGTTATCCCGAACCTGTGGCCATTCTCTATCTGGCCGATGCCCAGCGCTCGCGCGAAAAATACGATGAGGCGCTGGTAAATTATGAGTTATACGCCCAAAAGGTGCCCTCCGACAAGCGAGGTGTAAACGGTGCCGAATCGTGTCGGCAGGTGCAATTCTGGAAAGAGAATGCCAAGAACTGGCAGATGACCCCTCTCGAAGGGCTCAATTCTCGCTATCACGACTATTCGGGCATCTATGCCGGCAATACCTACGATTTAATCTATTTTACCTCTACACGCACCACGGCTGCGGGGCCGTCTATGCACGGGGCCACCGGGCAGAAGTTTGCCGATATTTTTGGATCGCGGAAGATGGACGATACCCATTGGACACCGCCTGTTTCGTTGGGCGATCCCATCTGTTCGGATATGGAGGAGGGAGCTCCCTCTCTTTCGGAAGACCTGTCGACGCTCTATTTTACCCGCTGCAAGAAGGTTGAGGGAGAGGATTATGGTTGTGAAATAATGGTATCGACTGCCGGGTCAAAGAACTGGTCGGTGCCCTCTGCTCTCCCTTTGGGCGAACAGACCGATGTTTTTGCCCATCCCGCCGTTTCGTCCGACCATCTGACGCTCTATTTTACCTCCGATATGGAGGGGGGAGTCGGGGGAAAGGATATCTGGAAAATTTCTCGTACCGCTGTCGATCAGCCTTGGAGTAATCCGCTGAACTGCGGGCCCGATATCAATACGGCAGGCGATGAGATGTTTCCTACGGTTCGACTGGACGGAACCCTCTATTTTTCGTCGACCGGGCACCCCGGTTTTGGAGGACTCGATATTTTTGCCGCCATTCCCTCGGGAAGCGGAAAATTTGACATTAGGAATGTTGGTTATCCGCTAAACTCCCCGGCCGACGATTACTCTATTGTATTTCAAGGGCTTGCCACAAAGGGCATTCTCACCTCTTCGCGGGGCGAACGCACTGGAGATGACCTCTATTTTTTCGATTTGTCGGCGTTGATGTTTGCCATCTCGGGTATTGTGAAAGATGAACTTACCGGCGAACCGATTCCTGGCGCCAGGGTCAGAGCGGTGGGCAGCGACGGGAAGACCCTCGAGGTAGAGACAAACCCTATGGGAATTTTTGGGTTCCCGCTGGGTCCGGAAGCCGATTATCTCTTTTTGGCTGTAAGCCCCGGCTATCTGAACGGAAGGGCTTCGGCCACCACCAAATCGCTTTCGCGCGATACCCAAATTGAGGTGGGCATATCTATGAAGTCGGTTTTGAAGCCTATCGAGATAGAGAATATTTTCTACGACTTTGCCAAGTGGGATCTCCGTCCGGAGGCAATGGCGTCGCTCAATGGATTGGTGGTTGTGCTGAACGACAATCCGCAGATTGTAATAGAACTGGGTTCGCACACCGACTCGAGGGGTACCGATAACGACAATCTGATTCTTTCGCAAAAGCGGGCTCAGGCAGTTGTTGATTACCTGATTGAGAAAGGAATTGCCCCCGACCGGCTGGTTGCCAAAGGGTATGGCGAAAGTGTGCCTAAAATCGTTACCGAGGAGATGCGATTGTTGCATCCCTTCATGCGGATTGGGGTGACTCTGGGCGAACTCTATATTAAGACCCTGACTGATGAGGCGCAGATTGAAGCTGCCCACCAGTTGAACCGTCGCACCGAATTTAAGGTGCTGAGGAGCGACTACGTGGATGATCCCCTTTCGATACTTTCTCCTTCACAACCCTGATAATTATTGATGCTCCTGTTTGATAGATATATGCCCCCGATTCTGCTATGATCTCTGTAAGCCAGTTGACCGTTGAGTTTGGCGGTACCCCTCTTTTTCGTGAAATTACGCTGCTTGTTTCTCCCAAAGACCGCATAGGCCTGGTGGGAAAGAACGGTGCAGGGAAATCGACGCTCTTAAAAATTATGGCCGGTCTTCAACAACCTACTTCCGGCCAGGTTGTGCTCCCTTCGGGTGCCAGGGTTGGATATCTGCCGCAACAGATGGCCCATGTGGGAGGGAGAACGGTGATGGAGGAGACCCTGACGGCATTCGATGAGGTGCTTTCGCTCGAACAAGAGATGCTTGCGTTGAGTAGCGAAATTGGCCTGCGCACCGATTACCACACGCCCGATTATATGGATCAGGTGCACCGATTGAGTGAAGTGACCGACCATTTTCATCTTTTGGGCGGAATGAATCTTGATGCTGAGGCCGAAAAGACCCTCTTGGGGCTGGGATTCCGTCATACCGACTTTATCAGACCCACCACCCAGTTTAGTGGGGGCTGGAGGATGCGTATAGAACTTGCCAAGGTGCTGTTGCGCTGTCCCGACGTGCTGCTGCTCGATGAGCCCACCAATCACCTCGATATAGAGTCGATTACCTGGCTTGAATCGTTTCTTTCAGACTATTCGGGATCGGTGATTCTGGTGTCGCACGACCGGGCATTCCTCGACAATGTGACCCGAAGAACGGTAGAACTCTCGCTGGGATCGCTCACCGATTACAAGGTTCCCTATTCGGAATATGTAGAACTGCGTGCAGAGAGGCGAGCCCAACAGCTGTCGGCCTTCAAAAATCAGCAGAAAATGTTGCAGGATACCCGCGACTTCATTGAGCGGTTCCGCTATAAAGCCACCAAATCGGTGCAGGTGCAGTCGAGAATTAAGCAACTCGAAAAGATAGATATTATTGAGGTCGACGAAGAGGATCACAGCGCTATACATATTGCCTTTCCGCCGGCTCCCCGATGTGGCGCCGTGCCGGTCGAGGCGGAATCGCTGGTAAAACAGTTTGGTCCGAAAGTGATTCTGAATAGAATCGACATTCAGATACTAAGAGGCGAAAAGGTTGCTTTTGTAGGCCGCAACGGCGAAGGAAAAACCACCCTCTCAAGGATTATTGTGGGCGAACTGCCCCACGAGGCGGGCCATCTGAAGATGGGACACAATGTGAGGATTGGCTATTTCGCTCAGAATCAGGACGAAATCATGAACGAATCGCTCACGGTGTTCGAAACCCTCGACGCGATAGCCGTTGGGGATATTCGCACAAAGCTGCGCGACCTTTTGGGCGCATTTCTCTTCAGAGGCGGCGATATCGACAAGAAGGTGTCGGTTCTCTCGGGTGGCGAGCGCTCTCGATTGGCCATCCTTAAATTGCTTCTGGCACCCTATAATGTACTGGTACTCGATGAGCCCACCAACCATCTCGACATTCGCTCCAAGTCGCTCTTAAAGCAGGCACTCCTGCGATTCGACGGTACGCTTATCCTTGTGTCGCACGATCGCGACTTTCTGGACGGGCTGGTAAACAAAGTGTATGAGTTTCGTGATGGAGGCATCTTTGAACATATCGGGGGCATTTATGATTTTCTCAGAAAGCGGAAGATGCAGACGCTGAACGACCTGAATAAGAAGCCGGAGACTGTCAATAAGGAATCGGTTCAGGCCGAAGAGGAGAAGGCTATTTCGTCGGGGAAAAGAGACTACTTGGAGAAGAAAGAGGCCGAAAAAAAGATGCGAAGAGTGGCTTCGATGGTACAAAAATCGGAAATTGCCATTGCCGCACTCGAGCAGGAGATTGAGCAAATCAGAGTACAACTTTCGGATCCTGCATTATATTCCGACCAACTCGCGCAAAAGCACTCTGAGCTGGAGGTTACCCTGCTGAAAGAGATGCACAACTGGGAACAACTTCTTGCCGAGCAGGAGACCCTGTCACAAATATAAACCTAAGAAATCATGAGGGAAGATTGGAACTACGAAGAGCGCGAACACGAATCGCTCAAGAATTTTTTCGGCGTCAGGGCCGTAATGGAGGCCATCAAGGCGGGGAAAGAGATTGATAAGGTGCTCTTTAAAACGGGCTCCGATGGCGGCGAATCCATCCAAGAGCTGTTTTCGCTGGTTCGAAAGTTGGGAATTCCTTACCAGTTTGTTCCCCTGGAGAAACTGAACCGCATTACCCGCAAGAATCATCAGGGGGTGATTGCAATGGCATCGGCTGTTGAATATCAGCCCATAACATCGCTTGTGCCCATGATCTATGAGCAGGGTCAGGATCCCTTTCTGGTGATTCTCGACAGGGTGACCGATGTGCGGAATGTGGGTGCCATTGCCCGGTCGGCCGAATGTGCCGGGGTTCATGCCCTCATTGTTCCCGACAGAGGTTCCGCTCCCCTCAATGGCGATGCCGTCAAAACCTCGGCAGGAGCCCTGCATCACCTTCCCGTTTGTCGGTCATCGAATCTCAAAAACGACATCCTCTTCCTCAAAGAGTCGGGGATTCGGGTTGTTGCTGTATCCGAGAAGGCCGACTTGACCTATCTGCAGGCCGATCTGCAAGGACCCATTGCGCTATTGATGGGAGCCGAAGATACCGGTATATCGCCCGAGTACCTGCGGTTGTGTCACGAACAGGTTTCTATTCCCATGGCGGGAAAGATTGCCTCGCTCAATGTGTCGGCCGCAGCAGCGATTTTGATGTTCGAAGTGGTTCGTCGTCGAATAATTTAGTGCATTATGCGGAAAAGCATCTCCCGGAGTAGTTCCGAAGGAGAGGCTATGGCGGTTCCCATCACCCCTTTTGCTCGCGCATCATAGGTGCGCAGAATGGAAAAAATGGAGGAGATCCTTTTGGCCGGAAATCTTTTCGCCGCCGCCTCTATATCTTTTAGGGCATAAGGTGAACACCCAATGGTTTCGGCCGCTGCTTTCGGATCTTTGTTGTTCAGAAAATGCCAGGCAAAGACCTTTACAAAGAAGGAGAATAGAACGCTGATAGCACCGAATAGACTGCCGGCTTTGGGATTGTGCTCAAAATATTGCACAATGCGATGAACCTTTAATACATCGTTTTGAATCACAGCCTTCTGTAACTCAAAAAGGTTGTAGTCTTTGCTGTATCCGGTATTGCGTTCTACGTGCGCAGGGGTAATCTTCTTTTTGCCCTCGGGTAGTGTCAGAAGTAGCTTCCCGATTTCGCTCACTACCTTCGAAAGATCGTTTCCCAGAAACTCACTGAGCATCACTGCAGCTTCGGGCGTGATATCCACTTGGTTCTGTTTCCCGTATTGCACAATCCAATCGGGCATTTTGTAATCCTGAAGTTTGGCCGATTCAAACACCACTCCCTGCTTCTCGGCAGCTTTATACAATTTCTGTCGCTTGTCGGCCTTTTTATACTTAAGGCACAATACCAGTATGGTTGTGGGTTGTGGGTGTTCAAGATAGGAAGCAAAGGGTTCCAGGTCGGCATGCTGGGCCTCTTTCAACACCACAACCTGCCTTTGTGCCATCATCGGGTAGCGACGGGCAGCGTCGATTACCGACATGGGATTCATATCCTTCTGTCCGTAGAGCACGATTTGATTGAAGGCCTTATCGGCCTCCGGAAGGGCATTCTGAGTAATCTCATCGCAGATCCGGTCAATGTAATAGGGCTCTTCGCCCATGAGAAGATACACCGGCCGAAACTTCTTTTGTTGCAGCGATAACATGATTTGTTCGAACGTCATCCCCTGAAAAGAGTTAGATAGATAGACGATTTACGCTTCATTCTTTTACAATGCTGCTATTTTTCAGGGTGGAGTAGCCGAAAAGCATAATGACAACAAAGCAGAAGAGCGGAACCCAAAAGGCGGAGGTAATGGTGGTAAGGTCGGATATATACCCTTGAATTGCTGTCAGTACAGCACCTCCCAAAATAGCCATAATCATGCCCGATCCGGCAATCTTAGCGTCATCGCCCAGCCCCACTACGCCTAACCCGTAGATGGTGGGGAACATCAGCGACATGAAGAAGGAGATGGCCACCAGCGAGATTGATCCTGCCACGCCCCCCAAAAAGATGGTGCCGGCACATGCCACAATGGCCAGAGCCGCTGATAATATCAGCAACAGACCCGGCTTCACGAACTTCATCAGACCGGTAAAGATAAACCGGGCCACCGAAAAGAGAATCAGCGAGGCCAGGTACCAGGTGGCGGCACTGGCTTCGTTCAGTTCCAGATTGTTCATGATATAGCGGATGGTGTATGACCAGACGCCGATTTGTGCCCCTACATAAAAAAACTGGGCAATCACCCCTCTAACATAGTTTTTATTGGCCAACAGCCTTTTGAATACCGGACCCACTTTTCCTGTATCGGGATCGGAGGCAGCGGGCATCTGTGACCGCATAATCAGGAAGAAAATCAGCAGCAGAACAAGTCCCACACCTACGTAGGTCATGGTAACGGCTAATAATTCGGATGATTGGATATTGTGGAGGGTATCGGCGTTCATACTCGCTCTTTCGGCTGCATTGGCTGAGTTGAGCTCACCCAGGATAAAGGCCTGGCTCAGCAGGATTCCGGTGATGGAGCCCATAGGATTGAACGATTGGGCAAGATTCAAACGGCGCGTACCGGTTTCGGCCGATCCCATGGCAATGATGTATGGGTTGGCCGAGGTTTCCAGAATGGAACAGCCTCCGGCAAGGACATAGATTGCAATCAGGTAGTGGTAGTAATTGGCGGTGCTGCTGGCAGGATAAAAGAGAAAACAGCCCAGAGCGTAGAGGATAATCCCCAGCAGGATGCCCGCCTTGTACGATTTTTTCCGGATAAAGAGGGCGGCGGGCAGCGCAAAGCAGAAATAGGAGCCGTAAAATGAGAGTTGGATGAGCGATGTCTGGAAGTCGGACATACTCATAATCTTTTTAAATGCGGCAAGCAGGGTATCGGTCATGTTATTGGCTACACCCCAGAAAAAGAAGAGGCTGGTAACCAATACAAAGGGAACGATAAAACTTTTGCCTTGCGCGTCGTGCAGGAGACCTCTTTTAGCGGGAGTAGAGTTCATGGCGGGGTAGTAGGTATGGTTTCGGAAAGGGGACGGTTAACGGAGGCTAAAATTAGGAATTATTCATCGATTTTCCGAAACAGAAAATAGGTGCGATGCGATAGATCTGTTTCGAACAAATTACGCAAAAAAGTGGGGGAGCCTGATTTGCATCTCCGAATTTTTATATCTTTGCACTCGCTAAACGAAAACGCCCAGATGGCGGAATTGGTAGACGCGCTAGTTTCAGGGACTAGTGTTCGTAAGGATGTGCAGGTTCGAGTCCTGTTCTGGGTACAACGGTACCTTGAGATATCAAAGCGTTTTCTTAGCCCAGGTGGTGAAATTGGTAGACACGCTACTTTGAGGGGGTAGTGGGGGTTTCCCTGTACGAGTTCGAGTCTCGTCCTGGGCACAAGCAAAAATCGCAGCTCTTTGACAACAAGGGGTTGCGGTTTTTTTTTGTGCGTATATGTCCCAATTATTTCGGCAGACCTTCTTACATTCGCTTCATTCTATATATTCCAGACAAAATGAGACTACTTAATTGTCTTTCGCTCTCGATGATGCTTTTTTGTTTCGGCTCATATAAAACTATCGGATCCGAGAGGCCGATAGATCCTGAGAAATCGAAAGCAACCTACATCGAATGGAACTCTGTACCGTTGTGGGACAACGAAACCGTAGCTGCCATTGCATCAACTAACTTCACGGGTAAGGGTATCGAAACTTGGATCATTTTGGGTAAGATAGTTAGTGGTGAAAGAGATCCGTGGTTATGGCCCTTCTCAAAAGAATCAATTTGGAATATGCCTATTGGGAGCCATGCTATCTACGTTGATGCAAATTTTGAAGCTGCCAATCATGTGGGTGTTGATATTCAGCACATTCTAGAGCTTAGTGTTCAATATCCGGATAGAGAGGTTCTTGGAACTGAGGTTTGGGGGCCGGGACGATGCAATGGCAAATCACCTATCGGCATAGCCTTAAGAGTACCTGATAACTGGATTGTGCCGGATGCAGGCAGTAGCCCTTATGGCTTAACGCCAAATAGTAATTTTGCATTAAGATTACCCGATTCGGATATTGTGTTTGAGGGTTGTCAGATTACCAGATGTGTGGAAGCAGGTCCGGTATATCTTCCTTTATGGATGAAAATAGAGAAAAACAGAAAATATCAATCGCTTACAGGCGATGGGTTAAGCGGAGGCGGTCAGGGGGCTTCCGGGATGTCGGCACTTGGAGGAACGATTAGATTAGGAGAGTTTGTGAACGAAAACCCCATTAGGCATGCTATAAAAATAAACCCTTGGGCAAAAAAATATTGCTACTATCATGATACACTTCCCGGTTTCAAATGGCCTGCAGTCGGGGCCGATAGTTATGCAAAAGAACAATATTCAGGGACAAATCGCCATATACTGATGGGTTCGCTTTTGGCTATTCCCCCTCATCTTACAGCTGACGCTGTTGGTTTAGAGACTATTCCGGGGCGAAAGTTGTTTTTTGCCATGCAAAATTATGGGGTCTATTTTACTGAAGATGCGGCATGGGATACATGGGATCTTATTGTAGAAAGAGATGTTGAATTGGAGTTTAAAGAGACATTTGGATTCTCTATGAGTAGCGTTATATGGAATAATGAGGTCAATAAGTTAATGAAAGCACTTTCTGTTGTTGTTAACAATATGCCCGATCAGATTGGAGGAGGAGGGGCTCCTTTACAGCCGTATGCTCCAAAATTCAGGGATAATCGCAGTACCCAATTCAGGGACAATCGTAGTTCCCAAACAAAGGAATAGCCGCAAAAGCGCGCAAAGCAGCATAAGTCTGCAAAATAAAAGTGTCATGCCTCTTTGCAAAGGCATGACACTTTTGTGTAGCGGAGTTCGTTTAGTAAATCCTTGATTTCGTTTAGCCACGCAACGCTCAGAGCCAAGATCGTTTACAGCGAATAGGGGCTTCTATAGGTATAGGCGTAGAGGCGGTGGGCTTCGGCTTCGGGATCGTTGCCAAAACTTAAGGTAGCGGGATCCCATTTTACAGGACGCTTCAGTTCGGTGGCAATGTTGGCAATACAGCAGAGAGTGTTGGTGCTGCACCCCACTTCGACCGGGGCAATGGGATTCTTGCGCGAACGAACGGCATCGATAAAGTTTTGCATATGGGGCGAGCTCACCTCATACTGGCCGGCTTCTACCTTTTGTTCCTCTTTCTTGAGCAGCGAAGGATCGGAGCACTCAATATAACCCCTGGCCACTTTGAGCCATCCTTTGGTTCCGTTAAAACTGATGCCTTGTCCACCCTGCGGCCGGAAATTTTGTTCGGTCATGATAATACCGTTTTGGTATTTCATGGTGAGGTATTGGGCTCCCTGGTATCCTTTCGGAATAAATTCGGAGGGGCCCAAACCATCCATTCCAATGGCTGCCTGCGAAATGTCGAACATATGTGCGCCCCAGTCGGCTGTATAGCCATTTCCGGTTTCGCTGTAATATCGCCATGCACCCCAAAACGTTTCGTTCTGAACCGGATTGAGGGAGACGGGAGGGCAGAGCTTGGAATTGTAATGAATTTTAGGGTCGTTGAGCGGACCCATCCAGAGGTTCCAGTTGAGGTGAGCGGGGATGGGCTGTTCGGGCAGATCGAGCGGTTTTGGGGGGTCGCCCACCTTCGAAAAGATGGTTTCAATGTGGCCTAAGGCACCGCTTCGTACCAATGAAATGGCCTGCTGAAACTCTTTGCCTGAGCGCTGCTGGCTTCCTACCTGCAATACGCGGTTATTGCTGCGAACCGCCTTAACCATGGCTAAGCCCTCGATAACAGTAAAGGCCAGCGGCTTCTGCACAAAGACATCCTTACCCGATTGGCAGGCATGAATGGTATTCAGCGCGTGCCAATGGTCGGGGGTGGCAATTGCAACGGCGTCGATATCTTTCCGGTTCAGCAAATCTTCGTAGAACTCATACTGGTCGCAACGGGCAGCCACATTTTGCGATTTCTGCCATGCTTCGACACGCAGTTTGAACCGTTCGCGCTTGATACTGTCGACATCGCAACCGGCCACTACCTGCACTCCGGGGCATCTGGAGAAGCTACTGAAGTCGGAACAGCCCTGCTGACCTAAGCCGATGAATCCCAGAACCACTCTGTCGCTGGGGGCAATGCGTTGACCATTGGGGAGGGTCCAACTGGGAAGAAGGGTTAATCCTGCCAGTCCGAGAGCCGAATAGCCGAGAAATTCTCTCCGGCTCATTGATTGCTTTCTTTCACTCTTGTTCATGCTGTTATTTTTTGATTATTAGTGGTAGCATTGAGCTCCATGCGTTAAAATTGCATGGAAAACCTGCGATTGCCAACCTCCCTGGCTTAGCGCACGTCTAAAGTAACACTTTTTTTGATTTTTTGTACACCGTGTTCGAAACTCGCTAATTTGGCTCTACACAGAGTATCCGGTTACTCCCAGCTCTTTGTATGTTTGTTCCAGCGCTTTTTGGTCGTCGGTAATGATCAGCATCACATCGTTTTCGTGCACGATGGTCTGCCCCCTGGGAATCAGGTAATAATCGCCCCTTTTGAGCATAACCACCAACGTCTTGTCGGGGAGGGGAATATTCACCAGTTTGTTTCCGAACCGAAGGCTTTCGGCAGTGATGGTTACCTCCGATATGGCAGATTTAATCTCTTCAGAAAAGTCGACCCCAAACTGGCTCCTTTTCTTTGCCGCGCTTAAGGGCAGGGCCAGATTGAGCCACCGGGCTACCGAAGGAACAGTTGTTCCCTGGATCAGTAGTGAGAGGATGGTAATAAAGAAGACAATATTGTAGATGATCCGGGCATTTTCGATTCCGGCCAATACCGGGTAGGTGGCAAAAATAATAGGTACCGCTCCCCGCAGCCCTACCCACGAGACATACCATTTTGATTTGATAGTCATCTTATGTATGGGGCCCAGTAACATCCAAACCGAAAGGGGACGCGAAACAATAATCATGAAGAAGCCCACAATCAGACCCACTCCGGCAATCGGCAGCAATTCGGTGGGATTTACCAACAGCCCCAGAGCCAAAAACATGATGATTTGTGAAAGCCAGGCGAGTCCCTCGAAAAATCGCTTCACACTTTTTTTGTGGATAAATTTTGTATTCCCTACAACCAGGCCGCCCAGATAGACGGCCAGATAGCCGTTTCCTCCTATAAAATTGGTAAAGGAGAAGAGAAAAAAGGTGAAAGTAATCAGGAGAACCGGGTAGAGAGAGTCGTTGTCTACATCGACCCTGTTAAGGAGCCAGGCGCACCCCTTGCCCAAAAAGTAACCCGACAGCCCTCCGATAACCAGTTGCGAAAAAAAGGAGAAGAGCACCTCGCCGCCACTGATCCCGGCAGATGTAAGCCATTGCAGCAGGGTAATGGTGAGCATATAGGCCATGGGGTCGTTGCTTCCGCTCTCGAGTTCGAGCAGAGGGCGCAGGTGGTGCTTTAACAAAAGCCCTTTAGCTCGGAGAATGGCAAATACCGAGGCCGAATCGGTTGACGACATCACTGAGGCCAGAAGAAATGCCTCGGCCAGCGAGAGGGTGACCCCCGGGAAAAAGTGTTGCGTAAGCAGAAAGATGAATCCTCCGGTAATCAGAGCCGTAAGCAAGACGCCCAGTGTAGCAAGGAGAACACCTTGTTTAAGAATGGGTTTAATCTCTACTACGCTGGTGTCCATACCCCCCGAAAATAGGATAAGACTCAACGAAACCACGCCGATAAACTGAACCAATCCGGGGTTAGAGAACTCAATCCCGAAGCCGTCGCTGCCGGCCAGCATGCCCACAATCAAAAAGAGGAGCAGCACGGGAACACCGTATTTGTAACCGGTTCGTCCGGCCATCAAAGCAATGAACAGGAGAATGGACCCAACCAATAGGATATTTTCGGCTGTGAGAATCATGGTGCAAGCATTGAGTGGGTGGATGTATGAGCAGATTGTGATTCGCCCCAAGGCACCAGATGCAGCACCGCAATTTGGGGTTTGGCTCCGAATCGTCCGGGAAAGCCCAACGAACCAATGCCCCGGGTAACAAAAATCCCTTTATTGCCTTCGTAGTAGAGCCCCGACGGATAGTCGGTGAGGAGTGAGGCCGGAGACCAACGGAAACGGCCTATCCGGAGGGCACACTGAAATTCGTGGGTGTGCCCAGAGAGGGTGAGATTGGCCGCGAAGTGCGGTGTTTTGTGGTTCAGAGCAAAAAAGACCGGATCGTGCGAGAGAAGAAGCGTACAAAGGGAGGTGTCGGCTCCCTCGAACGTTTTTGTCAAGTTTCCCTTAGCAGGCCGCGGGGGGAGGCTGAAATTCTCGATTCCTGCGAGCAACAGGGAGTCGCCGTTACGCACTATATAGGTGTGGCTGTTTAAAAGAAGCCGGAATCCCGCCAGTTCGATTTTTGTGCAGATATCGCGGAAATTGGCCTGTTCGAGAGCCTCCGAAGGCCAGTTGTAATATTGTCCGTAATCGTGGTTTCCGGTAACTGCAAAGAGCCCGTCGGGAGCCTGCAAACGCGAAAAGAGGGGAATGAAGGGGTCTATCTCTTCGTCGAAGTTAATTACCATATCGCCCGCAAAGAGAATGATATCGGGCTTAACACGCTGAATGGCCTCGACCACCCGCTTCATCGGTTTTGTATTCCGGCCCCAGGCACCTAAGTGCGTATCGGCAATCAGCGCCACCGTATAGCCTTTGAACGAGGGTGGAAGATTCATTACCTGAACCACTTTGTGTTCAACGCGGAAGTCGACACGGTCTATCCAGAGCGCTTTGGCAACCGTTAACAAGACTAGTGTTGCTGCCAGCGTGCCTGCTTTTACTGCAATGCGACCCTCAGAAGCCGGGATGAGCCGGGAGATAAACAGGTAGGCGGCTTTGGGCAGATAGACCAGACAAACCGCGCCAAAAATTGAGTAGTAGATTTTGTGGAATTGGGCGTGGCCGGCGTGCTGTGCAAAGAAGCCCACGGTAAGCGTAAGCACAACAAAAATTGTGACACCCCAATAGAGTCGTTTCAAGAGTTTGCGGCGCACCCCCTTGCAGATGAAGAATTTTTGGAAAGGCCGCCACGCCAGGATGTCGGTGGCGATAACAAAGAGAATAATACCTATGATGGCCATATGGCTCCAAATTTACATAAAATCCACTTTGTTCTCCAAATTTCCTATATTTGGTTCTTATTAATCTGAACGATTATGAACCGAGCATGTTCTTCTCAAAACGCAAACTTGCATGAACATAATCAACAT
>CAYGID010000027.1:0-26873 GCA_964349835.1 uncultured Bacteroidales bacterium | reverse complement strand
TTGTGGTAATCGTCTATCTTGTACCATTTGTCGATAATCAGTTGGTCGGTTCTCTTTGCCCAATAGTCGACCCCACTGCTGATTTCGCCGGTGGCCTGCAGCGCAGGCCCGTACATCCTGAAGGCTACCCTATTGTTCTCCCACGCAAAGTCATCCTTGCGCTCGGGAACAAAACGACCAAACACTAAAGGCTCAAAAGCAGTGGGAGGGGCTGCTGCCAGGCGGTACTCCACAACGGCTCCGGGAGCCATTACCACCTGGAACAACACCATCCGGGGCGCACCATTTCGTTGAATCACCTGAAGAGGCAACCGCTCTCCGGAAGTGGCATGAAAAAGGCCCACACCTTCGGGTAAAACCCCCGGAAGAGCCGAGGCCACGTCGACCCAGGAAATCTCAACGGTCTCAACCATCCGCGAAAGAGAGGTTGGATTGGCTACCTTAACGCGCAATCCAGGGGCAGCACTTACCTGAAGAGGGAGGCTCAGGGCCAAAGTTGCTGCCAGAATCAATTGAACAAACCGTATCATATCAACAAAATATAGAATTGAGACCTTGCTAACTAGACTAAACCATCCATTTTTACAAAATCCTGATCACCGTAGTCCATGTTTTCGCCACCCATGCCCCAGATAAAGGTGTAACAGGAGGTGGCGGCTGCGGAGTGGATCGACCATTCGGGCGAAAGAACGGCCTGATTGCTTTTCATCCAGATGTGGCGGGTCTCGTCGGTCTCGCCCATAAAATGACAAACCGCTTGTCCGTCGGGCACCTCAAAATAGAAATAGGCCTCCATCCGTCGGGTATGTACATGAGCCGGCATGGTATTCCAAACACTTCCGGCATAAAGTTCGGTCATGCCCATTTGCAGCTGACAGGTTGGGAGCACCTCGCGAACCATCATCTTGTTGATAGTGCGGTGATTGGCCGTCTCGGCACTTCCCATTTCAGCCTTAATGGCATCCTCTTTGCTTAGTTTGCGATCGGGGAAGGCCTTGTGGGCCGGCATGGAAAGAAAATAAAAGAGAGCCGGCTTTGCGCTGTCGACACTGGCAAAGGTCACCTTCTTGTCGCCCTGTCCAATATAAAGGGCCTCTTTGTACTCCAGGGTATAGTCGGTATCGTCGACCCTAATCACTCCCAATCCGCCAACATTGAAGATTCCGATTTCACGGCGGTGCAGGAAGAGGGGGGCTTTCAGCGGATCGATGGCTTCGAGCGGAAGCTCCTCTTTGCAGGGTTTGGCTCCGCCAACAACAGCCCGGTCGTACATAGAGTAAACCATGTTCACCTCATCGTCGGTAAAGACCGGATTGATTAAAAATTCGGTACGAAGCCGCTTTGTGTCGTAACTTTTGGCGTCGGCAGGATGCGAGGCATACCTGAATTCATAATTCGTTTTCATACTGAGAGAGTTTGATTATCTTTTAGTTATAGATTTCTGTTTCTGAGAGAGGAGCTTCGAACAATAAGCTCCGGCTCAAGTACAACGGAGATTCCGGGACCGTCCAAAGGGTCGAGCATCTCGGCAATCAGCCGTTTGGCAACCTCCTCGCCCATCCTTCGGCTCTGTTGATCGACTGAGGTGAGCGCCGGTTCAATATACGCATCAAAAAGTTCATTGGCAAAACCTGCCACACAAATACGACCGGGCACAGCAATCTGGGCCTTCTTAAAAACCTGCAAAGCAGCCAAAGCGGCAAAATCGCCCGACGAAAAGAGCCCATCGGGTGGCTCCTTAAGGCCGCAAAGAGCATGTGCGGCCCTCTCGCCGGTTTCGAAGGTAATGGCATTGCTCATGAGTAGTGTAGGGTCGGGGGTCAAGCCCCGATCGGTCAGAGCGGCGCAGTAGCCCTCGTATCGGTTTTTGTAGACGCTGATATGAAGCGGCCCGGCAAAATGGGCAATCCGTGAGCAGCCCTGATCAATCAGGTGCAAAACCGTGCGGTAAGCCCCCTGAAAATCGTTGGTAGTAACGCAACTGCTGCGAACTTGTAGCGGAACCCTGTCGAAAAAGACCACAGGGATTCCGGCGGCCCTCAATCGATCAAAATGTTGCGTATCGTGGGTACCAGAGGCCAGCGAAACGGCAATCCCGTCGATTTTTTTGCGGATGAGTGCCTCTACGGCAGCCTTCTCCTTTTCGAACGACTCGTCCGACTGACAAATCACCGGCATATACCCGGCCTCCATTGCCACCCTCTCGATACCTCCGATAACGGAGGCAAAAAAATGGCGGTCGATGCGTGGAACTATCACCCCCAAACTCTTTCCTTTTCCGGTGCGCAGTTGCGAGGCAACCGAGTTAGGCAGGTAGTTCAACCGTTCGGCTTCGGCCCTGACCGCTTTTCGCACAGAGGGGCTAATCCGGGAACTGTTTTGCAATGCCCTCGAAACCGTCGAGGCAGAAACACCCAGAGAGCGGGCAATATCATGAATGGTGATCCGTTTTAATCCCGACATGGCTCCGAAAAGTTGTAGATGAATAGCTTGAATGAGGGCAAAAATAGTAATTATTTCACACTTTTGCGCAATCGATTGCATCAAAAAGTGTGCTATTTTCCACCCGACTGCCTCTTTTCTCTGTCGATTTCGTCTAATTTAGTTGCACTAAATGCCAAGATGCTATGATGGTGAGACCTCTTCTTTTCATCGTTTATTTTATGCTGTTTGTCCTTGCAGATATCTCTGCAAAAGCGTGGACCTTACCCGAAAGGAGCGATAGGCAGGGCGACACCCTAAATATCCCGGAACCCCTTGAGCGCAGAGCCCGGGAGCGCCTTCAAAAGAGCCGCCCCAAGGCGACAGAAGAGGCCAAAGAGCGAGGCTTGGGAGCCATGCGCCCGGAAACCGGCAAAGCCATTGTTGCTTTTCTTGCCAACGATCTGCTCGAAGGAAGGGAGGCCGGAACCAGGGGGGGATCTCTTGCCGCAATCTACATTGCCTCAGAACTGCTCAAATTGGGAGTGACCTCTTTCCCCTCCGAAAAGAGTGTTTCGGAATCCTTTCTGCACCCCTTTGTTGCAGCCACACGACGGGGCGACTCTCTCTCCCTGCAAAACGTATTGGGCTATATTAAAGGAGAATCGAACGAATGGATTGTGGTGGGAGCCCATTACGACCATCTGGGTGTAGGAGGGGGTGAAATCTTTAACGGAGCCGACGACAACGCCAGTGGCGTATCGGCCGTTATACAGATTGCCTCTGCTTTCGCCGCGGCCGAAATAGTCCCGCTGCGCAATATCCTGTTTGCCTTTTGGGACGGCGAAGAGAAGGGCTTGCTGGGATCGAAACATTTTACGCAAACGCAAATGCAGACCATAGAGGTGAAAGCCTATATGAATTTCGACATGATTGGAAGAGACTCGCCCGGAACGCCACCGGGCCATGTAGACTATTTTTATACCGCGGGGCACCCCCTGTTCGCCTCGTGGCAAAAAGAACACATTGAAAAGTATCGGCTGGGATTATCGCCCGAGTACCGTGCATGGGATCAGCCCACCTCCGGCAGCGACAACGCCTCTTTTGCCGCAAAGGGAATCCCCATTCTGTGGTATCACACCAACAGCCACCCCGATTATCATAAGGTAACCGACCATTCCGAAAAGATAAACTCCAACAAGATGTTTCATATCACAAAATCTGCCTACCTCAATGTCTGGCGACTGGCCAATGAGGCGTGGGATGCCGAAACCGAAAATGAGTGAACATTTCGCAGGGTTACTCTGTTTATTTTGCGACACAACGATTTGTGAGCACAAAAATCAAATCATTACTATATGAAATATCTCATTGTGGGCGGCGTTGCCGGTGGGGCAACTACTGCCGCACGCCTTAGGCGAAACAACGAATCGGCCAAAATTATTATGTTCGAGCGGGGTGCGTACATATCCTATGCCAATTGCGGACTTCCCTACTATATAGGGGGTACTATCACCGAAAGATCAAGGCTGCTGCTGCAAACCCCGGAGTCGTTTTCGGCCCGATATGCCATAGATGTACGGGTAAGACACGAGGTGGTTTCGATTGACCCCATGAAGAAATCAGTAACCGTGAAGGAGCTCGCAAACCAGCGCGAGTATGTGGAGTCGTACGATAAACTGATCCTCTCACCGGGAGCCGAACCGGTAAAGCCTCCCCTGCCGGGAATCGACACGGAAGGGATCTTCACGCTTCGCAATGTAGCCGACACCGACAGGATTAAACAGTGGCTCGGACAAAAGTCGGTAAAGCGGGCTGTTGTGGTAGGTGCCGGCTTTATCGGGCTGGAGATGGCCGAAAATCTTCACGCGGCAGGTGCCGACGTCACCATTGTCGAGATGGCCAATCAAGTGATGCCTCCCATCGATTTCACAATGGCCTCGATGGTACACCAACATTTACAGACCAAAAAGGTGGCACTGCGGCTGAGCAGCCGGGTCGAAGGGTTTGAGGCAACCCCCGAAGGAATCGCCGTAGGACTCGACGACGGCACTTCGCTTCTTGCCGATATTGTGATTCTTTCGATAGGTGTGAAACCCGATGTGCGGCTGGCAAAAGCAGCAGGATTACAGACGGGCAGTGCAGGAGGGATTGTGGTAAACGACTATTTTCAAACCTCAAACCCCGATATTTATGCTATTGGCGATGCCATCGAAACCCGCAACCCCATAACCGGAAAGGCCTTTACGCCCTATCTTGCCGGCCCTGCCAACCGACAGGCCCGGCTTTGTGCCGATCATGCCACGGGAGAGCCCTCCCGCCCCTACGAGGGATCTATTGCTACGGCTATCGCCAAGGTGTTCGACCTCACCGTGGCCTCGACCGGGGTGAACTCCCG
Organism: uncultured Bacteroidales bacterium; assembly: GCA_964349835.1. Taxonomy (GTDB): domain Bacteria; phylum Bacteroidota; class Bacteroidia; order Bacteroidales; family UBA4181; genus JAQVSH01. The sequence goes on along the minus strand of CAYGID010000027.1, from coordinate 22,054 downwards.
GTGGCTCGCTTCGGCTCAGATACCCTTTAAGTCATCGATAACCCATTCGGGCTCTCATGCCGGATATTACCCCGGAGCCGCTCCCCTCTCCATCCAACTACTGTTTGATGAATCGGACGGACGAATATTCGGAGCCCAGATTGTGGGATACGCCGGGGTCGACAAGCGAATAGACGTGTTGGCGGCCCTCATGGCAAAGGGGGGCACAATCCGCGATGTAACCGAGTGGGAACACGCCTACGCCCCCCCTTACTCCTCTGCCAAAGACCCGGTACACATGGCTGCTTTTGTAGCCGAAAATATCATGAAAAAGAAGATGAATACACTTACCTGGGAGGAACTGCAAAAAGAGCGGCTCGAAGTTGCACTGATTGATGTGCGCACTCCCGACGAATTCGCACTGGGCCACATTGAAGGAGCCCTCAATATCCCGGTCGACAACCTCCGAAAAGAGCTGGCCTCCATTCCCCGGAGTCGCCCCGTTGTGGTGTACTGCGCCGTTGGGTTAAGGGGATACCTTGCGGCCCGGATTCTCATGCAGAACGGCTTTGCCGACGTCAGAAACCTCTCGGGTGGCTATAAAACCTGGGAAGCCGCTACCGCAAAAATTTTCCAGCAGCCCCTCCCCACGCAAAATAACGAGAATCAGTCGAGTTGCACAGCGCGCGACTGTGGGGGGATGGTGCGCGACCTGACTACAATCGATAGTGAGACATCGATGACCGGTGAGGCTCAGGAGGAGATTCTCATTGATGCCTGCGGGCTGCAGTGCCCGGGTCCCATCATGCGGCTGAAAAAGGCCTGCGATGAGATCCCTTCGGGTAGGATTATACGGGTTTTGGCAACCGATCAGGGGTTTGCCCGCGACGTGAGATCTTGGGCCAAGATGACCGGAAACGAGCTGCTCTCCATACACGAGGAGAAGGGAAAAATTGATGTGCGACTGCTGAGAAGGGATGCTTGCTCCATCAAAACAGACTCTGCCCCCCAAAACGATAAGACCCTGATTGTTTTCAGCGATGATCTCGATCGTGCCATCGCCTCGTTTGTGATTGCCAACGGAGCAGCATCAACAGGTAGAAAGGTAACAATGTTCTTTACCTTCTGGGGATTAAATGTGATTAAGAAGAGAAATAAACCGGCGGTTTCGAAGAATCTTGTACAAAAAATGCTGGGTTGGATGATGCCGGCGCATAGCGGGAAACTTGCATTGTCGAAGATGAATATGTTGGGAATGGGTTCAGCAATGATTCGGGGCATTATGAAAAAGAACCGAATCGACAGTCTGGAATCGCTTATTTTCCAGGCTCGCCAGAGTGGCGTAGAGATGATGGCATGCCAGATGTCGATGGATGTGATGGGGGTAAAACAGGAGGAGCTGCTCGACGGGGTTACCTTGGGAGGCGTAGCCGCCTATCTTGAGGCAGCAGAATCGGCCAACGTGAATCTCTTTATCTAACCTGCTGCGAAACATATTTGATATTTGGCCGGCAATCCCTATATTTGTAACTTAACCTTCAATCTTTCAGCCAAATGAATTCAAACCGCCGCGATTTTCTCAAAACGTCGCTACTCGGCAGCTTTGCATTGGGGATTCCCTCTGTTGCCGTTGCCTGCACTCCCGCTCCTAATGGCTCCGACGCTGCTCCCGGGGGCGCTGTAAAACTGGTTTCTCCCTCGCGCAAAGGCGAATCGGTGATGGGCCTGCGTACCGACCCGATAGAAAAGGTACGTATCGGTATTGTAGGGGTTGGTTCACGTGGATCCGGTGCCGTTTATCGGTTGGCACGCGTTCCCGGCTGCGAAATTGTGGCCATTTGCGATGTGCGTCCCCAACAGATTGCCAATAGCCAAAAAACTCTGGCTGCTGCCAATAAGCCTGTGGCAAAAGAGTTTACCGGTGAAGAGGGATGGAAAAAGATGTGCGAGGAGAAAGATATCGACCTCATTTACAACTGTACCCCCTGGCTGTTGCACACCCCAATTGCTATTTATGCCATGGAGCATGGAAAGAATGTGGCCATCGAAGTGCCCGCGGCCGTAACTCTTGAGGAGTGCTGGCAGCTGGTTGACACCTCCGAAAAGACTCGCAAGCACTGTATGATGCTGGAAAACTGCTGTTACGACTTTTTTGAACTCACCACGCTCAATATGGCACGTCAGGGGGTCTTTGGCGAGATAATCCACGCCGAGGGAGCCTATATCCACGACCTCCGGAGTTCGAATCTCGCTGATGGCGCCTATTACAAGAACTGGCGAATTGAGTATAATGCAGCTCACACCGGCAACCCCTATCCTACCCACGGTCTTGGCCCCATTGCCCAGATTATGGGCATCAACCAGGGCGACCGTTTCGATTACATGACCTCCATGTCGACCAATGAGTTTGGTCTGACGCTCTACGCCAAAGACCATTTCGGACCCGATTCGCCTCAGGCAAAACGGGGATACAAGAAGGGCGACATGAACACTACCCTGGTTCATACGGTTAAGGGACACACCCTGATGATTCAGCACGATGTAACCAGCCCTCGTCCCTACGACCGTCTCCACCTGATTAGCGGAACCAAAGGGATGGCCTCGAAATACCCCAAAGAGCAAATTGCACTTGAGCCAAATGCACACAGCTACATGAAAGACGAGGATTTGAAGCAGACCCTTGCCGCTTACGAACACCCCCTCTCGAAGGCTATCGGAGATATTGCCCGTTCGGTGGGCGGTCACGGAGGCATGGATTACATGATGGATTACCGCCTCATTTACTGCCTCAAAAACGGATTCCCCCTCGATCAGACGGTGTACGACGCTGCTGCCTGGTGCAGTTTGGTAGAACTCTCCGAAAGATCGGTGCTGGGCCAGAGTATCTCGTTCGAAGTGCCCGACTTTACCCGCGGTGCCTGGGAAACCACCAAACCTTGGCCTGTAATCGACATGCAGGAGGTAAAATTCTAACCACCTACCGGAGCTCCTGAGCCCTGGCAAAACCCCATCCCCTTATCTGCCTGTTGGCGCCCTCCCCGAATCCCTGGAGTAGGCACTAACAGGCAGAGGGAATGGGGTTTCGACATTCTCGCGGAAAGGGATGAGGAACTCATAACAAAAAACGCGGTCCAAAAGATTCTTTTGGACCGCGTGGTAAATAGGGGCTCCCCAGCTAGGACTTGAACCTAGGACCCTCTGATTAACAGTCAGATGCTCTAACCAACTGAGCTACTGAGGAAGGTAATGCACTCGTTTTTACGAATGCGTGGCAAAAGTAGCACTTTCTTAGAAATCTCCAAAACCCATTCTGCATTTTTTGAACATTTCGCTTTAAACCCTGAAAGTCAGCCTTTTTGCTCAATGGGGAAAGGTCGGAGATTCTAGTATTCTCTGTTTATTAGCGAATCAAGAAAATTCAAAAGCTGCGCCTTGTGCTCATGAGGCACTTGTACCTCCATAAGCCAGGCCCGGGCAGCCTCATAATGGAGAGCTATTTGCCGTTGAGCCTTCTCAGGAATAGAAAGTTCACGGAATAACCGGCAAGTCTCGACATACTTTTGGTCTGATTCGGAAGCAGGAAGCTGTGAGAGCGCCAGAAGGCCGGCCCGCTGCATCTCTCCGGCCTCTTCGAAGGCCTTGATCCAAAGCCAGGATTTTTTGTTCTCACGAATATCACCGCCAATGGGTTTCCCGAGTATCGCCTCGTTGCCAAAGGTATCGAGGAGATCGTCCTGAATCTGAAAAGCAATACCGAACTGCTCGCCAAACCGGTACATGCGGAGCGCATCGCTGGCTGGAGCTTCTCCGCAAAGGGCTCCGATCTGGAGCGATGCGCCTATCAGTACCGAAGTTTTGAGCGTAATCATTCGGAGATACTCCGCCATGGTGGTTTCCGGAGCCGACTCAAAATCCATATCGAGTTGTTGTCCTTCGCAAACCTGCAGCGCGGTACGCGAGAAGATGGACAAAATCTCAGGCAGAATAGCAGGCGGACACTGAACCATATACTCATAGGCAAGAATCGACATGGCGTCGCCAGAGAGAATCGCAGAATTGTCGCCCCAAAGGGAGTGTGCAGTGGGTTTTCCGCGCCGCAGGAGCGAACGATCCATAATATCGTCGTGCAGCAGCGAAAAGGAGTGAAATATCTCCAACCCCACAGAAGGCATAAGTGCCCGACTAACATCTTCATTAAAAAGATTGCATGCCATCAGAGTCAGACTGGGTCTAATTCGTTTTCCTCCCAAACCCAGAATATATTCTATGGGTCTGTAAAGCCCTGCAGGAGAACGATCGGTGAGGCGGAGCCCTATAAGAACCTCATCTACAAGGGATTTACATTGGGAAGGGGTGAGTTGCGGAGCCATCAATCGGAGTAAAGGAAACGTTAAGGGATAATGCTCTAATGCTTTAAAGTTCTAAAGTTCTAAAGCGTAACGTGTTAATTCTTTAGTGTTCTATTGGTTGATGCTTTAATGGGGTCTTGTGCAGACCAGCAAAAGAGAGAAGAGAACATGTTGTACAAATGTAAACAAAGAGGTGCAAATAACCTGCCTGCGAAAAAAACAAAGCGAGAGAAAGCGCAACAGATAATTATTCATAAATTTGCACGGTCGTATGTTCGCCCACTTCTCTTTCTGCGAACAAAGAAATGTACTACATGATGCATATTCCGGAACAAATCCTCTTTTTCCGGTCCGGTTTGCTCACACAACTGGCCCTTCTAGTGGGCTTTCTTATTGCAGTTCCCGGGCATTCGCAAAACGTCAAAATAAATCTCTCCATACAAGGTGTGACCTCCGACACGCTCTACCTGGGATATCCCCTGGGCGGGCCGTCGGTGTTGAAACATGCCGATACCCTGGTACTCCGAAAGGGGAAAGGGGTTTTCAGGGCAAAAGAGCTCTACCCGGCAGGCCTCTATGGCTTCATCATCGACGGAAAGAAGTACGACTTCCTGATGCCCAAGAGCGATCAGCAGTTCGAAATGGCCTTCGACACAGCCCAGTTCCTAAAAAGCGTAAGAGTAAAAGGTTCAATCGAAAACCAGGAGCTCTACAGCTATATGCGATTTATGACTCACAAGCGAGAGTCGCTGAGCAGCCTCGAAGGGGCATTACGGCTTGCTCCTCAGCCGAAAGCCGACAGCATTGCCCGTCTGATGGAAGGAGTACATGCCGAGGTAAACGCCTACCGCGATAGAATGATACAGATCCACGAAAAAAATCTGTTCGGAAAATTCCTGAAAGCCTACTCCGAGATTGTGATTCCCCTTCCGCCAGTTAATACCGACGAGCAACCGGCCGACTCGTTTTATGCATACCGCTATTATAGAGAGCACTTTTTCGACAATGCCGATTATGCCGATCCCGACTTAGTGAGGATGCCTCTTATGGAGGAAAAAATCAGCACCTATGTCACTTCGGTGCTCCCCATGATTCCCGACACGGTGATCGCAGAGGCCGACCGTATGCTTACGCGTGCACAGCCGCACAACGAGAACTTTAGGGTGGTACTCACCACTCTTTTCGACTACTACCTGCAGAGCAACAGGGTGGCGGCCGAAAATGTGTGGGTTCACCTGGCCGAAAAATGGTTTTTCCCCTACGCCGACTGGGCAACGCCCGAATACACCGCAGCGCTGAAGGAGGAGGTTGAACTCCGAAAGAAGTCGCTAATCGGAGAGGTTGCAGCCCCTTTCGATGTTTTTGCCCTCCCGGCAGAATATTTCCGGGCCGCCGCATCCGACACCACCCTTCTGAACGATACCTATGCGGGCAAAATAATCTCGGCGCTATCCCAGCTCAACGGCAAGGTGAACCTTCTCTACTTCTGGGAAGCCGAATGCGGCCACTGCCAGGTATTTACCCCGGAACTCTATGCTCTTTTCAAAAAATACAAGGAACAGGGACTAAAGGTAGTTACCGTGCAAACCAACAATAGCAACCGGGGAAAACGGAGCTGGATCGACTTTGTGAACCAAAACGGATTGTACGATTGGCCCCTCACCTGGAGCCCCCAGAGCTATCAGTACAAATTGGATTACCATCTGTTGTCGACACCTCAGCTTTACTTCATTGAAGCGTCGACGGGTCGTATTTTGCTGAAAAATATTCCAATAGAACAGGTAGAAGAGATTATTCAAATGATTATTAAACCATAACTAAACACAGCTGTATGAAATTTGCGTCAGACATTAAATTGGTTCTCGAGGACGGCTCGGAATTTCTGGGGAAATCGTTCGGATATCCTACTTCAGTGACCGGAGAGGTAGTTTTTAATACGGCGATGACCGGATATACCGAAAGCTTTTCGGATCCCTCCTACAACGGCCAAATTCTGGTTATGACCTACCCCCTGATTGGGAATTACGGCATCCCGGGCGAAGAGATGGAAGATAAGATGCTGAAACATTTCGAGTCGGAGAGAGCCTACATTTCAGCGCTTGTGGTTACCGATTATTGCGAAGAGCATAGCCATTGGAATGCTATCCAAAGCCTGGGCGAATGGCTCACTAAGTATAAAATTCCTGCCATTACCGGTGTCGACACCCGCGCAGTAACCAAACTGCTCCGTGAAAAGGGTACCATGTTGGGAAAGGTGGTCTACCAGAATCAGGAGATTGCCATTCAGGATCCCTTTGCCCGGAATTTGGTAGACGAGGTGAGTTGCAAGGAGGTGATTACCTACGGTAACGGAAAATACAAAATTATATTGGTCGACTGCGGTGTGAAATTCAACATCATCCGCTATCTCCTGAGCGAAGGAGATGTAACTGTGGTAAGGGTTCCTTGGAACTACGACTTCACAAAGGAGAGCTACGACGGCCTTTTCATTTCGAACGGACCCGGCGATCCCGTGCGTTGCGTAGAAACAATAGAGAACCTGAAAAAAGCTTTCGAGGACGATATTCCTATCATGGGCATATGCCTGGGCAATCAGTTGATGGGGCTTGCAACCGGGGCCAGTACCTTTAAGTTGCCCTACGGACACCGCAGCCATAACCAACCCGTACTGCAGGCAGGGAGTAAATGTGCCTTCGTAACCGCCCAAAACCATAGTTTCGCTATCGACGCCGCAAATCTGGGCCCCGATTGGGAGTGTTTCTACACCAACCTTAACGATGGTACAAACGAGGGAATCCGCCACAAAACAAAGCCCTTCTTTTCGGCACAGTTCCACCCGGAAGCCAGCAGCGGCCCCGACGACACTGGCTATCTGTTCAGGCTCTTCATGGATGCAGTTACCTCAAAAAAAGGGAAGAAATCGTAGACAAAAGGCTACCTTTGTGCCTCTGCAGATTTTTTCAAACTATAAAACAGGCTTCAGATGAAAAAGATAGTTGTTTTGGCGTTCAGCGGTGGGCTGGATACCTCATATTGCGCCAAATATTTGAGCGAAGAGAAAGGGATGGAGGTTCACTCCGTGATTGTGAATACGGGAGGATTCGATTCTGTAGAATTGTCGGAAATCGAAAAGAAGGCCTATTCACTGGGGGTAAAGCACCATACAGCGATTGATGTAACCGATACCTATTATGAAAAGTGCATTAGGTATATGATTTTCGGGAACATCTTAAAAAACAATACCTATCCGCTGTCGGTGAGCTCTGAGCGACTGTTTCAGGCGATGGCCATCTGCGATTATGCACGCCAAATCGGGGCTTCGGCCATTGCTCACGGAAGTACAGGTGCCGGAAACGACCAGGTTCGGTTCGACCTGGTTTTCCAGATTATGTTGCCTCAGGCTGAGATTATTACTCCTATCCGCGACATGAAGTTGTCGCGCGATGCCGAAATTACCTACCTCAAAAGCAAAGGGGTTCAAGACAATTGGGAAAAGAAATCGGCCTACTCTATCAATAAGGGGCTTTGGGGAACCAGTGTGGGTGGCAGAGAAACACTCAATTCGTCGACTTGGCTTCCTGAGGAGGCCTACCCCTCCCCTTTGCAGAAAGAGGGCGAAGAGTTGCTGAAGCTCACCTTTACCCGGGGCGAAATTTCGGCGGTTAACGGCCAGGCAATGGGAGCCATCGAGGCCATACGCACCGTTGAGGCGTTGGGTTCGGCTTATGCGGTTGGCAGAGATACCCATGTGGGCGACACGATTATCGGAATCAAAGGACGTGTGGGATTTGAAGCCGCCGCCCCCCTCATACTGATTAAAGCGCACCATCTGCTCGAAAAACACACGCTTGCAAAATGGCAGCAATACTGGAAAGAGCAACTTGCCAATTGGTATGGCATGCTGCTCCACGAGGCACAGTATCTCGATCCGGTAATGCGCGATATCGAAAAGTTCTTGGAGAGCAGTCAGCGGTATGTGAGCGGAGAGGTAACTATCCGACTCTCGCCCTATCGGTTCGAGGTGCTTGGCATAGCATCGGAACACGACCTGATGAATGCTAAGTTTGCGAAATACGGCGAGGAGATAAGTTCGTTTACGGGGCAGGATGTTGTGGGTTTCACAAGAATCCTCGGCAACCAGATGAAGATTTTCTTCTCTACAAATCCCGAAGAGTAACGTTTCCTTTGGCCTGCTGTCTGGAATGTACAGGAAAATCACACTTAAGGTTGGTTCGAACGTTTTAACCGATTCGAACGGGATGCCCAATGAGGAACGAATTGCGGGTATCGTAGGTCAGATTGCCCATTTGAGAAAAGAGAAGGGTATCGACGTGCTCTTGGTCTCTTCGGGCGCTGTTGCCTCGGGCCGCGAGGTGATCCACCCTGTAAGGAAGAGCGATTCCGTTTCGAATCGGCAGCTTTGGGCCTCGGTAGGACAGGTTCGCCTTATCAGTTTGTATGCCCGTCTCTTTTCGTCGCACAACCTCATCTGTTCGCAGGTTTTGGCCACAAAAGAGGATTTCCGCGACAGACGCCATTTCCTGAATATGCGGAACTGTCTGGAGACCCTCCTTGAAAACCATGTGGTACCGATTATCAACGAAAATGATGTGGTGTCGGTGAATGAGTTGATGTTTACCGACAACGACGAACTTTCGGGCCTGATTACCGACATGATGAACACTGATGCGTTAATCATCCTGAGCAATATAGATGGTTTGTACGACGGCGACCCCAAAGAGGAGGGCAGCCGGGTTATCCGGCGGGTCGACAGTTTTACGCAGGGGATTGCGAAAATGATCTCGCCGCAGAAATCACAGTTCGGGCGGGGCGGTATGCTCACCAAGTACTCCATGGCTCGAAAAATTGCCGCCTCCGGAACGCCGGTACACCTTGCAAACGGGTTGGCTCACAATATCCTTGTCAGGCTTATCGAATCGCCCGATGAGGTTGAGCACACCTATTTTGTTGCCTCGCGCAAAAAATCGTCGGTAAAAAAGTGGCTGGCCCACTCCGAGTCGGGGGCTAAAGGGACCCTCTTCGTAAACGAAGGAGCCTGCTTCTCGCTGTTTGGCCCCAAGGCAACCAGCCTGCTTCCTGTAGGAGTAACCCGCATTAAGGGGCAGTTCCTGAAGGGCGATGTGGTAGCTATAATGGACTCCGACGCTCTCCAGATTGGCGTAGGCAAGGCAGAGTACAACTCCGAATCGGCGCATAAAAAGATAGGCGAAAAGAATGCACGACCCATGGTTCACTACGACTACCTCTCTTTGATTTACTCTCCCGATACGGCTAAATATCAGTCGAATAAATCGTAAACGAATGGAAAACAGGTACGAACCTCTTTTTAAGGCGGCAGCAGAAGCGGCAAGGGCACTCAGAAGTGTGCCCGACGCAACCGTTTCGGAGCTTCTGCGTAACCTGGCCTCCCGGATTGAACGTCATACCGGGCTCATTCTGCAGGCCAACCAGAAAGATCTCGACCGGATGGATCCCCGCGACCCGAAATACGATCGACTCATGCTCACTCCCCAACGGATCTCGGCCATTGCACAGGATATGCGCCATGTTGCCTCTCTCCCATCCCCTCTTGGACAGGTATTGTGGGAGTCGGTCAGGCCCAACGGGTTAAAGATTTCGAAAATCTCGGTGCCTTTAGGCGTTGTGGGGGTCATTTATGAGGCTCGACCCAATGTGACGCTCGATGTCTTTGCGCTTTGCCTGAAATCGGGAAATGCCTCGATTTTAAAGGGCGGAAGCGATGCCAACGACTCCAACCTTCTGCTTGAAACCCTCATTAGGGAGAGCCTCGCCGAATTTCATCTGATGCCCGAGACCGTTTCACTATTCCCCATCGGGCGCGACGCAACTACTGCCCTGCTGCAGGCAAGAGGTTACGTCGACGTGATTATCCCCAGAGGAAGCGCAGGTCTGATTGAATATGTATGCCAGAATGCCAAGGTTCCCGTTATTGAAACGGGAGCGGGGATTGTACATACCTACTTCGACGAGGAGGGCAACCCGGAAATGGGAAAAGCAATTATTACCAATGCCAAAACGAGACGCGTCAGTGTCTGCAATGCCCTCGACTGCTTGATTATACACAAAAACTGTCTCCGGGCTCTCCCCATGCTTACGGAGGGTCTTTCGGAGAATAAAGTGATTATCTACGCCGATCCCGAAGCTTTCGAAGCCCTGACGGGGCTCTACCCTGCCGAACTGCTGCTGCCCGCAGGCCCCGATTCGTTCGGAACCGAGTTCCTCGACTATAAAATGGCTATCCGTACCGTGAATAGCCTTCAGGAGGCGCTCAACCACATCCAGACCTACAGTTCGGGTCACAGCGAGGCCATTATTACCGAAAACCCTGAAACGGCCGAAACCTTCATGAATGCGGTTGATTCCGCTACGGTATACCTGAATGCCCCCACCTCGTTTACCGACGGAGCCCAATTCGGCCTGGGTGCCGAAATCGGCATCAGCACGCAAAAGTTACATGCCCGTGGGCCAATGGGACTTGAAGCGCTCTGCTCCTACAAATGGAAGGTGAGAGGCGAAGGACAAATCCGCGATTAAATTAATGTTATATCAATTTCTCCAACAATGAAAAATTTCCTTTCAGTTCACGATGTTCAAGAGCTGCCCGAGCTGATTCGTGAGGCTATGATTGTAAAAAAACGGCCTTATGCATTTAAAACTCTGGGCGAAAACAGGACGCTCGGATGCCTCTTTTTCAATTCAAGCCTCCGAACCCGGCTGAGCACGCAGAAGGCCGCCATGAATCTGGGTATGGATGTGTTGATGATGAACATCAACGAAGAGGGATGGAAAATTGAAACAAAAGAGGGCGTGGTGATGGACGGCGACAAAGCAGAGCACATTAAGGAGGCGGCCGCTGTTATCGGACAATACTGCGACATTATCGGAATCAGAGCCTTTGCCTCGCTGAAAGATCGCGACACCGATTACTCCGAGCCCATAATCAGCCAGTTTCTGCAGTATGCCGGAGTTCCCATTATCAGTCTGGAGGGGGCTACGGGACATCCCTGCCAGGCTTTTGCCGATGTAATTACCATTGAACAGTATAAACAGGTAGAAAAACCCAAAGTGGTACTTTCCTGGGCACCTCACCCCAGGGCACTCCCCCATGCGGTTCCCAACTCCTTTGCCGAATGGGCGGTGGCTGCAGGTTACGAGGTGGTGGTTACACATCCCGAGGGATATGAACTCAACGAGCAATATACCCGCGGAGCCACCATCGAATACAACCAAGACAAGGCGCTCGAGGGAGCCGACTTTGTCTACGCAAAAAACTGGAGCTCTTACACCCACTATGGGGAGATTCTGAGCACCAACAAAGAGTGGACCATTTCTGCCCAAAAAATGGCACTCACCAACAGTGCCAAGTTTATGCACTGCCTGCCGGTAAGGCGAAATATGATTGTTACCGACAGTGTAATCGACGGACCCGACTCGATTGTAATTCCTCAAGCGGCCAACCGTGTCATTTCGGCACAGACGGTACTCAAGAGGATGCTTCACGCCCTCCCCTGCCGGTAACCCTGAGCAGCGGGAATTCTCGGATCAAAAAACGCTGATCCGGTACTCTTTAAGGGCCTTGTCGAGTTTTCGGGCGTCTCCACCGCAATAGCGGTCTAGAAGCAGCCAAAAAGCGGCACCGTGGTTCTTCTCGGTTATGTGAGCCAGTTCGTGCAGGATGACATAATCTGAGAGGGCTTCGGGAAGCCTCATCAAGTGAAGATTGAGGTGAATGGCATTACGCGGCGAACAACTGCCCCACCGTGAGAGGTTATTTTTTACCGTCACTCCCGCGGGGGTGAGGCCGAGACGGGCTGCAAGCTCGTTCACACGAGCAGGCAGATAGCGATTTGCCTCGAATCGCAATATTTCTGTAATTGCCTGCTTGATAACCTGTTGGGCCTGCTCTGTTTCGAAATCGACACCGGGGGGGTAGTACAGAAGCATGGAAGGATTACCCCTCTTGAGAATAAAATGGGTGGCACCGTCGCGCGATTCGAGCGAAAGGGTATGAAAACGGGTAGCGAATTTTGTTTCGGGCCCGAAGCGAGTTGTTTTATTTTCAAACTTTTCGAGTCGCTTCCGGGCTTTTTGAATCCATGCCTCCTTTTGCTCCAGGAACCGGAGCGCCTCTTTTGCCGAACAACTATAAGGATACGATACCTCAATGGGCCCAAAGGGTTTCATAGAGATCCGAAGCTGTTTCAACCCCTTTTTCCGTATCAGCACCACTTCTCCAAACCGCTCCAACCGGCAGGTTTCGCTTTCGGTTTGAGCGGGCCGCCGAAGAAACTTCGGGATTAGCGATTTTGCACGACTACACATATCCGGGGAGATTTCGGTCTAAACTTCTGTATTGAATGGCTTCGGCCAGGTGATTAGCTCCGATATGGGGTGCCTCCTCCAGGTCGGCCACGGTGCGGGCAAGCTTAAGGATTCGGTCGTATGCCCGGGCCGAAAGATTAAGCACCTGCATGGCGTTCTGCAGCAACTGTTCGCCAGCTCTGTCGGTCACACAATAGCTACGCAGGTGCTGCGGAGCCATTTCGGCATTACTCCCCACCTTAGGCAGCCCGGAAAATCGCTTTCGTTGTATGGCTCGTGCCGCCACAACCCTCTCCCGGATCCGGGCGCTTGATTCCGCTTTACCCTGCATCCTGAGTTTTTCAAATTGCACAGGAGGCACCTCCACGTGCAGGTCGATTCTGTCGAGAAGCGGGCCCGAAATACGGCTCTGGTAGTGTCGAACCTCATGTAGCGTGCAGATGCATTCTCTCACAGGATGTCCAAAAAATCCGCAGGGACAGGGGTTCATAGATGCCACGAGCATAAATCCGGCGGGAAAATCGACCGAAAAACGGGCACGCGACAGGGTAATAGATCGCTCTTCGAGGGGTTGCCGGAGCACTTCCAAGGCTCCACGCCGGAATTCAGGAAGCTCGTCGAGAAAGAGAACGCCATTGTGGGCCAGCGAGATCTCCCCGGGTCGTGGATTTTGCCCTCCACCGGCCAGTGCGGCATCGCTGAGCGTATGGTGCGGAGCTCTGAAGGGGCGCCTTGTGATCAGCGACGATTGGGTCGAAAGAAGAGCTGCTGCCGAATAGATGCGGGTGGTCTCCATGGCCTCTTCGAGCGTAAGCGGAGGGAGAATGCTCCGAAGGCACTTGGCCATCATCGTCTTTCCCGAACCGGGCGCCCCCACCATAATCAGATTGTGCCCTCCAGCAGCCGCCACCTCCATGGCCCTTTTTACATGCTCCTGTCCCTTCACATCGCAGAAGTCGGGGAGATCCAACAAATCGTCGCGCCACGCATGCTCCAGATTTGGGTCGACGGGCCTCCATGGCAAACTACCGGTCAAAACGCCAATCACCTCACCCAGCGTTTCGGCACCCATCACCTCAATACCCCGAGCCACAGCTGCTTCGCGAGCGTTCACCAGCGGGAATATGCAGCGCTTGCACCCCTCCTCACGGGCCTGAAGCGCCATAGAAAGAGCTCCGCAAACGGGTTTCAGCGAGCCATCGAGCGACAACTCACCCATCATCGTGTACTGTTCGGGTTCGACAACCGAAATTTGCTCGGAGGCGGCTAAGATGCCTATCGACAAGGGCAGGTCGTAAGCCGATCCCTCTTTCCGGATGTTAGCCGGAGCCAGGTTGATGACGATTTTTTTTCCGGGAATCCGATAACCCAACATCTGCAGAGCCGATTCAATACGATACTGGCTCTCCTTAATAGCGCTGTCGGGGAGCCCCACAAGGAAGAAATTGATGCCCGTTGATACGTTCACCTCAATCTCAATACGGATGGCACGTATCCCGTGAAGTGCGCTCCCAAAGGTTTTAAACAGCATTCCAGAGGCTATTTAGAGCGACAGGCCCTGTTCAATGTATTGCACCAGCGAGTGAATCACCATGATATGAATCTCCTGAACCCGGTCGGAATAGTCTGATTTGGGGGCTCTGATCTCGAAATCGGCCAACTCGGCAAGTTTTCCGCCCGATTTGCCGGTGAGAGCCACAACACGCATTCCGAGCGCTTTGGCCGAAAGGGCCGCCTCCACTATATTGGGAGAATCGCCGCTGGTACTGATGGCCAACAAAACATCACCGGGTTGGCCGATGGCTTCAACGAAGCGCGAAAAGACCTTCGAAAAACCAAAATCGTTAGCCACACAGGTGATGTGCGTGGGGTCGCTGATGGCAATGGCAGCCAGAGGAGGTCGGTCGTTTCGGAAGCGGCCCGAAAGCTCTTCGGCAAAGTGCATTGCGTCGCACATCGACCCCCCGTTTCCACAGGAGATAATCTTATTTCCCTGCGAAAGCGCTTTGACCATCAGATTGCCCGATCCGGCAAACATCTCCCATGCACGGCTGTCGTCAAGAAAAAGGTTGAGGACCCGCTTTGCCTCTAAGAAGTTGGCGCGAATCGCATCCAAATTGCTATTTGTTTCCATACCTATTTCTATTTATTGTGGGGGCAAAATGGAGGGGGCACCCCCCCTTCTGGCATATTCGCGGGGCGATAGCAGGTCGAAATAGACCATATAACGGCTGTTGTGCATCCGATAAAAGGGAACCATCATAAGACCACCGGGTGTTGACATAGTTGTGAGACGAAACGTAAGGGGAGTGCCGGTTACCGGCACAAGCGCTGTTTTAACGGAAGAGAAGCTGCCTACCAGAGGAGGGATATCAGACAGAGGCTCCCTGCCCAAATCGCCACACAGCACCACCGGCCCACAAAAAAAGGCTAGCCTGCTGGGATTATCGGGCAATGATTCGGTATAGAGGGGCATCGGAATTTCCATATCGATAACCGTACCCCCTTTCCATATCCGGTCGAGTTTAATAAAAGACCCGGGCTCCCCGACATACGACACCGGCTCTCCATCAACAGAGATTTTCAGACCCTTCCCGGCCCACGACGGGTAACGAATGAGCAGGGGCTTTCTCATCTTTTTACCCGAAAAAACAATCCTCACCTTCCCGTTTTCGGGGTAGGTTGTCTCGAGCCGAATTTTCATACGCCCCTTGCCCCAATCGAGTTCGGAAGGAATGAAAAGGTTCAGATAGAGGCCAGAAGAGCTTTCGAACCAGATATTCTCGGTATATCGGGCAGGACTTTCCATGCCGGATCCAAAACAGCACCAAAAAGAGGAGTCTCGCGTAGAATAGCTCTTCTGCGCACCCGACGAAAGGGGAGCATAGTAGCAAAACATGCCCGTTTGCGGATGTTGCGAAGCCAGTATGTGATTGTACAGTGCCCGCTCCATGTAATCACCATAGGCAACCTTCGGCTCCCAAGCAAAGAGATGCCGGGTAAGTTTCAGCATGTTGTAGGTGTTACAGGTTTCTGCCGTACGGTCGCTTAGTCGTTGCGAAAGGGAGTCTGGGGGTCCGAAATATTCGAAATGGCTGTTGCCGCCTATCGCGTAACTATGATGGTACACCACCCGATCCCAAAAGAAGAGCGAAAGGCGCTTTTCCTGCTCGGATCCAGTAATCTCGTACTGCCTGGCACATCCAATCACCTTAGCTATCTGCGTTTTGGCATGCAGCCCGTTAAGACAGTCTACTCCGGCCGAAAGGGAATCGAGCACCGCTTTGTGGTTGAACCTGAAAGAGAGAAACCAAAACCGTTTCTTCCCGGAGAGGGCATAGAGATTGGCAAGCGCCTCATTCATGCCGCCATGCTCGCACAAAAGCATCTTCTGAAACTGCTCTTCCGATAGTCCGTCAAGCTTTTTTACAGCCCAATCGCCCATTCGAATGGCAATAAACTTGGCCTTTCGATTGTCGGCATACCCATAGGCATCGGTCAAACCCGAAAGGAGCTTATGAAAGATATACCAAGGGGCCCGAAGGCCGTTCAGTTCGGCACCCGTGGCACGAATCTCCCCCCGGGAAAGCTCCTCGAAGGCATTATCTTCGCCGGGTATGGCGCCCAAGTAACCGGATCCACGAGCCTTCTGGCAGGCAAAAAGTTGATCTACAATGTAGTCGATTCGCTTTTTGAGCCTCATGTCGCCGGTTGCGGCATACATCATGGAGCAGGCCGAGAGATAGTGACCCAGTGAGTGACCCGAAAGCCCGTCCGACTCCCATCCCCCATAGAGAGCTCCTAAAGGCTCCAGCCCGGAATTGAGACGATAGCGGTGCAACAAACGGTCGGGTTCGAGCGACAGCAGAAGCTGCATGTCAAGCTCCCGAGAGGTTAAAAAAGGTCCGGGAAGCAGACGAATCTGCGAAGGCATCATCGATTCGGCCTCGTTCCCGGCTATGGTACGCTGTTGGTACTTGGCTTCAGGCGAGATGCAGGAAGAGAGGCCCGAAAAAGCTATGAAGAGAGGTACCAAAAGGCAAAGAGACCGATTCATGGGCTTTCGATTTGGGAAGTAAAATTAGCCAAAAAGAATCACATGCATTACCGCGATACTTTTAAAAGCCTAAATTTGTGCAAATTTAAAGTGTGCCGCTATGGGACTGTCCAGTTTCTACAACAACCCAAAACCCCGTCAATTTGAGTATAAACCGCGTTTTTACGATCCGACGAGGGAGAAGTTCAAAGAGGTCAAAGAGCGGATCGATCGCGAAATGGCGGGTCAAAGTGCCGAAAATTCCGGTCGGGAAAGGCCGATAATGCAACCCGGGTTTCTGCGGGGGTCGATGCACCGAACCACCTACAAACCCAAAAAAGGGGCATCAAGCCTCCGAATCTTTATCATAATTGCTATTTTGGCCCTGATAGTCTATCTCTTCCTGAAAGTATAAAATGAGCCATATCATCCGACTTCTTCCCGATGCTGTAGCAAACCAGATTGCTGCAGGGGAGGTTGTGCAACGCCCGGCCTCGGTAGTTAAAGAGTTGATGGAAAACTCTGTAGATGCTGGCGCCCTCTCCATTTCGGTTGTATTGCGTGAAGCGGGAAAGAATCTTATCCAGGTTATCGATAACGGGAGCGGGATGTCGGCCGACGACGCTCTCCTCTCGTTCGAACGACATGCCACCTCGAAGATCAGCGAGGCAGCCGACCTCTTCTCGTTACATACTTTTGGCTTCAGAGGCGAAGCCCTGCCCTCGATTGCTTCGGTATCGGAGGTCCTTCTGGATACCCGCCGAAAAGAGGACGAACTGGGACAGAGAATCCGGATATCTGCCTCCGTGGCAGAGCCGGCCGAATCGGTTCAGTGCCCCATCGGCACCCAGATTTCGGTTAAGAATATCTTTTTCAACACCCCTGCCCGACGCAGGTTTTTAAAAGGAAATGCCACCGAACTCAAACATGTAATTACCGAATTTCAGCGAGTTGCCCTCACGCACCCCGAGATCTCTTTCGACCTCCACCATAATCAGCAGGAGATCTACCATCTTTCGGCTGCCAACTATCGCCAGCGTATTGTACAGTTGTTCGGCAAACAGATTAATGCCAATCTGGTTCCGGTGAATGCCGATACGCAGATTGTAAAAATTTCGGGTTTTATCTCTAAGCCCGAATATGCAAAAAAGAGTTCGGGCGAACAGTTCTTCTTTGTAAACGGGAGGTATATCCGTTCGCCCTTTCTGCATAAAGCTATCACAAAGGCCTACGATGAACTGCTCGGACAGGAGTTCTATCCCACCTATTTCCTCTATCTGGAGGTCGATCCCGAAGCGCTCGACGTGAATATCCACCCCACCAAAACCGAGGTAAAGTTCGAACACGAACAGCCTGTATTTCAGATTATGTTTGCTGCGGTGAGAGAGGCATTAGGAAAATTCAACATCATTCCCTCTATCGATTTCGATGAGGATACCTCGGTCGAAATTCCGGTGCTCCGACCAGGAACAAATTTTACCCCTCCGCATGTCGAGATAGACCCCTTTTACAACCCGTTTACCCCGTTTAACCCGCCTCTCTCTAAACCGAAGCCGTTTGGAGGGAAGCCGTTTGACTCCGGCTTCGAAAGCGCTTTTCTCCCGGATGAGAGTTCTGACTTTCTGAATGGAGCCCACAACAACTATTTTTCGGGTCCCGTTTCCAATCCCTACAAACCATTGGAAGAGACCGTGGAGAATCTCCTCTGGCAGTCGGAGCCTCGCAATGAACATACCCCCCTGGTAAAGAACAACTGGATTCAGCTAAAAAACCGATATATCCTCACCCCTGTAAAATCGGGACTCATGCTGATTGATCAGAAAAGAGCACATGAACGAATACTCTACGAACAAATTCTGCGAAAATTCGCCCATTCCGAGGCAGAAATCCCGTCGCGGAAATTGCTCTACCCGGTAGCTCTTGATCTTTTGCCCGATGAGGTGATTCTATTTCAGGATATTTGTGACGATCTTTGCAAACTCGGATTCGAGGTTCGCACCATTGGAAAATCGTCGGTGCTGATTGAGGCTCTGCCTGCCGACGGATCGCAGGACGATCCCGAAACCCTGTTCAGGAGCCTGCTTTCCGAATGTAAAAGCATCGGAAACCTCTCAACCGACAGGATAGAGACTTTGGCAAAAACAGTTGCAAAAGCTGGCGCGGTAGCCTATGGAAAAATACTACACCCCGAAGAGATTCGCAGCCTGGTTGACCATCTGTTTGCCTGCGCTGCACCGGGCATCTCGCCCACCGGAAAAACGGTCGTAACCATGCTTCGCATGGAAGAGATCGATAACAAATTTTGAAAAGTCTGCTATGTATGCAATGAACCCAGCAAATTCTATTCCCCCGGTAATCAAGAACCTTTTGATTATCAACGGACTCATGTTCCTTTTAAGCATAACTCTCGAATCGAGGGGTATCAGCATGACCCACATTTTCGGACTAATCTACTTTGGATCCGACGCCTTCAGGATATGGCAGCCAGTGACCCATCTCTTCATGCATGCCAACCTTACACACCTCCTTTTCAACATGTTTTCGCTCTGGATGTTTGGAAAGGTTCTCGAAAACATTTGGGGCGGAAAGAGGTTTCTCACCTACTATCTCATTACCGGACTGGGTGCCGCAGCCCTTCACACGTTGGTAAACTACATCTCCCTTTCGGGACTTGAACATGCCATTGAGGCCTTCCGAAATACCCCCTCTGCCGAAAGCTTCCGGGCCCTTATCACATCGCACGTCCGCAATCTGAACCCCTCCATACACGATTTCATTAACTCGTGGCAGGATTCGCCTAACTCTCCGGTCTATCTTGCAGAGGCAAACGCCCTGCTCGATACCTATCTGAATCAGGCTATGAATATCCCCACTGTAGGCGCTTCCGGGGCGGTATTCGGCATCCTGCTGGCTTTTGGAATGATGTTCCCCGATGCCAGACTTATGCTCTTATTTCCCCCCATTCCCATCAAAGCAAAGTGGTTTGTGATGGGATACGGCGCCGTCGAACTCTATCTGGGTATCATGCAGCCAGGCAGCCAAGTGGCACACTTTGCCCACCTGGGCGGAATGATCTTTGGCTATTTTCTTATCCGCTATTGGCGGTCGCAACGTAACCGGCACGACTTATTTTAAAGAAACAATTCGCGTGTAATTCTGTCGGCAAGGAGCATCCCTTTGGGGGTGAGGCAGAATGTTGTTCCCCTGGCTTCGATTGAGCCATCAGAAAGAAAAGGCTCAACCGACTTGACCAGTCGGCTGCGATACAGTTCGCCAAAGCGCGAAGCAACATACTCGAGGTCGACTCCCCTGCGGGTACGAAGAGCCGTTAGCAGATAATCATGAAAACAATCGGTTGGCGTCAACAGCTCCCGTTCGAACCATCCCTCCCCACGCTCGATTCCTGCCGCATACTTACTATTCACCGAAACATTCCACTGGCGTGAAACGAGGTCGTAAGAGTGTGCCGAAGGTCCCACCCCTAAATATATTTCTTGATGCCAATAGGAGCTGTTGTGCCTCGATTCGAAGCCCGGACGAGAAAAGTTGGCTATTTCGTACCACTCAAACCCGAACGCGGGAAGCCGATCCATAAGATGCAAAAAGTGTTGAGCGGCCAACTCTTCTGAAGCCGCCTCAATTCTCCCTTTCCGCAGAAACACCCCAAAGGGAGTCGCCGGTTCGATCGAGAGAGAATAGGCCGAAATGTGCATAACAGGCAGCCGCATGGCCTGCTCTATTTGCGCATTCCACATAGAAAGCGACATGCCCGGAACCGCATACATCAAGTCGATACTGAGATTGCGAAATCCGGCAGTATGCGCCATTCTCACCGCATTTTCGGCCTCTTCGGCCGAATGACGACGGTTCATCCAATGCAGAATATCATTATTGAACGACTGAACCCCAATGCTAAGCCGGTTTACACCCAAAGCCAGCAGCATTACCAGATAGGAGGGTGTCAAATCGTCGGGATTCACTTCCACAGTAATCTCTGCATGGGGGTCTAACAGGAAGTAACGTCGAATGGTTTCAAAAAGCGAAACCCACTCCGATTCCTGCAGAAGCGAAGGGGTTCCCCCTCCAAAATAGAGGGTCGAAAGGTGCGAACCGCCCAAATAGTTGCTCCTCAGTTCAATTTCCCGCCTAAGAGCAGCCAGAATTCGCGATTTATCGTTCATGGAGACTCTGAAGTGAAAGTCGCAGTAATAACAGACCTGCTTGCACCAGGGAATATGAACGTAAAGTCCGGCCATGCTACAAAGAATGGGATCCTTTCAGATTGGTTAAGCGCCGCTTAGCAGGGAATTTTCTGAATCCGACGCAAATGTCTACCCCCTTCGAACGGGGTTTCTAAAAAACGCTTTACAATGACACAAGCGGTATCCATATCGATAAAACGGGCAGGAAGAGCACAAATATTGGCATCATTATGTTTCCTTGCCAACTTGCCTATCTCGTCGGTCCAGCACAAAGCAGAACGTATCCCGGCATGCTTATTGACAGCCATATTGATGCCATTTCCGGTTCCGCAAATAGAGATTCCAAAATCGACTTCTCCCTTTTCTACAGCCCAAGCCAAAGGATGGGCAAAATCGGGGTAATCACTACTCTCGTCGCTATATGAACCGAAATCGTGGCAAGAGTGTCCAAGTGATTCAATATATTTTAACAACTGCAGTTTATATGCATACCCTGCGTGGTCGTTTGCAATTCCAACTTTCATCGGCTTTCAGAATTAAAATCAGATACACAGTAATTTTGGCCCGTTTTGCGCGACAAAGGTAAAAAATGGAAACGGCTTTTAAAGAAATCTGTAAAAAAGCAGCCCAAAAAATGATGATAACCTGTTAAACTTCGGTTAATAAAACTTCATAATTTTTTCTCTCTTTCTCTTGCATAATTGATCCCCCTATAGTGATATAAAAAATTCTACATTTTGCAAGCACTGTAACCAAAAAATTATCACTCTTTAATCAACAGGGTTAAGCACAAAAATCCGAACCATTACCCCTGGGTATTTATCCACAATTACTCTTCTTGACCATCTGTTCATAAAACATTAATCTGCATTATGGCAAGAATTTGGTACTTTTGCAGTGGTGAATAGCGTGTGAATAAAATGTGGATAACTCAAAACTCTATCATTTCCCTCTTTAGTTTTTCACACAATTAACAGTCTATTATATCCATCATCTTTTTAAGGTTAATTTTTAAGAAAAAAGATTATAATGATAAATTAATAGAAGTAAAATCTGCTGAAAAAATTTATAAAAAATACTCACTATATTTACAAGCAGTTCATAGAGATGGAATCCCTGCAAAA
>CAYGID010000026.1:26515-28156 GCA_964349835.1 uncultured Bacteroidales bacterium | reverse complement strand
GGCAGCGATATTGCCACAAAGCCGCCCCTCCTTCACTGGCTGATCGGTGCCGCTTCTGCGCTAAAGGGAGAAGTTACTGAAGGCACCTCGCGTCTTCCCTCTGCATTAGGATATCTGCTGGGAGGCATGGCCTTTTTTGTTTTTGTTCGACGAAACGAAAATGCCGAGAAAGCAGTGGTTGCCACCTTTTTCCTGCTGACTACCCTGCAGTGGAGCCATGGGCCCATGACAGCCAGAGTCGATATGCTGCTTACAGGCTGCACGGTTTGGGCCCTGCTGGCCCTCTTCCGGTGGGAAGAGCGAAAGCTGAAAGGTATCCCCTGGTACGCAGTTGCAGCCATGTCGCTGGCCGCGCTAACCAAAGGACCGGTGGGCATTGTGCTGCCCAGCATGGTCTTGTTTGCCTACCTCCTTCTGCTCCGCTATCCCTTTCGTCGACTCTTTGGGGCAGTGGCATTGGCGGGTCTGCTCTCGGCCATTGTACCGATCGTCTGGTACCTGGCAGCCTGGAAAATCGGAGGAGAGCAGTTTCTGGCCATTGTGTACGATGAGAACATTGCCCGCTTTACGGGCACCATGAAGTTGGGCGGAGAGCACCGAAACAGCAATCTCTATATGCTGGGAACCCTGCTATCGGGCATGTTACCCTGGAGCCTTCCGGCCCTGATGGCAGGAGGGGTTGCCCTGACCACCCTGAAACGGCCTCAACCCGGCTTTCTAAAAAGATGGGGAACCGCCCTGTTAGCCATGGAAAAGCACAAACTCTTCAGCCTTGTGGCAGTTGTTACCATGCTGCTTTTTTATGCCATTCCCGCCAGCAAACGGGCAGCCTACCTGATGCCTGTCTATCCCTTTCTCGCGCTGTTCATTACTGACCTCTTCTTCCGGCTCACCGAACAAAGAAGCCGGCTCTGGATCCTGTTCGAACGGCTGATAGGGGGCCTCATGATACTCTTTGTACTGGTCATCACCCTCTTTTTATTCGGTTTTTACCCCCCTCTCTCGCTCTTCCCCCAAGAGATAGCCCCCTCGGTGGCATTCTATTCCGACTTGATGAGCCATCTTTACTACAACGCTTCCATTACAGACATTCTGGTTACCTTTACGTTCCTGGTTCTTCTGACCCTCTGGAGCCGACGCCGGTCGGGCCCCGAAGGAGCCATTCCCCGGGCTCCGTTTCTTGCCGCCGTTTTTTCGTTCATGCTCTATATGAATGCCTTTTTTCAACCTCAAGTGGGCACCCAACTTTCGGTAAAAACCTTTGCCGAAAAGATCGGCCGCGAAGATCCGGCCGGAACCCTCTACTATTCGTACGGAAAGTCGTGCTTCGTGATGAGTTTTTATCTCAACAGTCGATTTCTCGACTTTCTGGAAACAAAACCCGAAAGCGGCATCCTGATTCTGGGAGAACAGGAGTTGGCAAAACTCCGTGCAGAGGCAGATAGCAGCTATCGTTTCTCAATTATTGAGAAGAGCCCTCACCCCTTTACCGACATCCGGCAGGCAATCTGTCGGGTCGAATTTCAGAAAACAGTACCGCAGTAACCCAAATCGCCCAAGTATGAAGGCTACGGATCGGCCCGAACTATCGGTTATCATTACCGTTCTCAACGAACGTGAGAACATCGCTCCTCTGATGGA
>CAYGID010000026.1:0-26415 GCA_964349835.1 uncultured Bacteroidales bacterium | reverse complement strand
TATCGGTTATCATTACCGTTCTCAACGAACGTGAGAACATCGCTCCTCTGATGGAGCAATTGCAATCGGCCCTGCAAACTATCTCACACGAAGTGATTTTTGTCGACGACGGATCGACCGACGGAACACAGAATTGTATTCGAAAAGAGGCCTACTATGCAGTTCGCTTGGTTGAACTGCGCCGTAATTACGGACAGAGTACCGCCATGACGGCAGGAATCGATTACGCTGAAGGGCAATACATAGCCCTCCTCGACGGAGATCTCCAAAACGACCCGGCCGACATTCCCATGATGCTCGAAAAACTTAAAGCCGACGATCTGGATGTGGTTGCCGGCAATCGGGAGAGTAGGCAGGATGGCATGTTACTGCGAAAAATCCCCAGCAACCTGGCCAACGCCTTGATTCGTAAACAGACCGGCGTCTACCTGCGCGATTATGGATGCACCCTGAAGCTCTTCCAGAGCGAAATTGCCAAGAATCTGGGGCTTTACGGCGAATTGCACCGCTTTATTCCGGTACTTGCCAGCTTCCAGGGGGCCCGGATTGCACAAGTAAACGTACAGCACCATCCTCGAAAATATGGCCATTCAAAATATGGGCTAAACCGCACCTTTAAAGTGGCAAGCGACTTGATTCTGATCCTCTTTTTCCAGAAATACCTGCAAAAACCGATGCATCTTTTTGGCGGCCTGGGTTTGCTTATGATGATTCCGGGCATTGCGATCTTTTTCTATCTGCTGGTTCTCAAACTGATGCAACAGGATATCTGGGGCAAACCCATCCTCATTCTGGGCGTTGTGCTGATTCTCATGGGTTTTTTGTTTATCATGCTGGGTATCATGTGCGAAATACTGGTACGCATCTACTATGAATCGCAAAACAAAAAGAATTATCTTGTAAAAAATCTCTTTGCATTCCGCGATGAAGCCGAATAAAAAGTGGATCATTCTTCTTTTCAAAGTGGCTGTAACATCGGCAGCCCTTGCTTATGTGTTCTCGCAGATAAGTCTCTCCTCTCTGGGCGAAACGCTGGCAAAGGCATCTCCGATTCCGCTAGCTCTGGCCACCCTCTTTTTTATCCTCTCCAAATGTATCTCTTCCGTTCGGCTCAGGATGTTTTTACAATCGGCGGGGTTACAGGTAAGTGAGACCACCAACCTGAAGCTCTACTGGTTAGGCATGTTTTACAACCTCTTTCTGCCGGGAGGAATCGGGGGCGATGCCTATAAAATATACCTTCTGCAGCGTTCATCGGGCCTTCCTGCCCTCACGCTGGGATGGGCCGTCCTGCTCGACCGGGTCAACGGGCTCCTGGCCATTCTCATGCTCAACCTTCTCATGGTTCCGCTGCTCCCTTTCGCCCCCTTTTGGCAATGGGTTGCAGCCCTCTCGCTCATCCCGGGCTATCTGATCTACTATATGGGGGTCAAAAAACTTTTCGCGGCCTTCAGCAGTATCACCCACCAAACCACCCTCTGGTCGTTTCTGGTTCAACTTCTGCAGTGCATCTCGCTCTTCTTCATTGTGCAGGCGCTCCACCTCCAAACAGAACTGCTGCCCCTTCTGTTTGTCTTCATGGCCTCGTCGGTGGTGGCGGTACTCCCCTTCACCATCGGCGGAATCGGATCGCGCGAAGTGGTCTTTTTGCTGGGCAGCCAGTGGCTGGCAATAGACCCCGACATTGCCGTTACCATAAGTTTGCTTTTCTTTGTGATTACAGCAGGTGTATCTTTGGGTGGAATCTATTATCAGTTCCTCCCGCGGGAGCTCCGCCTGCCTCAAAAACCTCTTGAAAGAGAATAGTATGCGCCCGAATACCTATCCCATCTCCTTCCGTTTCCGGCTGATAGCCGCGTTGATTTTGTTCGGAACCACTGCCTTCGGGCAGTCACTCCCCACCGACATTCCCGCAAGTTTTGTGCTCCTGCCCGACAGCAGCCTGCAATTCGCCGAACTGCCGGCAGTAAATAATAGTGCTCTTTGCGACACAGCTCCGAGAGATCAGTTTGCGCTTCCCATGGCGGTCGACTTTGTGCCCGGGAGAGAAGGCAGCTGGGCAAAGGCAGGGGGAATGAATATCTGGCGAATAGGAATCCTTTCGAAAGAGGCTTTTTCGCTCAATGCACGCCTTCATCTGGAAGCAGAGAATGGCGATTGGAAACTATATGCCTACAATGAAACCGGCACTTCGGTGCAGGGGCCCTTTTCGGCAGCAGATTTTACCGCAAACAATCTCAACCTTGCGCCAATTCCGGGCGAAAAGATGATTATTGAGATTAACACCGCCCGAAATCCCGAAGAGACTACCTTTCGGATTGTACAAGTGGCTCACGATTTTCGCAATTTTTTCAAACTCCCAACCAACGGCCTGCGTGCCATCGGCCAAGCAGAAGCCTGTCAGGTCGATGTGGCCTGCGATCGCCTCACCGGTCCCGAAAAAAATGCAATCTGCCTGATGACCATTAACGGATCGCTTTACTGTACGGCCAACTTAGTGAATAACACCTCCGGAAACGGTGACCCCTACCTCCTCACAGCTTACCACTGCGTAAAGAGCGCCTCCGATGCAGCCAACACCGTTTTCTATTTTGGCTACGAAAAACCGGTTTGTGGCGACAACAGCCGTACCGAAGGGAAAACCCTCTACGGCGCGCAATTCATGGCCGGCGATGAATCGCTCGATTTTGCATTGCTCCGCCTTAACCGTGAGGTTCCCCGTTCGTTCAGGCCCTATTATGCCGGATGGAACCGGAGCGCCACCATCGGACCGGGGGTTTCGAACATTCACCACCCTTCGGGCGATGTAAAAAAGATTTCCCGAGATATTCACTCACCCCTTACTGGAACCTTCCTGGCTCACACGGGCAACTACGCCCAAAATGGCTTCTGGCACATTGAAGATTGGGAGCAGGGTGTTACCGAAGGGGGATCGTCGGGATCGGGACTTTTCGATTCGGCCGGGCGTCTGATAGGAACCCTCACCGGGGGTAACTCCTACTGTTCAAGACCCTATAACGACTATTTTGCAAAAATGAATATGGCCTGGAACAACTATTCGCAGCCTGCAAAAAGCCTGGCCAGCTGGCTCGACCCGGAACAAAGCGGACAAACGCTGCTCAACGGGCTGGATCCCTTTGCCGAATATAACCAAACCTGCGACACCCTCCTGCATAGCACACCCCAAAGCCAAAAGGCCGACCTTTGGATTGCCCCCTTTCAGGGATGCGCCGAACAGTTCAGGAATATCTACGAAAGTGTGGAAATCTCAGGGTTCTACGTTTCGATAAAAAGCCGGGAGGTGGCAAAAAGTACCGACCACGTCATCTTCAAAATCTGGAAAGGGGCTGTGGCTCCCGATGAAGTAGTAGCCCAAAAGACAGTCTATATTAATACCTTAAACGGGAACACTCGCTATTATGTCGATTTTGGAGAAACCTTCACTATCGAAGGCGACTATTTTCTGGGGTTCGAAACCACAGGGCTGGGCGCCTCGAATTTTAAGCTGGAGTATGTAACCGCCTCTCAGCCCAGTCAGGGGCAGGCACTCATCCTCAGAGAGGGGAATTGGGGTCCACTGCGCGAGTGGCTCCCAAACCGGCCACTCTCCTCCTTTATAATCTCCGCCATTGTCTGCGGGCCCAAAACAGAACTCCCCTCGGATCGCCCCTTCGAAAAATTTACACCCTATCCCAACCCCACCCGCGAGGGCCTCCTCTGGTTAGGTCTCCCCGAGGGAGAACTGCTCGAAAGTGTAAAATGCTATAACCGCGAAGGGGGCGAGGTGCCCATCAGATTGTCCTCGCTCGAAGGCAAAATCGGTGTCGAGATGCCTTCAGGCCAAAAAGGATTATTCATTCTCAAAATCAAGACCAATCGCAAAGAGTACCATCAGCGATGGCTACGAACCGAATAGTCGCCTTTGGAGTTCAACGGCCGCAACCTAACAGCAGTGCTTTGCGAACCTCGCGAAATGATGTAACTTTGTGGCGCAGCCGGCAACCCGGCAAAGGCACCTTTTTATAAAAGTTTTTTACTAATCCAGATCTACCATGGCCAACAAACGAACCTTGAAAAAAGCACTCAACCAATTAACCTCCGATTTAGCAGGAGAGTGTTTTGCCTATGCCTGGTTTCACGAAAATGCCGACGCCGAAAAGATTAACAAGACATTGTGGGCCATTGGCCATACCTCGAACGAGTTAATGTCGAGAATTAACAGGGGCATCGTCGAAAAAAGCCCCAAAGCAGTGAAAGCCCACTACCAGGCTATCATCCGCGATGCACAAAAGCTGCCCGACCTCC
This sequence comes from uncultured Bacteroidales bacterium, assembly GCA_964349835.1. Taxonomy (GTDB): domain Bacteria; phylum Bacteroidota; class Bacteroidia; order Bacteroidales; family UBA4181; genus JAQVSH01. Next base: position 22,110 of record CAYGID010000026.1, on the reverse strand, counting down.
TGAAGTTTGAGTAATCAGCCGGTCACCCCGCTCAGGAAGATGGCTAAAATAGCCAGGGGAGCCACATAACGAATCACGAAAAAGAAAAACCTGACATACCTTACATGCCGGGTTGTGCCGTTTGTGAGTTCGTCAACACTGGCCTTCTTGGTCCAGTACCAACCCACAAAGAGCGAAATAGCCATTGCCCCCAGCGGCAGCATTACATTGGCTGTTAGGTAGTCGAACCAATCAAAGAAGTTCCTACCGGCCAGCGTTACCCCCTTTAGCGGCCCAAACGACCAGGTTGCCAGCACCCCTAACAGCATCACAACTGCCATTACACCCAGTGTTGCTTTGGTTCTGGTGATACCGGTCTCCTCCACAAAATAGGAGACTCCCACCTCCAACAACGAAATAATGGAGGTCAGGGCAGCAATCATCACCAGTACAAAGAAGAGGGTTCCAAACAGAATGCCATGCGGCATCATCTGAAAAACCATGGGGAGGGTCTTAAAGATTAGGTCGACCCCCGAATTGGGCGCAATATGGAAAGAAAAGACGGCAGGGAAGATAATAACGCCCGCTGCCACAGCAAAAAAAGTATCAAAAAAGACCACAGTCAGCGAGGTCTTTAACAGCACATCATCCTTCTTAATATACGAACCATAGGTAAGCAGACAGCCCATCCCCAGACTGAGTGAAAAGAAGGCCTGCCCCAAAGCATTAAGTACCCCCTTGAGAGTCAACTTAGAGAAATCTGGTTCGAACATAAACCGCAACCCTTCGGAGGCCCCCTCCAGCAAGAGCGAACGCACCGCCAAAATCAGCAACAGAATAGCCAGAACGGGCATCAAAATCTTCGAGAAGGTCTCAATTCCCTTCTGCACCCCCTTCATCACTATCCAGCCTCCCATACCCAGAAAAAAAGCCTGAAACAGCACGGGAAGAATCGGTTGCGAAACAAATTGCGTCAACTGTAAATCTACTTCGGCAGCATTGGCTTCGCGAAAGGCTCCGGAAACCATTTTAAGCGTGTATTCAAGTGTCCATCCCGCTATGGTGGTATAAAAAGCAAGTATCAGCAGAGAGGCAAGAATTCCCAAAATGCCAATCCAGTGCCAACGGGTACCGGGAGCCGACTTCATAAAAGCCCTCACCAGATTGCTCTGCGAACGGCGTCCAATGGCAAACTCCGACAACATCAAAGGGACTCCCAGCCCCAACACAAAAAGAAGATATACAATGAGAAAGGCTCCGCCGCCATACATCCCCATAATGTAGGGGAAACGCCAAATGTTGCCCAGCCCGATAGCCGAACCGGCAGCCGCCAGTACCACGGCAAAGAATCCGGTAAAATTGTCTCTCGAATGACTCATACTAGTAAAAGGGATTCAAATAAACAGGAAATTCTCTACATTTACCCAACAATATAAATGTATACCCTTTTCTTTTAACCACACAAGCCATGCGTCAATTTTTCTCTGTAGTTTTCTGCCTGTTTGCATTCGTCGGCATCAGCCTGGCCCAAACAGAGGCAGGCCGTTGGGTGATAAACCCAACCTCCGAACTGTCGCTCAGCTCAAACAATCCCTTCAGCGATTCAAAGTATCGCAACATCAGGGCACAGATAGGCGTGGGCCTTTTCGTAGCCAACAATTTCCTGGCAAGAACCAGCTGCGGATACGAATTCCATCGCATGGGCGACACCAAAGATCGCTACTGGAATTTTGGCGTGGGTGGCCGTTATTACATCAATGGAGTCATTCCTGTGGGCATCACGCTCGAACACTACATTGCCCGAATCAAACTACCGGGGATTCCGGCCACCTCGCAACCGTTCCCTGCCCTCTCGGTTGAGGCTGGCTACGCGTGGTTTGTAGCCCCCAACCTCTCTATCGAGCCTATGGTTTACTGCAAGCAGTTTTACGGCAGCGGACGCCACAACACCGAGCGCATAGGGCTCAGCATAGGATTAAACATCTATTTGTAGCCCCTATTCCCGACCGGGCTCGGCCCGACTGCTTCAATATCCACCTCGCCACTGAACAGCCGGGGCGATTAGAGGCTCACGTTTCGCCATATGCATGAAACGATATCCTCGACAGTCGTTGTTTTGCGACCCATTAGAGATTAAATCCCACGCCGAAGGTCACCCCCTGCATTTCGGGGCCCTTGTTGTTTTCGAAGAGCGAGGTAAGGTAGTAGTGGCAAAAAATGCTTACTCCGCCATATCCTGCACGCACTGAAAGAGCCGCCTGAAAAGGGGTCATATCCAGATTGCCCTTCTGTTTGTGTTTCGGTTTTTTGTACTTGGTGTGGGCTCCGAGTACTACCTCGCCCAAAAGGCCCCCCGCCACAAAGAATCTTCGATCCTCAGCATTTCTCGAAGGAAACTGGGCCTCCAACTCAACGGGTACCGACAATGACACCGTGGTCAATTTCGTTTTCTTATAATTCTTGTCGAGCGGAAACGGCATCAGCAGACCGTCGACGCGGGCAACCGTAATATTCTGATCGAACACATAATTATTCCAAACAATTCCCAAACCCGACACCAATCCAAACGTGGCATCACTATTGAAGGCCACCGCTGCATGGAAAGGGGTGATAAACCATCGTTGCGAACGAGCCACATCCAGCTCAAAGAAGCCATGGTCGGCCTCATTATACATCGAATAATCGGGCGAGCGAAGCATATTAAAACCCATGCCCCACACCATAGGATGGCCCTCATACTGTTCGCGGCGGCCATAGTCCACTTCGATTCCCTTTAAACCAATCCGAACCGTACCGTTTCTGTGCCGACCGTTGAGGTCAAACTCAAAAGATTGTGCCCGCAGAGGCATTTCCGCTGCAACCACAGCCAACAGGAGAATAAGACCTAAGACTCTCTTCATTTTCATCGAAATACGGGGTTAATGGTTAATGGTTAATGGTTAATGGTTAATGCTCTAATGCTCATATCTTCAAATCTTCAATTAGAGCATTAATTGGTATTTACTCTTATGCGTTTCAGGTATTCCAATCCGTCGACTTTCACAGAACTGGAGAGGGCAGCCACTTGGTCGAGGCGCAAGGAGCCCTCCATGCCAATCAGAATAAACTCGTTCTTGCCGAACACAGCCAACACCAGCTCACGTACCAAATCCTGCTCCTCGCGAATAAAAATGGCCACCCGCTCGGAGTCATCGTCAATCAAAACTAAGGGTTCGAACCCTTTCTGCTGCTGCAGTTTTTGGACCACCGATCTAAAATAGAACGATGTCGAACTGCTCGAACGCAGTACGTGAAGATTGGTGAGATGTAGGAGAATATCTCGGAGTTGAGGCTCCCCTTTCACCTCGTCCGACTCCGCGGCCAGACGAAACATCTTTTCGGTGATATGTACCGTTTTGAATGAACTGTTGGCATTCTGGCTGGCAAATTTGCCCACAAATCCCTGACCCGCCATCGGATTCGAAACGGCCCAGAGAAAAAGAAGAGTTAAAATCGTGTGTCGCATGGCCATTACTTATCTATATGAGTGGGAGTGGGATCAACATATTCAACCGCGAGCGAAGTTCCCCGGCGCAGTTCGTCCGAAACCAGGAAGAGGGTCTCCCTAATAATCGAAAGGGTCTCCTCAGGAGAGGGGGTTACTTGGGCCGATGAGTTGAGCCGGGCCGAAAAAGGGTCCCGAAACAGTACGCCCAATCCGATTAAGAGCGATACAGATGCGGCTATCAACATGTGCCGCCAGAGAGCAGGGGCAGGATTCCGGCGAGGAAGTGAACGGTTCCGATCTAGTGCCCCGAGCACTCTTCTATCGAACGAGCTGCCGGTTTTTACCCGACGGCACCTCGCACCATAAGCCTCCAACAATGCATCAAGAGAGTGCTCGCTTTTGTTTTCATTGGCAGTTTTCATCGTATTGTAATTTTTCGCATTTCCAGTTTGATCTTGTGCTTAGCCCTGAAGAGTGAAATTTTAACAATGGCAGGACTGATCCTTAGCGCCTCTCCAATCTCCTTGTAACTGAACCCCTCCACTACACGCAGCAACACCACATTCTTCTGCAATTCGGGAAGCGACTCTATCACCTTGTGCAACAACTGCAGCTCCTCCTCGTGTTCTAAGATATCGCAGGGCGAAGCAGCGTCTGCCTCACCGGGAGGCACCTGTTCTAATGGAAGCGTTAGACGCCCGGCCGATTGGAGATAATCGAAACAGAGATTCCTCACAATCGTAATCATAAAAGCCCTGTAACTTCCAATCTGAGGCCAATTCTGACGCAGATTCCACATCCGGAGCAGGGTCTCCTGCACCATATCTTCGGCAACCTCCCGACTACAAACAAGCCGGAGCGCAGTGCGATAGAGCGTCTCCTTGCAGGGCAAAATGTTTGTTATGAATTCGTCGGTTTCCATTCTTACTACAAAGACGGCTATTGAAGCAAAAAGTTACACGCCCTCAAAAAATAAGTTTCGTCTCGGGGTGACCCAAATAGAAAACGATGCCCCCAGGCTGACCCCGACGGCAATCCGGGTTGAGCGGGCATTAAACGACACCTACCCAACCGTTTAAAGCCCGGCGGGAGGGATTCTATAAGATGTAATTGCGTTAGACAGAACGCTATAGGGAGGGATGCGCGGGCAGAGTAAAAAAGAATCGGCTTCCCCCGGGATTGCTTTCTACAGCAATGGTGCCCCCATGCTTCTGAACAAACTCACGACACAGAATCAAGCCCAGGCCTGTTCCCTCCTCGCGGTTGGTTCCGTAACTCTTTACATGCTCCGAAACCTTGAAGAGCCGACCCACATTCTCGGGCGAAATGCCGATTCCTGTATCCGAAACGGAGAGCTCCACAAAATCGGCACCGGGCGTCAGCGACACCGTAATCTGGCCCCCGGGATAGGTAAACTTCAAAGCATTCGAAATCAGATTTCGCAAAATGGTCGAAAGCATATTTAGATCGGCAAAGGCCATAACGGGGCTTTCAGGCATTATCTTCTTTAAAACAATCTGCTTATGCAAGGCCTGCCCGGTAAAAAAGGAGAACTCATTCTCAATTGCAAGCGAGAGATCAACCATCTCGGGGGCAAAGGGAATCTTACCGGTCTGAACGCGGGCCCAGTCTAAAAGATTTTGCAGCAACTTATATGAGGAGTCTGAAACCGACTTGATATGCGAAAGAATCTCCATCCGCTCTGAGTCGGGAAGGTTTCCAAAATCGCCAATCAGAAAATCCGACAACCCCATCAGGCTGTTAAAGGCGCCCTTCAAATCGTGGGCAATAATAGAGAAGAACTTATCTTTGGTGGCGTTGGCCTCGGCCAGTTCGGCGGTACGCTCATCAACCAGTTTTTCCAGATTCTGGTTCATAGCCTCCAACTCTTGGTTCTTGGCACGAATCTCCACCTCCATCAGAAAACTGCGCAACGCCTCCTTAACCGTAAGAATCAAATCTTCACTATCCCAGGGTTTGGGAATAAAGCGGTATAAGTTGGCCTTGTTAATAGCATTCACCACCCCCTCCACGTTGGCATGGCCTGTCAGCAGAATCTTCAGGGCATCGGGATTCACCTGATGCATTCTGATCAGGAACTCATCGCCCAGCATACCAGGCATCAGGTAATCGGAGATGACTACGGGCACCGGCACACCCTGCTCGGAGAGCTCCTTGAAGATCTCCATTGCCTCCTCGGCGTCAAGGGCCGTCTCCACATCAAACTCTGCACCGAGAAAGGTGCTGAGCTGATCTTTCAGCGCCTCCAGAATGATATCTTCGTCATCGACACAGATAATCGCTTTCTTCATAGCATAAATCAATTAAAAAGAGGGAGCCGATACCCCTCATTGTTCGACTGCGTGAAGGTAAGGAAGTTCCACATAAAAAACAGTGCCCTTCCCCCCTTCGGATGTAAAATATATTTTTCCGCCGTGGCGGTCAATAATCTGTTTAGAGATGTCGAGCCCCATCCCGGTTCCGATACCCGCCTTTTTGGTGGTAAAAAAAGGCTCGAAAATCCGCTCCTGAATGGCCTGGGGAATTCCCGGCCCCGCATCGCGGATGGCCACCTGTGCCGCCGTTCCCATATCCGACACCGTTATCTCTATTAGATGTTCCGACTCGAGCGAAGCCATTGCCTGAATGGCGTTGTCGAGAATATTGGTCCACACCTGGCAGATTTCGTCCTGATGGCACTCCACCAATTTAATGGGTTGGAAGCGGGTCTCAATACGGGTCCTGGTGTTTTTGGCCACATTCGAGCTAAGCACCAAAACCGTACGAATCGTTTCGGTGAGGTCGGAAGGCAAGAAATCGTTGTTGGCATCGCGATGAATATATCGTTTTAGCGCCTTCACAATGGTCGAAACCCTATCGACCGCCACCGCAATATTGGCCGTATTCCGATTGAGCGACAGAATCACTTTCGCCAGCGCAAGCAAGCGAAGGGCATTGGGACCGCTCAAAACCGAAAGCATCGATTCAATTTCGGACGAGCATCCCAACGAAACGAGCAGATCGGCAATCTGTGAGGCACTGTCAACGCCCCGTTGCTCCAGAAGCGCTGCCATCTCCCGTTTTAACAACCGCTCCTCTTTCGAAAAAACAGCCGATATACGCGGAGCCGCGTTCGAAAAGAGTCCGAAAAGCCAGTCAATCTCCTCCTGAGAACAATTTTTTACCATCCAGGGAATATCCTCATTAATGGCCTTCACAACCCCCTGAACATTCGAAGCACTGGCATTAATGGCTCCCAAGGGGGTATTAATCTCATGGGCAATTCCCCCAATCATCCCGCCAAGCGCAGCCATCTTTTCTGAAAAGACCAGTTTATTCTGCGTTTTTTTAAGCGCTTCCATAGCTTCTTCCAACTCCAGATTCTTGGAAACCAGCGCATCGCGAGCCTCCGTTGCCTGCTGTTCAGCCAGCTTGAGCTCGGTAATATCTTTCGAGACACCATAAGTGCCTATTAATTGACCCCTTTCATCGAAAAGCGGAAGTTTCGACGACATGACCCAGGAGATGGTTCCATCGCTCCAAGTCTCCCTCTCCTCGGTCACAATAGGCTTCAGACTCTGCATAATGGCCTGCTCGTCGTTGTAGGCCTGCTGCGCATGCTCCGAAGTAAACAGATCGAAGTCGGACATACCCGCCAAATCCTCCACTCCGCACAGTTTGCACATGGAGCGGCTCGCCAGCAGAAAACGGCTCTCCTTATCCTTAAAGTAGATATTCAGCGGCACCTCCTTAAGCAACTTCTCCAGAAGAAAAATCCGGCGGTCGCGCAATTGATTCTCCAGCGGAGTGCACTGAGGCGACAACTGCATGACTACAGCAACAGGATTATCCTGATTATCTCTCACAAGAACTGCAGTCGCCTCAACGGCCATCGACCCATTCTCTTTATGCATGCGTGTTGAGCAAAAAGTAACGGAATCGGCTCTGTTCTCAATCAGTTCGGTTATCCTACTCTGCTCCTCTGCAGGCACAGTATGCACCGGAATATTCTCATCGCTCAGCGAATCGGCCCCTTGGGGATCATAACCCAACATCGCTTCATACGCTTCGTTCGTCTTTAAGAGCGTACCATCAGGCAAATAAATGGCTGTAGGAGCAGGCAATTTCTGATATACCGTCTGAAATAATAGTAGCTGGTTCATCGTTTCCATGCGAACAAATCAAAAAGAAGAAAAGACTAATAAGTGGTTCTACTAAGTAACGGAATATTTTGGAAACAGCCTCTGTCTATTTTACAAATATAAAAACAGACTGCGTTTACATTACACTCCCGCCTCCTCTTTCTACTCCTTTAATAATTTGTAATGCACATCCGAAAAAATCTGGTGTCCGAGCGATTCCGTGTGACAAGAATTGCAATCCATCTTCACAGCTATATTATCAAGTTTTCCCTGATCGCCATGACAAGCCATACATGACGCCGCTTCGGGATTACTCTGCAAACCTGCCACATAATCCTGAGCATACATACTATTCAGGGCAAGCGTAAGCCGAAAAGCTACATCGGCGGTTAAACGGCGGCATCTCTCCTTCCGTTCATCACTGCTCACTTTGAAACCCGAGGCTTCACACCAATTGGTATTTGAGGCGTGGCACAAAATCGATTGGGAGGTACTCACCGAAGGCGTGTACTCAAATGTAGCCTCCTCAGGCGTAAAATGAGGTAATGGCGTTATTTCGTACCACCGAAACAAATCAGCAATAACCTTATCCTGAGCACTTTTCTCTCCGATCAACATTCCAACAATGGCCGCAGCCCCGTTTAATGCACCGCAAATTGAGCCATATCCCCCAACGCCACCGTGACCATACTTGAACAGATGCATAGGAAAGGAGGAGTAGGGCTCGCCAATATGTTCGGCCAACTGCGAAACAACACTCAATATCGTAGCATACATACAGCTCCCGTCGTTGTAATAGCGATAAGCTCTCTGTGCAGTCAGTTCAGGATCAAGTGGCACATATATCCAACCCTCCTTTGCAGGAATATATTTCAAGTTTTGCGGCTCAGCCAATCCGGGCTTTGGCGGTTTCGTAAACTGCACAAGAGAGAAGAGTCCCACACCGCTGCCGGCAATAATCCCTGCCGCTATTTTCAAAGCTTTTCGTCTGTCCATCAAAAATCAAAAAATAAAATTAACCATAAGAACCCCTCTTAACGCCAGTAAAACTACTTCATTCGAACTAAAAAATCAAAAACTTTAGAGCAGCCCTGAGGGGAGTGAAAAGGGTGAATGGTATAAAAAAAGCACCTCAAGAAACTGAGGTGCTTTTTTGTGGTGAAAAAAAATGTGATTTGTCGGGGTGGCCCGACTCGAACGGGCGACCACCTGCTCCCAAAGCAGGTACGCTAACCAACTGCGCTACACCCCGGAATAGTAAAGAAACTGCGAACGGAGGGCAAAGATAGATTTTTTCGGCACAATGAGGCGGGCTGGGGGAAAAAACTTTTCTAATTGCGAAATAGCCTTGCCCGGAAAAGGGAATCTGGCAACAAATCGGTATTATTGCAGATTGGCAAAAAGGGCGCCAGAACAGTGTGAAAATAAAGATATTCGTGAGGATTGTGGCCCTGTTTGGGGTATTAGTTGCAGTAATATTGCTGACGGCTACAGTGCTCTTGTATATTCCTTCGGTTCAGGAGAGAGCCAAAAAGGAGGCGATTTCGTACCTAAGGCAAACGTTCAATCTCGATGTCAAGTTGGAGCGCTTTTCGCTCCGATTCCCCGCGAAAGTCCGTCTGCAGGAAGCTCTTGTGATGCTCTCTCCCACCGACACCATGCTCTATGCCGAGAAGCTGGAGATTCGGATTGCCCTCTGGCCCTTGTTGACAAAAAGGAGCCTTCACGTTAATGCCGTGGGGCTCGAAAATGCACAGGTAAGGCTCTTGCTTCCCTTTGCCGAAAACGGGCCATTTTCTCCAAAAAATGAACCGACAACCTCCAACGCAAACCTGGCAACTCCACACACCGACACTGAAAAGAGTTCGCCGAGCCATAATCGCGGGCCACTAATTCGAGACATCGATCTGGAAAGGTTCCAACTGAAAAATGTAGCCATTCTCTTCAACGATTCGCTCTCGGAGTTCGGACTGAATCTCCATGTGGAACTCCTCTCGGCCACCAACAGCCACCTCTCCCTGCAGGAGGGTTCAATTAAACTGGGTAATCTATTGATCGAAAAACTTCGCTTTGAGGCAGAAGGGAAGAGTGCGGACCAGGATTCAACCCAGGGAGAAAATTCGTTTCCGAAAACTATCGCGTTAAATCAATTGGAAATCAGGCAAAGCGAGGGCATCTACAACGACCTCTCTTCGGGGGGGCGGTCGCAAGTGCTCATTTCTTACACTAATATAGAGAAGGGAACCTTCGCATTCGACTCACTGCAAATTGCTCTGAAAGAGGTAGATATAAGAAATAGCGATTTCTCGATGCGGCTCCCCGACAGGGCAACCGATGTACCAGCCCAAGGGGTAGCCAACAGTCTCGAAACAATGGAAGAAGCCTCTCGGCTTGCCACCGATTCGGCCGGGACATGGTCCATTCGCATCGACAAAATTCTGTTCCGAAACAACACCCTTCATCTCGATGCGCCTGCAAATGCACTCACCGAACCCCAGACCAACCCGGGCACCCCCCCGAAAAACATCGCGCCTTCCTACCTCCATCCCTTCCCTTTACACATCGACAACATTCGTCTGGCAACCGAAAAACTGTACTTCAATGCGCACGGGGCCGGAGCAGTCATCAACGACTTTTCGCTGAAAGAGGCACATGGATTTGTATTACAGCAACTCTCAGGTGCGTTCCATTACGATTCGAGTGGGGTGACAATTGAAAATCTACGCATCAAAAGCAGCGAAAGTTACGCTCACATAGAGCTGTCGGTTCCCTCAACGACCCAAACCGATGAATCGGGCCGACCCTTTACGGGCGATGTCGATATGCAGATAGCCTTTGCCGACATGGCCCATTTTGCCAACCTTCCTCTCCCGGCCGATTCGATAGTCGGAAAAGATGGAAAGTTCTCACTGCAAGCTGCATGGGAGGGATCCCGACAATTCCCCATACTCAACCACCTCCATTTCGACTGGCCCCGGTTTCTGCAGGTTGATGCGGATGGCAGCCTCTCACTGCCGGCAGGGGTGAAGGCCAATCTGCAAAGGTTAACAGGCAGCCTGCACCTGAAAGCCGATTTTACAAAGGGACCTTGGTCGGATTGGGTGATGCAACTGGCCAAAATCGACACAGGAATGCCCATCCCCCCCTCTATCAAGATCCAGGCCTCGGCCGATGGACTCAGGGGCAAATTTCTCGTCGATCTGCAGGCAGAGCTCCTTAGCGGAAAAGCAACTATTTCGGGCTCGGTCCAACCGGCGCTGAAGGCTTTCGACCTTCGGCTCACAGTCGATTCGGCTCAGATGAAACAACTTTTCACGGAAACCGACATCGGAAGGGTATCGGGACAGCTGCAGTTGCAACTGGAGGCCAACCACCCCACACCCTGGGATTGGGGTATTGCCGCAACAGGTCATGTGGGCCCACTGGAATGGCGCGGCCGCTTCTACAACGGAATCCGTCTGGAGGGGGCGTTGCAGGGGGGAGCCTATACCTTTCGCGGCGAGAGCCTCGACAATTTAGTGCAAGGCTCCTGGCAGATGACGGGAACCCTCGCCGACTCCTTGCAAACCCTTTTGGCCAACTTTGAGACCCCACAACTCTCCTTCGGGCTCCTAGGCCTCTCGCCCCCCGACCTCGTTGTGAGTGGCTCTCTCCGATTAGAGGCACAGCGCAGAGGCGATTCATTGCTCCAAATCTCGCTATCGGCGCCTCCCTCTACTCTCTCCTTGAACCGGAAAAGTCGAAGTTTGCCCGCCTTCAACGCCACCTTTGCTTCGAGAAATCAGAAAACAGAACTCCTTTTCCGTTCGGGCGACCTTACCCTTTCGGCCTCGGCCGACACAGGAATGGTAGCCTTGGGGCAGCAGATGCCACTACTCGCCGATTCACTTTCGGGCTGGTGGCAGGGCAACAACCCCTTACCCCTGCAGTTCATCGCCCCGTTCCGCTTCTCGTTCAGTGCCCGAAAGAACAACCTTCTGGCTCAATTTTTCAGACCCGACAGCATCCTCTGGAATCAGATCTCTTTGCAAGGCAGCAGCCTGCAACCGGCTGGGTTCAGAGGATCCGGAAGAGTCACCGGTTTGACGGTGAGTGGAATCCCGATCGACAGTACCCTTTTGCAATTCGAAGCCATCTCTCAGGCTGCCGAGTTCGACCTCCGGATAGCCAGCCTCCCAACCAATAGAGAGTATTTTTCGGCAGTGGGGCTTTCGGGCACCCTCACACCGGGAACGCTGGCGACCCGATTCCGATTTGTTGACGGAAAAGGCACTCCTATGTTTCACTTGGAGACCGTGACCCGAACCTCCGATTCGCTGATTCGCACCCATATATCGAACCCCGAACCGATTATTGGCGGCGAAGTGTGCCGGGTAAACGACGACAACCATATTTCGTGGCACGCTTCGGGGCGCTTATCCGGAAACCTCATGCTCACGGGCGAAACCCTCCGGGTAGCCCTTCGCGATGTACAGAGAGACAGCTCCGGAAATGGAGCCATCTCCCTACAGATAAAGGGGTTAAAACTACAAAGAGTACTCTCGCTTGTGCCTGGAATGGAGACGCTCTCAGGAGAATTGCACGCCGACGGCCTCTTTGTCTCTACCCCCGAAAGCATGGGAATAGAGGGTACGCTGGGCATCGGCGGGTTTCGCTACAAGGAGCGTACCATCGGCGATATCGACATGCAGTTGACCCACCGGCGCAACACAAACATGGCGCACCATATCACGTCGTCGTTGCTCATCAACAACCGGGAGGCACTGCGTGCCGAAGGATGGTACCGACCACTCCTCCCCGACAGTGCGCTGCAACTGGCTTTGACCCTCGCCGATCTTCCCCTGGCCACTGCCAACGCTTTTTCGGCCGATTACCTCACCCTCAACGGATATCTGCAGGGCAACCTCTCGCTCACGGGCCCTGTAAAATCGCCCAACATAGAGGGATCAATCCTGTTCCGGGAGGGCAAACTGCACATCGTTCCTACGCTGGCCAACTACACCATCGGCAATGACACCCTCACCATCAAGAACAATATACTCTCTATAGGTTTGTTCAGGCTTACCGATGCAAACGGAAGAGTTCTCACCTTAAAAGGCACGGCCGGCCTTAAAGAGGCATTGGCCCTCAACCTGGTGCTCGAAGCAAAAAACTTCCAACTGCTCAACGTGGCCCAAAACAACACAAAAGCCATCGCTACCGGCAGGGCCTTGGCCGACATCTCGGCACAGATAAGAGGAACCTTAGGTGCTCCCGTTGTTCGGAGCTCACTGCACCTGCTGCGGGGAACCAGAATATCGTATGTGATGCGCGAAAGCCTCGAACCCGAAAACGACCAGGAGATTGTGAAGTTCATTGCGCTCAGCGACACGGCCCGTATCAAAAAACTCTACAGTACCGTGCCCGAGGCCTATCACGGGGGCGTGGAACTCACTGCACAACTGCAAATCGAGAAGGATGCCTCCCTCACGCTATTCTTTGCCGGAGAGAACGGAAACAGAGCCACTGTTCTGGGAGGAGGAACTCTCTATTACCATCTCTCGCCACAATCGGTTGCATCGCTCACCGGAACCTATACCCTGGAGGGTGGCACTCTGGAGTACAAGCCATTTGTAAATGCCTCTGTAGTAAAAAACAGCACCATCACCTGGACAGGGATGCCCATGAATCCGGAACTGAACCTTGCGGCAGTGAAGATTGTGAGAACCAATGTCGAACAACAAGACCGCATGGCCAGGCCTGTTATCTTCAACGTATTTCTTCGCATGCAGAACTCCCTGGAGCGACCCACGATAACCTTCGATGTGCAGGCGCCGGCCGACCTGGCTATCCAGAACCAGCTGGCTACAGCCACAACCGAGGAGAAACAGCGACAGGCCGTTAGCCTTTTGGTTTATGGAACCTATGATCTATCTGGAGCCTCAACCAAAAACAACGAGGCCAGCTCCGCAATCAACGCATTCATGGAAAATCAGCTGAACAAACTGGCCCGGCAAACCGTAAAAGGGGTTGACCTCACATTCGGGGTTGACTCCCACACCGCAAGCGGCGCCGAGACTGCCGGGCAGGGAACCGACTACTCCTACAAAATCTCTAAAACGTTTCTGAACAACCGAGCCAGTCTGAGGGTCGGAGGCAAAGTTACCACCTACGATGATCCCCTGACAGAAGGCCGAAATAATCTCATCGACGACATATCGCTCGAATATGTGTTAAACAAAACCAACACCCTGTTTTTAAGGTTGTTCAGGCAGGCCAACTACGAGAATCTGCTCGAAGGCGAAATCATTGAAACCGGCGTCAGCCTCATGCATCGGCAACAATACCCCCGATTTTCTGATATCTTCCGAAGCCGGCGAAAAAAAGCGATAACCCCTTCTAAAACCTCAACCAGCCCCACTAATGAGTAAGCGACTTTCATATCGCTCGGGTCTGCCCGGATTCCGGCGACTTTTGTTCGGGCTTGGGGCAGGGGCACTTCTTACCCTGGCGTCCGGATGTTCGAACACCCGGTTTCTTCCCGAAGGCGAAGAGATGTACACCGGCATCAAAAAAATTGAGGTAACCCGAAACAAAAAGGAGACATCGTACGACATCTCCACTGCACTCATGGTGCGCTCCATCCTTTCGACTCCCCCCACCAGCCCCCTGTTAGGCACCGGTCTCCGAAGCCCTCTCCCGATAAGACTCTGGATCTACAACTTCTGGAATCCTAAACGCGAAAAGGGCGTCATCAGTTGGTTCCGAAAACAGTTTGGTCTGCCCCCGGTGTTGGTTTCACAGGTCAATCCGGCCGCCAGGGCGGCCAAACTGCAAAATGAGCTCTACAACAACGGACACTTCCAGTCGACAGTAACCTCAACACGCCACCCGTCAAAGTCGAATCCCAAAAAGGTGAAGCTAGGCTATCAGGTTCACCTCACCCCGCCCTATACCTATCACGCAATTTTGGCACCACCCCCTGTAACCCCTATCGACAGCATCATTCAGGTAACCCGGCGTAGCAGTCGGCTTAAGGCGGGCGAACCTTACCAATTGAGCCAACTCTCGGAAGAGCGAACCCGTATTACCACCTATCTGCATAATAGAGGCTATTTCTACTTCCGGCCCGAGTACCTCGACTTTCTGGCCGATACCACTCTTTACCCAAACCAGGTTGAGCTGGCTCTGATTCGAAAAACCAACATGCCTGCCAAGGCCGCCCTGCCATGGACCATCGACAGTATCTCGTTTACATTCGACAACGAGCGAGAACTTCCCCTTAAACGATTCCACTACAAGGAGATGGATTTCTATTATAAGGGGAAACTACCGGTTCGTCCCGATCTGATATACAGCGCAATCCGACTGAAACAAGAGGATCCCTATCGGATCAACACCCACTATCTGACCCAATCAAAGCTTAATCAATTAGGACTTTTCAGATACACAAACATCCAGTTGGCCGAGGAGCCAAACGACTCGCTCTCGCTACTCAGTGTGAAGATTAACGCCGCCGAGAAACTGGCAATTGAGGCCTTTGCCGAGGTGGGGGTAAGCACTCTGAGCAACAACTTTATGGGTCCGGGTCTGTCGCTGGGATTCACGCAATACAACCTCTTCAAAGGGGGCGAACGCCTCTCTGTTGAGGCCAACGGCTCGTACGAATGGCAGATGGGGGGCGGAACCGGTGAGCAGATTAACTCGCAAGCCTATTCGCTCACCGGAAGGCTTCACATTCCCCGGATCTCCTTTGCCGGCCGAACATTCAGGCACCCTACCGACGATCCTGCCACCGTAATACAGACCGGCGTCAACTTTTTGCGCAGAGGGGGCTATTTCGACATGTTGGGTATAGAAGGGGGGCTCACCTACGAATGGCGGTTCACGGACGATGCCCTTCACTCACTCACCCCCGTCAGGCTCAGCTACTCCCGAATCAGCCGCACCTCCGAATCGTTCAGGCAGGCCAGCTTAGACAACCCCTCCATCGGGCTGAGTTTCAAGAATCAATTCATTCCTTCGCTACAATACAGCTACACCCTCGACCAAAGCACCCAGCGGAGGCTCATGAACAGGCTCTACTGGCAGGCTCGGTTCACTTCGGCAGGTAACCTTCTGAACGGCGCACAACGACTGTTGGGTGTTTCACGGCAAAACGACGATAATCAGTACACCCTTTTTGGCGACCCTTATACCCAATTCCTCAAATTTTCGTCCGATCTCCGTTTTTACCGACGTCTGTCGAACACCTCGCAGATGGTAGCCCGGCTCTTTGCCGGAGTGGGCTTTTCGTACGGGAATTCGCGGGTTATGCCCTACTCCGAGCAGTTCTACAGTGCCGGCCCCAATAGCATACGAGGGTTCGTAATCCGCTCTATCGGCCCGGGCAGTTTCCGACCCGATAACGATAACCGCAGAGCCTATCTCGACCAGACCGGAGATATCAAACTGGAGATGAATCTTGAATATCGGTTTCGCATGAGCAGTGGACTAAATGGTGCTATCTTTGCCGATGCTGGCAATATTTTCCTCCTACGCAACGACCCGAACCGCCCGGGAGGTACGCTGACAATCAGGGGGCTGGGCAACGCTCTAGCCGTGAGTACCGGTTTCGGGTTGCGGTACGACATCACCTACCTCGTGTTGAGGGGCGATATTGGCATTCCCCTCCATGCCCCCTACCGGGTGGAGGGAACATCTTCGTATTTCAACATCCCCAACTTCCGCAAGGGGCTGGTATACCATATTACGATTGGTTATCCCTTTTAAACTCTCGAATTACAACATGACCCTAAACAAAGCACTGCTTCTGGCCCTGCTTCTTACAGGCCTCTCGATTCCCAACCGACTGACCGGAGCCGATTTTCGGCACATCTTACTTCGCAAATACACCTATAATCCCTTCGACGGCCCCCGCGTGCTGGGCGAGATGGTTTGGCGACACGCCGACGGCCGTTTTCTTGAGGATTGCACCTTCGAGCTTTCGGGAAATGATGCCGACAAGTTCCGGATCCGCGATGGAGAACTCATCATGCGGAGCGGTGCCCGGAATGATCTAAGGGAGCTCCTTACAGCGCGCATCTCCATCACGGCCAAAATCGACGATCTTGTACTGGCAACCGAAGATATTGTACTGGTACAGGATCGTTTTGCAACCAACAAGACCATTGCCCACCGCGGCGCCTGGAAAGTTGCCAACGTGCCGCAAAATTCGATGGCCTCGCTGGCCGCAGCGCAGAATCTGGGCTGTGCCGGATCGGAAATCGATGTCTACATGACCTCCGATTCTATAATCATCCTGAACCACGATCCCACCTATGCAAAAATGAAGGTCGAATCCGTTACAGCAAAACAACTGCGCAACAAACCCCTACCCAACGGAGAGCCCCTGCCTCTCCTCTCCGATATATTACGACAAACCCAAACCGGCAACAATACCCGGCTCATTATCGAGATTAAGAGTTCGTCGGTGGGAAAAGCGCACGCATTGGCCTGCACCGATCGCATTGTAAGTATGGTGCAGGAAACGGGGAGTCAGGGATGGGTTGAGTACATCAGTTTCGACTACGACATAGTAAAAAGGGTACTCTTTTGGGATCCGTACGCAAAGGTGGCTTACCTAAACGGAGACTTTACCCCCGAATTTCTTGTCAAAGAAGGCATTACCGGAATCGACTACAACCTCGCTGTTCTCCGAAATAATCCCGATTGGATTCCGCAAGCCCGCGAATTGGGTCTTACCACCAATGTATGGACCGTGAATACGCCCGAAGATATGGAGTATTTTCTCGACCAGGAGATCGACGTAATTACAACCGACGAACCGGCCCTTCTGATTGAAAAGGTCGAAAACCGCCAAAACGGCAGAAAGGGCGAAGAATAAGAATACCCTTCGACCCTTAATTATCGCTCAGTGTCGGCTAGCCACTGTTCAACAGTGGCTTTGCTGTTTCTGATGCGCGTAACTACATATAGTACATCGCGCTTTGCTTCGGAGTCTAGGGTACCCTGCGCCGCGAGGCGTTCAATGTTCGATAAGAGGGGAACCAAATCGGGCACACCATATAGAGATACCGACGATTTCAACCCATGGGCAATGGTTCTTACAGCCCCTGAATCGCCCTTGGCAAATGCGGCCGCCAATGTATCGGCTTCACTGCCCACCTGCGCGATAGTCATGGTGAGCAGTTCGTTTTCGAACTGGGAATTTCCATCCGACAGACTCTTCAGATACGACATATCAATCTGCGAAGAGGTCTCTACCCTATCGAGCTCGGGTGCGCTGATTTCTGTCACCGCATAGGGAGCAGGTTTCAGGAAGTAGGAGATTTTTCGCAACAGATCCTCCTGTTTAAAGGGTTTCGAGAGATACTCATCCATCCCCGACCTCAGGCATTTCTCCTTTTCATCTTCCATAGCATGCGCCGTGAGAGCGATGATGGGGATACGAATGCCCACCTCCTTCCGGAGTATCTCTGTTGCCTGATACCCGTCCATCAAAGGCATCTGAATATCCATCAGAATCAGGTCGAACGGTTTCGATTTGGCCAGCTCCACACCGGCCTGCCCATTATCGGCCACCTCGATTTCGAATCCGAACGAAGTAATCACCTTCTTCATCAGGAACTGATTGAGAAGGTTATCGTCGACCAATAAAATACGGGCCTTGCCATAGTCGGCGGTATCGATCGGCATTCCCCCGACCGGCACTTCTGCATTCGAGACACATGGCTTATACGCTATCACAAATGAGAAATCAGAACCTTTTCCCGCCTCGCTCGAGAAGGCTATCTTGCCTCCCTGCATCTCAATGAGCAGCTTCGAAATATCGGTACCCAGCGCAGCGACCCCCAAATGGCGGTAAATCTCGGTCTGACCCGGCGACAAATGTTTGAAAAGGATCTCCGCTCTCTGCTGCCCCAATGCCTTACTGGTATCTTTCACAGAAAAACCGAACGTAACCTTCTCCGGCCCAATAGATTCCACCTGCACCGAGAGGCTCACTCCCCCGTGAAGGGTCGACTTAATAGTACTCCCCACCAAATTGATCAGAATCTGGCTGAGCCGGGTACTGTCGCCCCTTACCGTTTCGGGAATCGATTCGTCGAGATGCCAGGTGAGCGAGAGCCCTTTAGCCTCCGCTTTCTCTTTCAGGGTTGAGACAACACCCTTCACCACATTACCAATGCTGAAAGGGATGCTCTCAATGGAGAGCCCTTCGGTGTGCAACCGCGAAACATCCAGAATATCGTTAATAACGCCCAGCAAATCTTCGCCGGCCGACCGCACCGATTCCACATACTCACGCTGGCTATCGTCGAGGGGCGTCTGGCTGAGCACATCGGTAAACCCGATGATGGCGTGCATGGGGGTGCGAATATCGTGACTCATGCTCGAAAAATACTCGCTTCCCGCCTTAATGGAATCGCTGGGTTTTACCACCATTTTTTCGAGACCGGCTGCACGGTTCATGGCCTGCGACTCGAACTCCCTGCGTCGCGACTCAAGAAGGGCCATCACCTGTTGCGAAAGAATCATCAATGCCTCCTTCTGCGAACGCTTCAACAGTCTTGCCTGCGAATCGGCCACAGCCAACACGCCCACGGCAACCTTCCGCGACGAAACCAACCGCTGCCCCGCGAAAAAATCGACACGGGCATCGGACGATTCGGAAAAATCGGTGCCATACTGAGCGCTGCCGTACAAACCCTCTCGTTCAAAGAGGGTGCTACTCTTAAGTGCCTGCCGACAGATTTTCAGCTCATCGGCAAACCACTCGGGTCGCATACCGTAACTCGACCGAACCCAGGTTCGGTTTGCATCGCAAAAGGCAATAAAAGCCCACGGCACCTCACAAATCACAGAAGCAAGATGGGTGATGCAACTTAACATCTCATCCAACTCGGAATCAAAAACGCCCAGCGCACGAATCTCATCTGCAAGCGACTCTTTTCCACAAGTATTAGAGGTGATATTTTTTTTCTGCATACACAATGGAACTACGAATTATTTCTTCAAAGTTATGAATTTGAACGAAAAAACAGAGCCCTTATACAACGAACCGAGCATGTTTTTCTCAAAACGCAATCTTGCATGAACAAAATCAACATGCAAGCGCCATCCGACCTTTAAAAAATAATTTTGTACGGATGAACCGAGCATGTATTTCTCAATACACAAACTTGCATGAACATAATCAACATGCGAGCTCCATCCGACCTTTAAAAATCAATTTTCTTCGGATGAATCATATTGTTTCTCTTTCTGCTGCTGTTGTACTTTTTGTTTCGGCCCTCACGTCGTGCAGTAGCGACGGAGCCAAAAAGGCTTCGGACGAGGCTGCCGAACCCGAAGTTGTGCAGGTGGAGCTGGCCGAAGCGCGGCTGGTTAAGAGCATTCAGACGGCCGAGTTCTCTGCTACTGTGGAGGCTCATGTGGTGAATAAGATTGCTCCCGCAATGGCGGTGCGTATCGATAACATCTTTGTGGAGGTGGGTCATCAGGTGAAGGCCGGCCAAAAATTGGTGCAAATGGAGTCGTCGGCTCTGATTCAGGCCGAAACACAACTTAAAAACCTT
The DNA here is from genome assembly GCA_964349835.1 of uncultured Bacteroidales bacterium. Taxonomy (GTDB): domain Bacteria; phylum Bacteroidota; class Bacteroidia; order Bacteroidales; family UBA4181; genus JAQVSH01. Next base: position 1,942 of record CAYGID010000026.1, on the reverse strand, counting down.
GAGGCCGACTTTGTGCGGTTTGATGAGCTGTATAAGGTGGGGGGTGTTTCGCGTGCCGAATGGGATGCCAAAAATACAGCGCTGCAGGTGTCGCGCACTGCTTTTCGTAATCTGCAGGATAATACGCAGTTAGTCAGTCCGATTTCGGGTGTGGTTACTGCGCGCAATTACGATAACGGCGACATGTACTCTATGGCGAACCCTATTCTGGTGGTGGAGCAGATCTCGCCTGTGAAGTTGTTGATTCATGTTTCGGAGTCGTATTATACTGTGGTGAAGCGGGCAATGGATGCCGAGGTTAGGCTCGATGTGTATGGCGAAGAGAGGTTTTCGGGTACTGTAAGCCTGGTCTATCCCTCGGTCGATCCGACCAGCCGCACTTTTTCCGCGGAGGTGACCCTTCGGAATGCCGACCAGCGGGTGAGGCCCGGGATGTCGGCAACGGTGTTGCTCAACCTGGGCGAGGCCGAAAGGATTGTGGTGCCCGACAGGGCGATTGTAAGGCAGAGTGGCAGCGGAAACCGTTATGTGTTTGTATTTGATAACGGAAAGGTGTTGTTTAGGGAGGTTGCGTTGGGTCGCAGGGTCGGTTCCGATTATGAGGTGCTTTCGGGCCTTACTGTGGGCGAGCGTGTGGTGGTTTCGGGCCAGAACCGGCTGAATGAAGGAACATTAGTGAAAGAGCATTAGAGCATTGTTGCGCTATGCGCAACAATGCTCTAGTGCTCTAGTGCTCAATTTTTTTGGATGTTTTTTTGATTAAAGTTTATTAAGATGAGTATATATGCAACTGCTGTAAAGCGCCCGGTGACCACGGCTCTTCTTTTTGTGGCGGTGGTTATTTTGGGTCTTTTTTCGCTGAGTCGGCTTTCGATCGATCTTCTGCCTGAGATTGAGACGAATCAGTTGATGGTGATTACTTCGTATCAGGGGGCAAGTGCTTCGGATGTGGAGACGAATGTGACGAAGCCGCTTGAAAATGTGTTAAATACGGTGAGCGATTTGAAGCATGTAATCTCGCAGTCGAAGGAGAATACATCTATTGTTACGCTGGAGTTTAATTACGGAACTGATATTAATCAGGCTACCAACGATGTACGCGATAAACTCGACTTGATTGAAAACCGATTGCCCGATGGGGTCGATAATCCGATTATTTTTAAGTTCGGAACCGACGATATCCCTATTCTGGTGCTTTCGGTGACGGCCGATAAGAGTTTTCCTGCACTCTACAAGATGCTGGATGATAAGGTGTCGAACCCGCTGCAGCGGATTGCGGGTGTTGGGGCAGTGTCGATTATGGGTGTGCCTCAAAGGGAGGTCTATATCTATTGCGATCCTACCAAACTGGAGTCTTTTAACCTTTCGGTTGAGGCGGTGGCTGCGGTGGTTGGGGCCGAGAATCGGAATACTCCCCTTGGATCCATGGATATGGGGAGTAATACCTATGCGCTGCGGGTGCAGGGTGAGTTGTCGGATGTTCGCCAATTGGAGGATCTGATTGTGTCGAACGTCGGGCAAAAGACTGTCTATCTGCGCGATGTGGCTCGTGTAACCGATGGGTTGCAGGAACGTGCACAGGAGGTGTATATCGATGGCGCAAAGGGAGGTCTGCTCATTGTGCAGAAGCAGTCGGGCGCTAACTCGGTAGATATTGCCAAAAAGGTGCAGGAGCAGCTTCCGCTGATTGAGGCGCAACTGCCTCCCGATGTGAAAATCGGGGTGATTGCCGATACCTCCGAGAATATTGTAAACACTATCAATTCGTTAACTCGCACGGTGCTCGAAACGCTGTTAATTGTGATGGTGGTGGTGTTGTTTTTCCTGGGTCGCTGGAGGGCAACGCTCATTATTGTGATTACCATTCCCATTTCGCTGATTGCCGCGTTTGCCTATTTGATGATTTCGGGGAATACCATTAATATCATTTCGTTGAGTTCGT